>SVCF01000002.1:0-181787 GCA_015058475.1 Clostridium butyricum | reverse complement strand
AATATAAAAATGCTATACAGAATTATGGGTATTCTCAAGGAACAATAGGAAAACTTGGAATGGAATTCAATAATCAAACAGCAATTTTAAGAGATGTAGTAATGGCAACTAACCGAACTGAATTAAATAATGCAAATATAGCATTAAATAAAAATGCAACTAATACAGAAAATTTATTATTAGAAGTTAGTAAGACATTAATTACTCCAAAAGAAAAAGAAATTTATAAGAATCTAGCAGATGACATAATAAAATATAGAGAGACAAGAGAAGAAGTTTTAAATTTGGCATTAGCAGATAGTGTTGAAAAAGCGAAAAATGAATTAAAGGGGAATGGTGCAGCAATAACTAATAAAGTTGCAGAAGATATAAATGAATTATTAGAAGCTAATATTGCTCAATGTGATGAAGTAATTAAAAATCTATCATATTTAAAAATAATGTCAATATGTATTACACTTATGGCAATAATATTTTTCATTATAATATCATCAAAATTAAGTAATAAAATTTTAAAAGCAATTTCTGGCCCATTAGAAATCATAAAGGATGCTGCAGGAAAAATAGCAGATGGAAAATTAGATGTAGAAATAGAATGTAGTACAGGAGATGAATTTGAAGATTTAGCATTATCCTTTAAAGAAATGATAAAAAATATCAAAGGATATATTAGTGAAATAGATGAAGTTTTAGCTCATATAGCAAAAGGTAATTTAAGTATTACTACTGATGGAAATTATAGAGGAGATTTTATACAGTTTAAGAATTCATTAGACAATATTTTATCCTCATTAAACGAGACATTCTATGAAATAAAAGAAGCAACAACACAAGTGAGCGGAGGTTCGGAACAAGTTTCAAAAACAGCACAAAGCCTATCAGAAGGTGCAACAGATCAAGCAAGTGCAATAGAAGAACTGACAATATCAATTGGAGAAATAAATGAGCAAGTAAAAAGTAATTCTAAAAACGCAAAAAAAACTGATGAGATAGTAAAAGAATTGGCAAAACGTATAAATGAAAGTAATAAAGAGATGGATAATATGATAGTTGCAATGAAAGACATTGAAAATTCATCAAAAAATATAAAAAATATAGTAAAAACTATTGATGATATAGCGGAACAAACAAATCTTTTAGCACTTAATGCAGCTATAGAGGCTGCAAGAGCTGGAGAGTTTGGAAAGGGATTTGCGGTTGTTGCGGAGGAAGTTAGAAAACTTTCAGAAGAATCTTCAGAAGCAGTTAAAAAGACTACTGAGCTAATAGAAAATTCAATAAAATCAGTAGAAAGTGGAAAAATAATTGTATCGAAAACATCAAATTCATTACAAAAAGTTGTAGAAAATACCCAAGAAGCTACAAATCTAGCTATAGATATTGCGAAATCATCAGAAGAACAAGCATCATTTATAGGGAAAATAAATGATAGAGTAGAGCAAATATCAGATGTTGTTCAATCTAATTCAGCAGTAGCAGAAGAAAGTGCAGCAGCAAGTGAAGAATTAACTGCACAGGCTGAAACCTTAGATTGTATGCTTAAAAAATTTAAATTAATTAATATTATGAAACTAAAGAATTAAAGAATTAAAGAATAGAGTGATAGATCGATAAAAGTGATTCTTATGAAGGAATTTTACTTTTGAATTTCTATCACTTTATTTTTTGTTTACTTATGTTTGAAATATAATTTTGAAAGCAATTGAATCTTTATATAAATCAAATCACGATATATATTACATATAATTCTAAATTGACAAAAGAAGTGATAAGATAGAATATTATATATTGGTGTATTTTTCTATATATATGATATAATAACTATAGAAATATTTTAAGTCTATAGTTAAGAGGTGGATTTACTAATGAATTTATATAAAATTTTAATAGTTGATGATGAAGAAGAAATAAGACTTGGAATTATAAAAAAAATTAAGTGGGAGGAATACGGCTTTGAGATTGTAGGGGATGCTGAAAATGGACAAGAGGCACTTGAAAAGGCAGAAAAATTACAGCCAGACATTATAATGACAGATATTAAAATGCCTTATATGGATGGTCTAGAGCTTGGAAAAAAGCTTGCAGAAAATATGCCCCAAACTAAAATAATTGTGTTTTCAGGATGTGATGACTTTGAATATGCTAAAGAAGCTATTAAATTTAATGTAATCGAATACGTATTGAAACCAATTAACTCTATTGAACTTATTGATATTCTAAGAAAGTTAAAAATACAGCTTGATAAGGAATATGATGAAAAAAGAAATATAGAAATTTTACATAAATATTATCTTGAAAGTCTTCCCGTTATAAGAGAACAATTTTTAGTAGGTGCAATTGAAGGTAGGATATATGATAAAGATTGGAATATGAAAATTAATAACATTGGTATTGATTTTAAATTTCCATGTTTTATAGTAGGAGTTATACATATAGATAATGATGAATTAAATGAAGGTCAGTATTCTGAGAAAAATTCATTGATGCTTATATCAGCAAAAAAAGTTACAGATGAAATTATGAAGAAATACTGTAAATTCATTGCTTTCTTATATATGGACAATGTAATAGTAATTGGTAACTTGTATGCACAGGAAGATAATAGCATGTTCATAAATGGATTAAATGAAGTTTGCAAAAGTTTTAAAAGAATTGTGGGGTTAAGTTTATCTATAGGTGTAGGAAGTGTAGTAGATATACCATCACAAATATCCTTTTCATATAAAGGTGCACAAAATGCATTAGAATATAGAGTTATATTAGGAAATGAAAAAGTTATTTATATTGAGGATGTAGAACCAGATAATACTGCTAACTTACAACTTGATGATGAAAGTGAAAGATCATTAATAAATGTAATTAAAGTATCTTCAAAAGAAGACATATCTAAAGTTATAGATAACATTTTTGAGAATATGGAAGAATTAGTGTTGCCCTTTAATCAATATAGAATATACCTTATGGAATTTATGACTGCTTTATTAAAAGTAATACAAACATATAATTTGAGTATAAGTGAAATTTTTGGTGAGGATTTTAATTGCTATAGTTATTTAGATAAATTCAATTCAATAAAAGAAATAAAAGAAAATTTTATTAAAAAAGCAATTAAGATAAATGAGTATATAAAAAGAGAAAGACGAAATTCATCAATGGTACTTATAGAAAAAGCTAAAGAATACATAAAGAAGAATTATATGGATGATGAAGTTTCAGTGGAAAAATTATGTTCAGAATTACATATTAGCCAGACATATTTTTCTACAATCTTTAAAAAAGAAACTGACATGACTTTTGTAAATTATCTTACAGAAATAAGGCTGGAAGAAGCTGTTAAATTATTAAATACGACAGATGAGAAAACATATATAATTGCACAAAAGGTTGGATATCCTGAAGCAAACTATTTTAGTTATGTATTTAAAAAGAAATTTAAGGTATCGCCATCTAAGTATAGGAAGAGTTGATTTCATTGTGTTTAAATTAATTAATTCAAAGATTAAAGATATTTCAGAAAAATATAAAGAAACTAGTATACAACAGGTAATATCAATTACCTTTACAATAATATCTATAACAGGCATGGTAATTCTCGGTGGAACTATGTATTTAAGTTTTATAAATTCAACAGAAGATATGGTATGTAAAAATAACATATCTTTGGTTGAGCAAGTTAACTTGAATTTAGACAGTTATATTAGAAATATGATGAAAATATCAAATACAACATATTATAATGTTCTTAAAAAAAATAATTTCGCTATATCTAATGTAAATAAAGAATTAGATTTATTATATGAAACAAATGAAGATTCACTTGTAAGCATAAGTGTATTTTCTGATGATGGACAAGTTGTATCATCTTCACCGATAGGACAAATAAAGAAGTCCATAGATCCAAGAAAAAGTGAATGGTTTTTAAAAGCAAAAAACAAAAGTGAAAATTTACATTTTTCCACACCACATGTTCAAAATTTATTTATAGATTCAGATTATAAATATAGATGGGTAGTTTCATTAAGTAGGGCAGTAGACATTACTTATGATGGGCAAGTTTCATCGGGAGTATTACTTGTAGATATGAATTTCACTGGTATAGAGCAAATTTTTAAAAATGTTGATGTTGGAAAGACTGGTTATGTGTATCTAACGGATGGAGATGGTGAAATCATTTATCATCCTAAACAACAATTAATATATTCAAATTTAATTAAAGAAAATAATATTGCAACATCAGAGTATGAGGATGGGACTTGTAAAGAAGTATTTCAAGGTGAAGATAGGCTTATTACTACGAAAACAGTCGGCTACACCGGATGGAAAATAGTGTGTGTTATGCCAATGCAGGACATTACTTCAGATTATCGTCAAATGGGGATTTTCGCTTTATTTATTGTATTTTTTCTAATTTTTGTTCTTACTTTTATTAATATGTTTGTTGCAATTCGCATAACTAACCCAATTATAGAACTAGAACAATCAGTGAAGAAATTTGAGAGTGGAGAAAGTGACATTGATATTTCAGTTAATGGTTCATATGAGATTCAACATTTAGGAAGAGCGATTAGTTCTATGGTAAATCAGATGCATATACTTATGGAGAATATTGTTTATGAACAAGAAGCGAAGAGGAAGAATGAGTTAAATGCACTGCAAGCACAGATAAATCCACATTTTCTATATAATACATTAGACTCTATAATATGGATGGTTGAAAACGAAAACTATGATGGAGCCATTATTATGGTAACCGCTTTAGCAAGACTTTTTAGAATAAGTTTAAGTAAAGGAAAGAATATAATTTCTGTTGAAAATGAACTTGAGCATGTTCGTAATTATCTCACAATTCAAAATATAAGATATAAAAATAAGTTTATTTATGATATACAAGCGCAAAAAGAAGTGTTGGATTTATGTAGCATCAAGCTAATAATACAGCCATTAGTGGAAAATGCCATATATCATAGTATGGAGTTTATGGATGGAGATGGAGAGATATTAATAAAAGCATATATTGAAGAAGAAGAATTATATATTGATATTATAGACAATGGACTTGGAATGACAGAGGAAGAAGTAGAAAACTTATTAAAAAATGTAAAGAAGAATAAGACTAAGGGATCTGGAATTGGACTTAAAAATGTAAATGAAAGAATAAAAATATATTTTGGTAATAAATATGGATTAGAAATATATAGTGAACCTGATGAAGGAACAACAGTTAGAATTAAGATGCCTTGTATTAAATATGAAGAAAATAAAATTGAAGGGAGGACAGAGAAGCGTGAAAAAAATTAAAAAAAGAAAGTTTATCTTTTTATTTTTGCTACTGTTATTGTCCTTTTTATTGTTATTAAATGAGGCACTTAACTCACCAAAGGAAATAAATACATACGATATATCCATAATTACACGAGGTAAAATTGATGAAAGTTTAGTAATTTTGAAAGAAGGTGCAGAGCAAGCGGCTAAGGAGGTAAATGCAAATATCAAATTTATATCTTTATCTGAAAATAATAATATACAAGAACAAAAAGAATTAATAGAAAAAGAGAGTAAAAGTGGAGCTGATGCTATTCTAATATCTCCTACAGATTATAATGAAATTAGTAATAGTATAGAGGAAGCAAGTGAGAAAATTCCAATAATATTATTAGAATCTTCTATTAAGACAAAACATAAAATAAATAATGTAACTTTTGATAATTATGAATCGGGAAAAAGTTTAGGTAAGGAAATATTAAAATCAGATTATAGGAATAAAAAGATTGCTATTGTTACAAATAATTTAAAATGTGTTGCTGTCGAAGATAGATATAATGGACTAATAAACATTTTGGAAAATGAAAATGTAAACATAATTATGGAAAAATTTAATGATAGTGAAGTAGATACTTATTATAATAAGGCGCAAGACTTGTTAACTAAGAATAAAGTTGATATAGTAATAACATTTGATATAGAAATTTTAGAATCTATAGCACAAGTTAAAAAGGATCTTATAAATAATGGGATTATAAGTAGTAATATTAAGATTTATGGATGGGGCAGCACTAATAAAATAGTTTCATTTTTAGAAGAAGATATTATAAATGGAATAGTACTTCAAAATGAATTTAATATTGGATACCTAGGAATAAAAAATGCAATTAACTTTATTAATAATAATAAAAATGAAAATAATATTATTCCATCTATAATAATAACAAAAGAGAATATGTATTCTAAAGAAAATCAACGATTACTATTTCTATTTGTTAGGTAATGAGGAGGGGAAATATGTTTTGTTCTATAAAAAAAATAACATCTTCTATTGTAATTATTTGCACATGTAATTTTTATTTGGGATGTGGAATGGATAGCAATATTATTAAATCAGATAAGGTAAAGGAGATAAAAATAGGGGTAACAATTTTTGATAAACAAGATCCTTTTATTAACTCAATAGCTGAACATATAGAGAAAATGGCGAAAAATAAAAGCTCAAATGAATATAAAGTAACTGTAAACGTTGCAGATGGAAATAGAAGTTCAATAATTCAGGATGCTCAAGTTGATACTTTTATTGATCAAGATTATGATGTTATCTGTATGAGTATGTTTGATAGGACAATGGCGTCAGCAATTATTGATAAATGTAAAAAAGCAGATAAACCTATTGTGTTTTTTAATAGTGAACCAGTTGAAGAGGATATGAAGCTATGGGATAAAGTATACTATGTGGGAACAAAATCAGAAGAAGCAGGTGAAATGCAAGCAGATATAATTATAGATTCTTATATAAATGATATGAGAAAGATAGATAAAAATAATGATGGTAAGATACAATATGTAATGTTGGAAGGAGATCCTGAACATCAGGATACTTTAATAAGAACAGAATGTTGTATTAAAACTTTAATAAATAATGGAGTTCAAATTGAAAAGCTTGCAGATGATACTGCAAATTGGAAAAGGGAAAATGCATATAAAAAAATGATTAATTGGGTTAATGAATATGGTGATAAAATTGAGGTTGTTGTTAGTAATAATGATGAAATGGCGCTTGGAGTAGTAAAAGCATTAGAAGATTCAAATATAAGTGAAGAAAATAAACCAATAATTGTTGGAACAGATGGAATAAGAGAAGCTTTAGAATCTATTAAGAATGGGAATATTATTGGAACTGTATTTAATGATTATAAATCGCAGGCAAGCTATATTTTTGATATTGCATATACTTTATCTATTGAAGGTGATATGAATTCAATTGATAAATTAGAAAATAACAAGTATATGAGGTCATCGCATAGTAAGGTCACAAAAGAAAATGTTGAAGAGTTTTTAGAGTATACAAGCGAATAAGATAATAAAAATTAAGTTGTTTCATAAAATTGGAAAAATGATTTTAGCATGAGGCAGCTTATTTTATATGTATTCATTCTAAATCATATGATATAATACAAGCAATATATTAATTTTTTATAATTATATATTAATTAATAAGTTATAGACTTAAATACGGAGGATATTATGGGTAATACAATAATTATGGACACATGTATAGATTATAACAATGAAATATTTGACAATGAAGCAGGTATGGAAAGAGTTCCATTTAAAATAATAATTGATGGTGAAGAAATTATTGATAAGAATTTAGAACAATCAGTATTGATTGCTAAAATGAAAAATACAAAAAATAAAATAGCAACTGCTTGTCCATCACCAAATGAATTTTTTGAAGCATTAAAAGAAAAGAAGAATAATTTTATTGTTACTATTTCAGATAAACTTAGTGGCTCACATAACAGTGCCATGCTAGCAAAATCTATGATGGAAGAAAAATCTCCAGAAACATTTGTACATGTATTTGACTGCAAAAACGCAACTGCTGGTGCAAGCTTAATTGTTTTAAAGTTAAAGCAACTGATAGAACAAAAATTACAACCAAATGAGATTGTGGAAAAGGTTAATGAATATATTAATGATGTGAGGACATTTTTATTGGCTGAGAGATTAGACAATCTATCTAAAAATGGAAGGATAAGCAGTACAAAAGCATTTGTTGGGACACTTCTTAATATTACACCTATAATGTGTGATAATAGGAATGGGGAAATAATTTTAAAAGAGCAGGTAAGAGGAAAAAAGAAGGCTTTTAATAGGCTTATTGAAATTATTGGAGAAGAAGGTGCGGATATTAAAAATAAGGTTATTGGAATAACCCATGTAAATGCTAGAGAAAAAGCTGAAAAATTAAAAGAAGAAATAAAAAATAGATATGATTTTAAGGATATCATAATATTTGAAGCTGGTGGAATAAGTACAATTTATGCTGATGATGGTGGACTTGTAGTTAGTTTCTAATTAATTATAATTATAAAACGAAGCTGTTGCACAGAATAGAATTTGTTTATTAAGCCTGATTATTGAGCATTAATAAACAAGTTCTAATTTGTAATGTAAATATAAAGTGTTACAAATTATTAAGTGCAATAGCTTCGTTCTTTATTTTTTATATTAAATATATTCTGTAATTAAAGGGTTTTATAGTAAAAATATATATGTTAAAATAATAACAAGTCTTATCTTGAAGAATTTTCTAAGAGAGAAGATTAGAAAATATAAAACGTTCTGAAATACACAAGGATTAAATCCTAATAATAAGGCTATTATACTAACATTAAACGAGTATATTTGAAATCTTATCTTGAAAGGATGAGTTTTATGGAAACTAGAATTGCATTGATTGGAATTATAGTTGAAGATATGAAAGCAACTGAAAAATTAAATTTAATATTACATGAATATGGACAATATATAATAGGAAGAATGGGAATTCCTTACAGAGAAAAGGGAATTTCAGTAATAAGCATTGTTGTGGATGCAACTAATGATATCATAAGTTCATTGTCAGGAAAGCTTGGAATGATTAAAGGAATAAGTGTTAAGACAATGTATTCTAAAAGTGGAAAATAAATAATATTTAGTGAGCCTTATGAAGTATATCCTTGTATTAAGATGTAGTTATTATTTAAATAATTCATTTGTTGTCAGAACGAATTATACAATTTATTTTAAGAAAGAAGATGTAAAAATGTATAATGTAAAATCAAAAGTGGCAACAGAGTTTATTAATCATGAGGAGATTTTAGAAACACTTAACTTTGCTGAAGAAAATAAAAGTAATCGTAAGTTGATTGATGAAATTTTAGAAAAAGCAAAAACTTTCAAGGGATTATCTCATAGGGAGGCAGCTGTACTTCTTGAATGTGATTTAGAAGATGAAAACGAAAAGATGTACAAGCTAGCTAAAGAAATAAAACAAAAATTTTATGGAAATAGAATAGTTATGTTTGCACCATTATATTTATCGAATTACTGTATAAATGGGTGTACATATTGCCCTTATCATTATAAAAATAAGCATATTAGAAGAAAAAAACTTACTCAAGAAGAAATTAAAAAAGAGGTCATAGCTCTTCAAGATATGGGACATAAGAGATTAGCATTAGAAACTGGTGAGGATCCAGTAAATAATCCAATAGAGTATGTTCTTGAAAGCATAAAAACAATTTATGGTATAAAACATAAGAATGGAGATATAAGAAGAGTTAATGTAAATATTGCAGCTACAACAGTGGAAAATTATTCGAAACTTAAAGAGGCAGGAATTGGAACATATATTTTATTTCAAGAAACTTATAATAAGAAGGCATATGAAGAACTACATCCAACAGGTCCCAAACATGATTATGCATATCATACAGAAGCAATGGATAGAGCAATGGATGGAGGAATTGATGATGTTGGATGTGGAGTTTTATTTGGATTAAATTTATATAGATATGACTTTGTAGGGCTTTTAATGCATGCGGAGCATTTAGAAGCTGCTAAGGGAGTGGGACCACATACTATAAGTGTACCAAGAATAAGACCTGCTGATGATATAAATCCAGAAGAGTTTACGAATGCAATTTCAGATGATATATTTGCTAAAATCGTTGCAGTACTTAGAATTGCAGTACCATATACAGGAATTATAGTTTCAACAAGAGAATCTCAAAAGACTAGGGAAAGAGTTTTAGAACTTGGAGTATCTCAAATAAGTGGAGGTTCATCAACAAGCGTTGGCGGTTATGTTGAAAAAGAGAAGGAAGAAGATAATTCAGCACAATTTGATGTGAATGATAATAGAACATTAGATGAAATTGTTAACTGGCTCCTTGAACTTGGATATATACCAAGTTTTTGTACAGCTTGCTATAGAGAAGGAAGAACAGGGGACAGATTTATGAGTCTTGTTAAATCAGGACAAATAGCAAACTGTTGCCAGCCAAATGCACTTATGACATTAAAAGAATATTTAGAGGATTATGCAAGTGAGATTACAAGAAAAAATGGCGAAAAGGTGATAAAAGAAGAAGTTGATAGAATACCAAATGAAAAAGTAAGAAAAATAGTTCTGGATCATCTTCATGATTTACATGAAGGACAACGTGACTTTAGATTCTAAAAAAATATGCTTTAAATAGGAGTAGATAATATTGATTTTTAATAAATATTATCTGCTCCTTATTTTTATATTCGGTCTTTAAAATCATCAGATTTAACTAATAACTTTACTAAATAATTTGTTTAAAGTTAAATAAATTATTGTTATAATTAATTCCAAGGGATTTTATACACTTAATAGAATAAATTTACATAAAGATATGAGGAGATAAATATGAGTAGTTTACAATGTATAATGGAATATAATAAAGAATTCGTAAATAAAAAACAATATGAAAGCTATGTAACTGATAAAATTCCTAAAAAGAAGATGGCTATATTATCTTGTATGGATACAAGGCTTACAGAACTTCTGCCTAAGGCTATGAATATAAAGAATGGTGATGCTAAAATAATTAAAGATGCAGGAGCAACTATAATGCATCCATTTGGCGGAGTAATGAGAAGTATACTAGTTGCAGTTTATGAATTTGGGGCTGAAGATGTATTTGTAGTTGGGCACCACAATTGTGGTATGAGCAATTTAGATACAACAAGCCTTATTGATAAAATGAAAATTAGAGGTATAAACAAAGATACATTTGATATTCTAAAGTATGCAGGAATTGATGTTGAAGGGTGGCTCTATGGTTTTTCATGTGCAGAAGAATCAATAAGAGAAAGTGTTAAAATGATAAAAAATCATCCATTGTTTCCAAAGGGTGTAAGGGTACATGGACTAATTATTTCACCAGAAACAGGAAAATTGGATATCATAATAAATGGTGATGAAAATTAAATATAGATATTAATAAAACCGCTACATCAATAAGAATATGATTAATTGATATAACGGTTTTTTATGTTATTATAGCTGATTTATATATTTCTTTAGTATAGAAACAGAATTATTAAATAAACTTTGTTCTTCTTCATCTAAACGTAATTCAACAATCTCAGAAATTCCACTTCTATTAATAATAGTAGGTACACCTATGAAAACATCATTTATGCCATACTCACCTTCTAGAAATGCTGAAACAGGAATTACTTTACTTTCATCATTTAAAATTGATTTTATAATATCAACGGTAGTAGCAGCAATTCCGTAATTAGTAGTTCCTTTTATATCTGCAATTTTCCATCCGGATTTCTTTATTTCTTCTAAGACTTTATCTGAATTAAATCCATTAAGACGTTCTTTATTATCTATTAAGATATCATAAAATTGCTTACCACCAATACTAACAGTACTCCAAGGGATAAATTGAGAATCACCATGTTCACCAATTGTATATGCTTGAACGCTTCTAGCTTCAACACCTATTAAATCTGCGAGTAACACTTTTAATCTTGCAGAATCTAAAGCAGTACCAGTTCCAATTATCTTATTTTTAGGTAATCCAGATAATTTATAAACATAATAACTTATTATATCGACTGGATTTGTAACAATTACAAAATGGCCATTAAATCCACTTTGCATAATTGGATTTACAATTGATTTAGTGATTTTTTTTGCAGTAGAAAGCATATCAAGTCTTGTCTGACCTTTTATAAGTGGTGCAGCTGCAGTAATTACAACTATGTCGGCATCTGAACATTCTGAGTATTCACCAGATTTTATTTTTATAGATGAATTTGAATATCCTGTACAGTGCTTTAGATCTAAAACTTCACTTTCAGCTTTAGCTTTATTAATATCGATCATTAATAATTCATCACATATGCCTTGCAGTATAATATCAA
This sequence comes from Clostridium butyricum, assembly GCA_015058475.1. Lineage (GTDB taxonomy): Bacteria > Bacillota > Clostridia > Clostridiales > Clostridiaceae > Clostridium > Clostridium butyricum_B. Next base: position 169,562 of record SVCF01000002.1, on the reverse strand, counting down.
AAGCTATAGAGGTTCCAACAGCACCAGCACCAATAACAGCTACTTTATTTATTTTCATAAGCATCTACCTCAGTTCTACAAAAGTTTAAAATATAATGTAATAAATATATAATTAATAATACCTCATATATTTGAAGCATTCAAACAATTTATCAGAATATATATATTTTTTCCTAAATGTATTGGAAATATATTGCGAAAGAATTTGATTGGCCAATTATGTTTGTTGCAGTAGCAGAAGAAAGTGGATAGGATTTAATAGGTGGACATGGAGATGCTTATTGTGGAATGCTTAATGCAAGTTATAATTTAGCACTTAGAAATGTACAAGCGTATATACCAGAATATCCAGTTGGAACTGCATCTGAAGTTGCTGATATGATTAATGGATTTATACAAGTTGCAATAGCTTTAATTGGAATTAGAAACTTAAAAATAATTTCTTTTGGTCCAAGACCTCAAGATTTTTTAGCTTGTAATGCTTCAATTAAACAACTATATAATTAATGAGTTAATGCGACATCCCCCTCATACTTAAGTTAAATAGGTAAATAGTTGCACTTAAAGTGAACTCTATTTTAATGGGGTTATCAGTAATAGAATTTAAATAGAGGCTTTTAAAAAAGTTCAATATTTCATATTTGAACAGAAAAAAAAAGTATGTATATGTAGTATATTATATAAATTTAAGTTTATATAATATAGAAGAAGGGATTTGATATCATGGAACTTAACAAAGATTGCATAGGGATACTAGAATACATAATTGAAAAAGATGATTATGTAAGCTTAGATGAACTAGCTAAAAAGTATAAAATAACTAATAGAGGAATTAGATATAAAGTTGATAAAATAGAAGCCTTTTTATTGAAAAATGGATTTGGATATTTTGATAAGAAATATAAAAAGGGTATAAGATTGACTAATGCCTCTAAAGTAAAGACATACATGAAAGAATTTGTTGGAGAATATACACCATATAAATATGTATATTCAAAAGAGGAAAGAAAATTATTTATTATGCTAAAATTGCTTCAAAACAATGCTGATGTGAAAATGAAAGATCTTGAAGAAAAGTTATATGTATCTAAAAATACCATTTTAAAAGAGTTAGATGAAATAGAAGAAGAACTAGAAAAGTATAAATTGTTATTGATTAGAAAACCTAGAGTGGGAATTAGAATAGATGGTTTAGAAATAGATAAAAGAAATGCAGTAATAGATATATTATCTAAAAGTGCATCTTCAGAAGATATAGTAAAATATGTTTCCAGAAAATCAATACAATCTAAATTAAATAATCTTCAATTTAGAACCTTATTTGAAGATATAGATATAGACTTTATAGATGCATTAATAACAAAAGCTGAAATAGAATTGAAGAGAGAGTTTAGTGATGAAGCATATGGAGGACTAATAACTCATTTAGCTATAATGATAAAGAGAGTTAGATTAGAAAAAGTAATTCATCTTCCAAAGTTAGATGATGGTTTTGTAAAAAGTACAGCTGAATACAATGTAGCATTAGAAATGATTAAAAAAATTGAAGAGCATTACAATATTGTTGTTCCAGAGATGGAATCTTGTTATATAGTTATTCATCTTTTAGGAGCAAAGGTTGTTAATGATGCATTTCAAAATAATGAAGATAATAATGAAAGCCAACTTCAGCGGTTGATAAAGGACATGACAGAATATGTGGAGTCAATTTATAATATTAAATTTGAAAAAGAGAGGGATGGGCTTTATCAAGGATTATTACTGCATTTAAGACCAAGCCTTTACAGAGTTAAATATGATTCAAAAATTGAAAATCCATTACTTGATAGAATAAAACAGGAGCAAGGAGAATTATTCAAAGTAGTAGAGGTGGCCTGTAAATATTTAGAGGAGTTTGTAGGAAAATCACTTGGAGAACATGAAATTTCATATATAGTTCTTCATTATGCAGCTGCTATAAATAAATATAAGCATAGAGTAGGTGGAAAAACAAAAGTAATTGTAGTATGTGGTTCTGGTATAGGAGCTTCTAAGATGATAGCTTCAAAAATATCAGAAAGGTTTAATTTAGATGTTGTAGGGACTTATGGAAGTAGAAATGTTGATATGGAATTAAAAAATTCTTGTGACTTTATAATAAGTACTATTGATATTGTATCTCTAAACGAAGATGATTACATAAAAATATCCCCATTGCTTTCAGAAAGTGATATAAGAAAGTTAGAAAATCATATTGTGCCAGCTGCTAAGAAAGAAGGGGCTGGTAAGGAGCTTTTATTAGTGAATAGAATATTGGCTAAAGTAAGAAAGTATTGTGATATTAAAGATGAGGAACAGTTAAAATATGAAATTTTATATGAGTTAAAAAAGAAGAATGATGAAGAAGTTAATAAAATTAAAAAATATTCATTAAAAGATTTCTTGAAAAAAGAAAATATAGAATTAAAGTTAAATTGTAATGATTGGAAGGATGCAATAAGTAATGGATGTAATATATTAACTAAAAAACATTATATTACAGACAAGTATAAAGATAGAATTATAGAGAAAATGGAAGAGCTGGGACCATATATGGTAATAGCACCAGGAATATGTTTAGCACATGTAGATATGAGAGAAGCAATCAATGAAACATGTATGAGTTTAATTAATTTAAAGTATCCAATTAAATTTAATAGTGAGTTTAATGATCCAGTAAAAATAATATTAACATTTGCTTCAAAAGATAAAGAATCACATTTAAGTGCATTATTAGAATTTATGAGTTTAATTAATAATCCAAAAGATTTAGAAAAGCTTATGACTACTTCATCGAAAGATGAAGTAATAGAAATATTAAAAAAATATAAAACAAAATAGGAGGAGTTATTGTGAGAGTGGAAGAACTTAATTTTCTTAAAGAAAGAGCAAAAGAAGTAAGAAGGTTACTAATAGAAGAAATTCATAGTGCAGGTAAAGGGCATTATGGTGGTAGTTTATCGATAGTTGAAACTTTAGTTTTATTATATAACAAGGAAATGAATATAGATGTTGAAAATCCTCAAATGGAAGGAAGAGATAGATTTATTTTATCAAAAGGACATGCAGGCCCAGCTTTATATGCAACATTAGCAGATAGAGGATATTTAGAAAAAGACATGTTACTAACTTTAAATAAAGAGAATACATTATTGCCAAGTCATTGTGATATGAATAAAACAAATGGAGTAGATATGACAACAGGTTCATTAGGTCAAGGTATAAGTTGTGCAGTTGGAATGGCTAAAGCCTCAAAAATAAAGAAAGATAATGCATATGTGTATTGCATAGTTGGTGATGGAGAATGTAATGAAGGCCAGGTTTGGGAGGCTGCAATGGCAGCATCTGCATTTAAACTAGATAATTTAATTGTTTTTGTTGATTATAATAAAATGCAATTAGATGGAAATTTAGTTGATATTATAGACATGAAAGATATGAGTAAAAAGTGGGAATCTTTTGGTTTTTTTGTTAAAAATGTAGATGGACATAATATGGAAGATATAGATAATGCGATTTTAGAAGGTAAAAATCAAGATAAACCAGTAGCTATTGTATTAAATACTATAAAAGGAAAAGGCGTTTCAATAATCGAAACAGCAGGATATAAGAATCATAGCATGGGATTAAGTGATGAACAACTAAAAGAAGCTTTAGAGGAATTAAAGTAAGGGGGATACTATTATGGAGATGAGACAAGTGTTATGCGATACAATGAAAGAGTTAATGGAAAAGCATGAAAATATAATTTTTATGGATGCTGATTTAGCAGAGGCAAATGGAACAATGTCTTTAAGAAAGATTTATCCAGAAAGGGCATTTGATGTAGGGATAAGTGAAGCAAATATGGCAAGTATGGCTGGTGGTATGAGTGCTTACAATATGAATCCATATATTTGTACATTTACAGCATTTTCATCAAGAAGGATATGTGATCAAATAGCTATTTCACTAGCATATGCAAAGCAAAATGTAAAAATTATAGCGACTGATGCAGGTATTGCAGCAGAAACAAATGGTGGAACTCATATGAGTTTTGAAGATATTGGAGTTTTGAGAAGTATACCTAATGTAACAATTATTGATGTTGTTGATGAAGTTCAATTAAAAGAGGTTTTATTAAAAACAGTTGATTATAATGGGGTTATTTACATAAGAATTCCAAGAAAGTCAGTTCCCAAAGTACATGATGAAAATTATGAATTTAATATATCAAAAGTAGATGTTTTAAAAGAAGGAAATGATATAACAATATTTTCAACTGGCTTAATGACGCATGCAGCATTAGAAGCAAGTAGAGTCTTAAGTGAAAAAGGAATAGATGCAGAAGTAATATCAGTTCCTACAATAAAGCCATTAGATGAAGAAACTATTGTGAATTCATTAAATAAAACTAAAAGAGCAGTAACAATAGAAAATCATAATGTAATTGGAGGATTATATAGTGCTATTGCAGAAGTAGCAGCTAGAAAGAGTCCTACACTTATGAGAAGTTTAGGCGTTCAGAACCACTTTGGTGAAGTTGGTGGAATGGAGTTTTTATCAAAAAAATATGGTATGACTTGTGATGATATAGTAAGAGAATGTATAGAATTGTTAAATCAAAAATGAAAAAAATAAGTTCACTTTTTCATTTCTAATTAGAAATAGAAGGTTGTGTAAACATATTCATAAATGATATCAAAAATAATATAATTATATTGTACCAAAAAACTTAAATTATAAATGGGGTGAAGGTAAAATGCTATCAAAAGTTATTACAGCAGAATTTATAAAAGTAGAAGAAGAATGTATAGGATGGGAAGAAGCAATAATAAGTGGAGCTAAGATTTTAGAAGAGGCTAGATTAGTTGAAGAACATTACAAATATGAAATACTAAAAAACTTCAAAGAATTTGGTCCTTATATGGTAATTGCACCAGGTATTGTTTTATCTCATGCAAGACCAGAAGATGGAGTTATCGAAACAGGTATTAGTATAATGACTTTGAAAAATCCAATTGAGTTTGGAAGTGAGTTGAATGATCCTGTTAAGTTGGTAATAACATTAGCTGCAAAAGATAGCACAGGACATATGAGTGTATTGTCAAAACTGATGGAATTACTTATGAATACAGAAGATTTAAGTAAAATATTTAATGCTAAGTCAAATGAAGATGTGGAAAATATTATAAAAAAATATTAAATAAATAAATGTAAAATTAGGAGGAATTGTTATGAAAATTTTAGTATGTTGTGGATCAGGTTTAGGAAGTAGTTTTATGATTGAAATGAATATCCAAAATGTTTTAAATGAATTGGGAGTAACTGGAGTTGATGTGTCTCATTCAGATTTATCTTCAGCAAAAGGAACACAAGCAGATATTTATGTAGCAACAAAGGATCTTTCAAGTAGGTTAGAAGGATTAGGTGGAGAAGTTGTTTCATTAAATAATATGATAGACTCTAATGAATTAAAGGAAAAATTGGTAGAGGTATTGACTAAATTAAATCATATATAAGATTAAATATATAATTATTTCAACAAGTGTGATTGCATATATAACTGTTGAAAAAGATTATAAAAGATAAAAGGGAGATGGAAGGAATGTTAAAGTTTATAGTTGATATTTTAAGTGAACCATGTATTTTGGTTGGGTTAGTAGCACTTATAGGATTATTATTACAGAAAAAATCATTATCAGATTGTATATCAGGTACAGTTAAAACTATAATGGGATTTTTGGTATTAAGTGGTGGAGCAAGTATAGTTACAGGATCACTTGATTATTTTGGAAAAATGTTTGAATATGGATTTGGTATAACAGGTATAGTTCCAAATAATGAAGCAATAGTTGGAATGGCATTAGGAGAATTAGGTTCAGTAACGGCATTAATAATGGCTTTTGGAATGATAGTTAATATTTTAATTGCAAGACTTACACCATTAAAATATATATTTTTAACAGGGCATCATACATTGTATATGGCATGTATGTTTGCAGCAATATTACATACAAGTGGAATAACAGGAACAGTAGCGGTAATTATAGGGTCAATCCTTTTAGGATTAACAATGGCATTAATGCCTGCAATGGCACAACCAATAATGAGAAAGATTACAGGGAATGATCAAGTGGCATTTGGACATTTTGGTACATTTGGATATGTTTTATCAGCATTAGTTGGTAAAGTTGTAGGAAAGAATTCAAAATCAACAGAAGAAATAAAATTCCCGCAAAGCTTAACATTCTTAAGAGATACATCAGTAGCAATTTCAATAACTATGTTAGCATTATACTTAATAGTTGCTTGTGTAGCAGGCCCAGAATATGTAGGAGAACTTAGTGGTGGTAAGAATTTAGTAGTATTTGCATTAATTCAAGCAATAACATTTGCAGGAGGAGTTTACGTAATTCTTTCAGGGGTTAGATTAATTCTTGGTGAAATAGTACCAGCATTTAGAGGTATTGCAATGAAGTTAGTTCCGAATTCAAAACCAGCAATAGATTGTCCGGTAGTTTTCCCATATGCACCAAATGCAGTATTAATAGGATTCTTATGTAGTTTCTTAGGCGGAGTAGTTGGATTATTTATATTAATAGCATTAGGATTACCAGCTATATTACCAGGTGTTGTACCACATTTCTTCTGTGGAGCAACAGCAGGAGTATTCGGCAATGCAACAGGTGGAAAACGTGGAGCAATAATTGGATCATTTGTAAATGGATTATTTATAACATTTTTACCAGCATTGTTACTTCCAGTACTAGCGGGATTAGGATTTGGAGGAACAACATTCTCAGATGCAGACTTTGGAGTTATTGGACTTATTTTAGCAAAAATATTATCAATATTTAGATGATATTTAATATGAAAATAAGTATAGAGTACAAATTATTAAAAGAGAAAAATATAACATATTATTATTTTATGAAAAATTAGTACTAAATTATTATGTTTTTAATTTAGATGATATAGAGCAAAGTATTAAGATTTTAGAAGGAGGTTATTAATTTATGAAATTATTTTTAGATACAGCTATAGTAGATGAAATAAAAAGAGCCAATAATATGGGGGTTATTCAAGGAGTAACAACAAATCCTACTTTAATAGTAAAGTCAGGGAAAATCTTTGAAGAAGTAATAAAAGAAATAACAGAGATAGTTGATGGACCAATAAGCGCAGAAGTAATGGGGACAACATGTGAAGAAATGGTTAAAGAAGGGATGGAGTTATGCAAGATACATAGGAATATAGTTATAAAAGTACCAATGACTGAGGAAGGATTAAAAGCAACAAAAAAATTTAGTAAGAGTGGTATAAGAGTAAATGTGACATTAATATTCTCAGCAGCGCAAGCATTATTGGCTGCAAGAGCAGGAGCATCATTTGTTAGCCCATTTTTAGGAAGATTAGATGATATAGGAAATGATGGATTAAGGTTAATAGAAGAAATAGCAGAAATTTTTAAAGTTCAAGGAATTAAAACAGAAATTATAGCTGCAAGTATTAGAAATCCAATCCATGTAACTAGAGCAGCTTTAGCAGGTGCAGATATTGCTACAGTACCAATGCCTGTCTTATTACAAATGTTAAATCATCCATTGACTGATGCTGGAATTAAAAAATTTACAACAGATTGGAATAATGCAAAGTAATTTTACTAGTACAATGTTTTAATATAAATAAATAATTTATTTAGAGTACACTTTAAATAAACACTATAAAAAATATATAGCTTCTTGTTAAAACTATAGTAAAGTATTTTAACAAGAGGCATTTTTTTGTGTGTTAATATAAATTAGTGAACACTACTTTGCACAATTGCTGTTTGAGTTTCATTCTGATTTTTACTTACACCAAAGTATTCACCACATTCAAACGTGTCAAGAACTTCTATAGACGTTCCAATAATTAAGTGTTTTCCATAAAATAAACCTTGTTATAAATTTTATATCTATAGCGAGGCTACAAGTTTTTTTACTTATTATCAAGTATTTTTTTATTAAATTTTATATGTTTTTCTTAAGTTGACGACATTGTATGTACGGTGGTGTGAGAGGTCGGTAGACAAAATAATTGTCTACCTCCTGCTCGATTATATAAAAATGGAGCTGAACACTAATCAGTTAGTGCGACAGCCCTATTTTTATTTATTAAATTGAAATTATGAGCTTTTATAAAGTTGAAAATTTATATATTGTAGTGTGATTGTATTCTTCATTAGCTTTAAGTAATGGAGAATCAAATTTATCATTATTTATAGCATTAGGAACAAATTGAGTTTCGAGACAAACACCACTTCTTTTTACATATGGAATATTGCCTTTTCCTACATCTGAACCATCAAGAAAGTTTGCGCTATAAAATTGAACACCAGGAGTTGTAGTATACATATTCATAACTCTGCCAGTAGATTCATCAATTAGTTTAGCTGATAATTTAGAGATATCACCATTTGAATTTAATAACCAGTTATGGTCATATCCACAACCAAATTTTATTTGCTCATCATCAGAATCGATATGTGCTCCTATACTTTTTAATTCAGTGAAATCCATAGAAGTTCCAACGACATTTCTGACTTCACCAGTTGGAATTGAAAATTCGTCATTTACTGTGAATGTGTCAGCACTAATCATTAGCTTATGATTTAATATAGTTCCAGATGCATGACCGCTAAGATTAAAATATGAGTGGTTAGTAAGGTTGACAACAGTATCTTTATCACTAACAGCTTTATATTTTATTTCTAAAGAATTATCATCTGTTATAGTGTAAATTACAGTAACATCTAGATTTCCAGGATAACCTTCTTCGCCATCCATACTAAAGTAAGATAATTTAAGTTGATTATTTTGATCACTGAGTATTTCAGCATTCCAAACTACTCTATCAAAACCTTTTATTCCTCCATGAAGATGATTAGGTCCATTGTTTATAGCTAATGAATAATCTTTATCATTTATTTTAAATTTTCCATGCTCAATTCTATTTCCACAACGACCAATTAAAGCACCAAAAAATTTATCTCCATTTTCATAAGACGTTATATTGTCATATCCTAATACGACATCATCAAAGTTTCCATTTTTATCTGGAACCATAAGAGAAACAATAGTTCCACCATAAGTAGAAATTTCTGCACTCATGCCATTTTTATTAGTAAGTGTAAAAAGCTTTACATCAATATTATCTTTTGTTTTTCCAAAGTTTTTTTCTGTTATAGACATATGATTGTCCTCCTTAAATTAATAAATCTATTTAATATATCTAAAAGTATACATTTACATTTTCTAAATAAACAATGTTGTATGCACAAGTTGTGCGTAATTTTATTATAATACATGTATTTTGTATAGACAAGATATAAATTTAATTATTTTATTTTTTAATATTATCTATAATTAATTGAAATATAAAAAGTAATTTGATATTATAGTATATATAAAACGTTTAATCTGGAGGGTATTATGGCAACAATAAAAGAGATTGCAAAAGTGAGTGGAGTGTCTATTGCTACGGTTTCTAATATCATACATGGAAAGCCAGGAGCAAGTGATGAAACTAGGAAAAAGGTATTAGAGAATATAGAGAAACTTAATTATACTCCAAATGCGATTGCACAAAATCTTAAACAAAAGAAGAATAGGACTATTGGCATAATAACAGAGGATTTAACAGTATTTAATACACCTAGAATAGTCGATGGAATTAATGAATATTGTGATGAACATAACTATCAATTTGTCCTTGGAAATTTAAGATTATATCAGAAGTATAATAAAAAATTTTATACAGTCAATAAATACTATAGGCATGTAGAAGAAGAATTCAAAATGATGAAATCAAAGCAAGTTGAAGGAATAATATATATAGGATGTCATTGTAGAGAGATAGAATGCATTCCTCATGATTTAGATACACCAATTGTAACATCATATGTTTTTGATCAAGATAAAAATTTTACATCTGTAATATTTAATGATGAACAAGGGGCTTATGATGCAACAGAAAAATTAATAAAAGCAGGTCATGCTAAAATAGGAGTTATAGCCGGAATTAAAGGAAGTATACATACTCAAGAACGATTATTGGGGTATCAAAGAGCATTATATGATAACGAGATTTTATTCAATCCAAGGCTAATTTTACATGGGGATTGGGAAAGAAATTCTGGAAGCAAGGCTGCCGAGATATTGATGCAAAATGGGGTCACAGCTATTTTTGCTATGAATGATGTAATGGCAGGTGGAGTATATGATTATTTAGAAAGTATTGAAAAAAAAGTTGGTAGAGATATTTCTCTTGTTGGATTTGATAATAGAGAATCAAGTACAGCGTATAATCCTATGTTATCAACAATGGAATTGCCTCTATTTGAGATTGGTAAAAAATCAGCAGCACTATTAATGAATTTGATAGAAAATGGAAATATAGAACATGAAATACATAAAATAAATTGCAAATTCATAGAAAGAAAATCTATTTGCAGTTTAAAATAAATTTATAGTAAAGGATAGATGCGTAATAATACCATCTATCCTTTATGCCTTCAACAAAAACGTTTAATAAAAATATAAAACTAAGAAATTAAAAGGATAATAGAGTAAATTAGAGAAAGTATAGTAAAAAATTAAAATAATAAGATAATATGATTATTTATTTAAGATATAAGATATAGTATAAATAAATTAAAGAACAAAAGAATAAAGTATAAGAAAACGTTGTATATAGCAATACTATTAAAATATGCTGTAATATTAAAAGTTATAAGCATAATTAGTGAATTGCTTATTATTTTACCAGTTTACTAAAACGTTTAATATAAATTATAAAATTTGTATAGTTTAATTAAGATTAAAGTAAACTAAAATTTTTGGAGAGGAGATAAATGGTGTGGGTAAAAATGAATTAAAAAAGATAAACTTTACTGAGATTAAGATAAATGATAATTTTTGGAGTCCAAGACTAAAAAAGCACCAAGAAACAACATTAAAAGTATGCTTAGATAAGTGTGCAACTGAAGAAAGAATTTTAAATTTTGAAAGAGTTTATAATGGACATGAATATGAAGGATTTACTGGAGTTGCATTCAATGATTCAGATGTATATAAAGTGATAGAAGGTGTAGGATATTCACTTCAAAATAATCCTAATAAAGAATTAGAAAAGCATGTTGATGAAATAATTGATAAGATTTCAAAGGCTCAGCAAGAAGATGGATATTTAGATAATTACTTTGTACTTGGAAGAATGGATGAAAGATGGACAGATATGATGGCTCATGAATTATATTGTGCAGGTCATATGATAGAAGGTGCAATAGCATATAAAAATGCTACAGGAAAGAAGAAGTTTTTAGATGTGGCAATAAGATTTGCTGATCATATTGTAGATGTATTTGGAGAAGGGAAAAAAAATTGGATAGTTGGACATCAAGAAATAGAACTAGCATTAGTGAAATTATATAGAGAGACTAATGAGGAGAAATATTTAGATTTAGCTAAATGGTTTGTTGAGCAAAGAGGACATAATTGTGAATGGTCAGATAAAGTATGGAGTAGGGAAAAGTATGGCGGAAAAAAATATAATCAAGATGATAAACCTATTAGAGAATTAAGTGAAATAACAGGACATGCAGTTAGAGCTATGTATTATTTCTGTGGAGTCGCAGATATTGCTGCCATAGAAGATGAAAAAAGTTATATGGAAGCTTTATATAGAGTGTGGGATAACACTGTAAATAGAAATATGTATATAACTGGTGGAATAGGATCATCAAAAGATAATGAAGGATTTACAGGAGATTATGACTTACCGAATGATACAGCATATTGTGAGACATGTGCATCTGTAGGGATGGTTTATTGGAATCATAGAATGAACTTGATGACTAAAGATTCGAAGTATATAGATGTTTTAGAAAAAGAACTTTATAATGGAACTATTTCAGGAGTATCGCTGGATGGAACTAAGTTTTTCTATGAAAATCCATTAGAATCACATGGAAATCATCATAGAAAAGAGTGGTATGATGTTTCTTGCTGTCCCACACAGATTTCAAGGTTTATACCATCAATAGGAGATTATATTTATGCTAAAAGTGAAGAAGGATTATATTTTAATTTATATATTTCAAATACACTAACGACAGACATTAGAGGTAAAGAATTTAAAGTAATTCAATCAACAAATTATCCATGGAACGGAATGGTAAAAATAAAAATAGATAAAGCTATAGATGAAGAAATGAGTATGTTTATTAGATATCCATCATGGTGCAAAAATATAAAAATTGAAATTAATGGAAAGTTGATTAACAACTATAAAATTCAAAAAGGATATATTAAATTAAGCAAAAAATGGCTAGCTAATGATGAAATAAATTTGAATATGTTAATGCCAATTGAATTAGTAAAAAGTAATATAAAAGTAAAAGAAAATTTAGGAAAAGTGGCTATACAAAGAGGTCCAGTTATTTATTGTATAGAGGAAGTTGATAATAAGGATATTGATAATATAGAGATAAGTTGGAGAATGAAATTTGAAGCAGAATATAAAAAAAATTTTTTAAATGGCTGTGTTGAAATTGTAGGTAAAGATGATTGTGAAAGAATTGTTGCTATACCATATTATGCATGGGATAATAGGAATCCAGGAAAAATGAAAGTATGGATATCTGAAAAAATAGAGATGGAAAGATTGTATAACTTAATGTAAAGTAAAAAAATGTAAAAATATATTGACATAAAATAATATATTAACTATTATATATTTATATAAAAATATTTAGAAAATATTAAAATAAATATTCCATAAATAAGGGAAATTAAAGTATTATAGCTTTTAACACTACTATATTCAGAATTATTTTTGGATTATATAAAACTATTTAAAATTATATAAAGCTATTTAAAATAATATGATTATAATAGTGATTAGAATAAAAAATAAATTAGGGGGAGTAGTTATGAATATTTTGAAAACGTTTAGGAAAGCGGCAGGATTAATGGTCACTGCATCACTCTGTGCAGCAATGTTTGCAGGGTGTGGTTCAGGTGGAGCTTCAAATGGAAATTCTGATGCAGAATCTGGAAAAGAAACAGTTTCTACAATTGGAGCAGAAAATGGAGAGGAGATGGAAATGTGGACATTCGTAGAATTACATGCGAAATTCTATGAAGAAATGTTAAATCAATGGAATGAACAAAACCCTGATAAGCAAATAAAAATTAATTTTACTGTACTTCCATATGATGATATGCATAATAAATTACAATCAGCATTATTATCTGGTAAAGGTGCTCCGGATATGTGTGATATAGAGCTAGGTAAATTTGCGAACTTTTTAAAGGGAGAGCCTCAATTAGAATCTTTTAATGATGCTATTAATCCATATAAAGATAAAATAGTTAAATCCCGTTTGGATCTTTATAGTAAGGATGGAAAAGTTTATGGATTACCAACTCATGTTGGTGCAACAGTTGCATTTTATAACACAGAACTATTAGAAGCAGCTGGAATAGATTATGCAACTATTAAAACTTGGGATGATTTTAAAGCAGCTGGCGAAAAATATTATGCAGCAACAGGCAAATATTTAGGAACAGCAGATACAAGTGCTACTTGGCAAATTAATGCAATGCTTGCTCAGCAAAGTACTGATTATGTTGATGAAAGTGGTAAGCCACAATTAAACAGCTCAGAGATGATTAAAGGTATTACTAAATTAAAAGAACTTCAAGATGCTAATGCTATCGCAACAGTTCCTGGTGGACAACCTGATACTGAAGAAGCATATGGCGCTTATAATAATGGAGATTATGCATGTGCAATTATGCCTTTCTGGCAAATGTCTAGATATACAAATTATATGCCAGAATTATCTGGAAAAATTGCTATAGCTCCAGTTCCAGTATTAGAAGAAGGAATGCCAAGTTCTGTAGGTGGTGGTGGTACTGGTACAGTTGTTACTAAAACTGCTAAAAATGTTCAGCTTGCAAAGGAATTCTTAGCATTTGCTAAACTTTCAGAAGATGGAAACGTTAAGATATGGCAAAAGCTTGGTTTTGATCCTTGTAATACAGATATATGGACAAATGAAGCTATAACTCATGATGAAAATAATGAGTTTGTAAAATATTTTAAAAATAATCCTTTTGATGTATTAAATGAAATAAAAGATGAAATAAAATTAATTAAATCAGTAGATGCATCGCCAACTATTAATAATACTTTATGCACAGTTACATTAAACAGCATATTTGAAGACGGACAAGATATAACAGAAGCATTAACAGAAGCACAAGAACAGGTAGAGAATGAGTTACAGTAATAAATAATTAGTTATCAATGCTCAATTATCATTAATTAATTGAGGCTGATTTTATAAGATAGTCAAAGTCCTTTTTATCACATTGGAAATTGAGTATTGATAATTGAAAATTTAAAAAGGTTTAAGAGGAGGAAGCAAGAAAATGATTAAGAAGTTTATATACAATAAAAAAGTAGCACCATATGTATTTATATTACCTTTTATTCTTGTATTTATAATTTTCTTTATATCTCCCATGATAAATACAATAATTATGAGTTTTCAAAATGTATTACCAGGTCAAAGAGAATTTGTTGGAACTAAAAACTATGTAAAACTTTTGGGTGATAAAGTATTTTTAAAAGCACTATATAATAGTTTTAAATATATGATATGGACGTTAATATTACTTATTCCAATTCCAATGATACTTGCATGCTTAATAAATAGTAAAAAAATGGTGGCAAGGGAATTCTTTAAATCAATATTTTTCCTACCAGCTTTAACATCAGTTGTTGTAGCAGGTACAATCTTTAGATTGGCTTTTGGAGAGCAAGCAACATCATTAATGAATGAGCTTATAGGACTGTTTGGAATGGAACCAATTAAATGGCTGAAGATAGGTTCAACAGGATTTATAACATTATTAATACTTGCATGTTGGAGATGGACCGGAGTTAATATGCTATATTTTCTTTCAGGATTAAAAAATATTCCAGAGGAATTATATGAATCAGCCGATATTGATGGTGCTAGTATATGGCAAAAATTTAGGTATATAACAATTCCTCAACTTAAACCTACAACAATTTATGTACTTACTATATCTGTATATGCAGGTTTGGCAATGTTTACAGAAAGTTATATGTTATGGGCAGGAAATAATTCACCTAAAAATATTGGACTTACAATTGTAGGTTATTTATATAGACAAGGTATTGAAAAAAATGCTATGGGATATGCTTCAGCAGTAGGAATCGTATTATTTGTTATTGCAATGATAATAAATTTAACACAATTAAAATTAAATGGAACATTTAAAGGAGAGGATTAATATGAGGACTAATGTAAGTAGTGAAGCAAATGCAGCAGGAAGAAAAAAAACTTTAGTTGATAAGATTTTATTATTTATAATTTTCGCTTCAATAGGGGTGATATTAATAATTCCTTTCTATACAATTTTTATTTCATCTTTTAAGGATGGTAATGAACTTATAAGAAATGGTATTAATTTATCATTTGATTTTGAAAAAATGTCACTTAAAAATTATATTTATTTATTTACTGGTGATCATAGTTATTTTAGATGGTTTTTTAACAGTATGGCATTAACTATAATTCAAGTAGCACTCACACTATTTGTTAGTGCATGTGTTGGATATGGTTTTGCGGCATATAATTTCAAAGGAAAAAACTTCTTATTTATCTGTGTATTGTTTGTTATGATGGTGCCTTTTGAAATTTTAATGTTACCTCTCTATAACCAAATAAATAATATGAATTTAGTAGATACTTATGCTGGTATAATCTTACCCTCTATAGCGAATGCGTCTACTATATTCTTTTTTAGACAATATCTATCTGGAATACCTAAAGCGCTTATAGATGCAGGAAGAATTGATGGTGCATCTGAATATGGAATCTTTTTTAGAATTATATTACCCATTATGAAGCCATCATTTGCAGCAATGGCAATATTAAATACAATGAACAGTTGGAATAACCTATTATGGCCGTTACTAGTCTTAAAGAGCAATAGCAAATTCACTTTACCAATTGGACTTAATACACTTCTAACCCCATATGGAAATAATTATGATTTACTAATTGTTGGATCATTCTTTTCAATTTTACCGATATTTATTTTATTCTTGTGCTTCCAAAAATACTTTGTTGATGGTATGACAGCAGGAGCAGTAAAAGGTTAAATTTTTAGAAAAAATTTATAGGAGGAGATATAGTATGAATAAAAAAGCAAAAATGATTGTAGATAAAGACTTTGAAATAGCTAAAGTAGATGAAAGAATATTTGGTTCATTTATAGAACATTTAGGAAGAGCTGTCTATGGTGGGATTTATGATCCAAGTCATGCGTGTGCAGATGAAGACGGATTCAGAAAAGATGTAATTGAACTTGTCAAAGAATTAAATGTACCAGTAATAAGGTATCCAGGGGGGAATTTTGTATCAAATTTCTTTTGGGAAGATAGTGTTGGTCCTATAGAAGAAAGACCAAAAAGGTTAGAATTAGCATGGAGAAGTTTAGAAACCAATGAGATAGGGTTAAATGAATTTTCTAAATGGTGTAAGAAAGTTAATTCAGATATTATGATGGCAGTGAACTTAGGGACTAGAGGTATTTCAGATGCGTGTAATTTATTAGAGTATTGTAATCATGCAAAAGATTCAAAATATAGCGATTTAAGAATAAAACATGGATTTAAAGATCCATTAAAAATAAAAACATGGTGTTTAGGAAATGAAATGGATGGGCCATGGCAGATTGGGCATAAGACGGCTGAGGAATACGGCAGAATAGCAGCTGAAACTGCAAAAGCTATGAAATTAATAGATCCCAATATTGAATTGGTTTCATGCGGCAGTTCATACAAAGATATGCCTACTTTTCCTGAATGGGAAGCATCAACATTAAATCATACATATGATTATGTAGATTTTATTTCTCTTCATCAATACTATGGTAATAGAGACAATGATACAGAAAATTATTTAGCACAAAGTGTTGATATGGAATCTTTTATTAAGACAGTAATTTCTACTTGTGACTATATAAAAGCTAAGAAACGTAGTAAAAAGACTATTAATTTGAGTTTTGATGAATGGAATGTTTGGTTTCATTCAAATGAAAGTGACAATGATATAATGCAAAATCATCCATGGCAAAAAGGACCAGCATTATTAGAGGATATATATAATTTTGAAGATGCACTTTTGGTTGGACTTATGTTAATAACTTTCTTGAAACATTCTGATAGAGTAAAAATAGCTTGTTTAGCTCAACTTGTGAATGTGATTGCACCTATCATGACTGAAACTAATGGACCAGCATGGAAACAGACTATATATTATCCATACTTGCATGTGTCTAAGTATGGAAGAGGTATAGCACTTCAACCTGTATTATCTTCACCAAAGCATGATACAAAAGATTTTACTGATGTAAATGATATCGAATCAATAGCTATATATAATGAAGAAAAAACTCAAGTCACAGTATTTGCAGTTAATCGTAACTTGAAAGATGATATTGAATTAACATGTGATTTAAGAAGTTTTGAAGGATATAAGGTTATTGAGCACATTGTATTAGAGAGTAATGATATGAAAGTAGTTAACCATTCTAAACAAGAAAATATTACTCCTAAGAATGTAGAGAGGGGCCAAATTAATGATGGAATACTTACAGTATTATTAAATAAAGCTTCCTGGAATGTAATAAGATTAGAAAATAAATAATGATTTTAATTATATAAAATCCCCTTTTATCCTAAATTTATATAAATATAAAAGTAGCTACCTTTAATTTCATAAAGACAGCTACTTTATTTATGATAAGATACTAAATATGTTTAACAGTATCTCTTTCAATTAGGGAATTATTTAAAATAATTCTTTTGCTATATTTATTTTCACATTCAATTTTTTCAATTAATAAAATAGCTGCATTTGTTCCAAGTAAGAACATATTTTGATCCATAGTGGTTAATTTAGGTTCAATAAATTGACTTAATGAAATATTATCATATCCAATTATAGATATATCATCAGGAACTCTTTTTCCTAACTTTTTACAAGCATTAAGGACACCAACGGCCATGAGATCATTGCAGGCAAAAACGGCAGTTGCAGATGATGTTGGTAGTATCTCTAGAAACATATTAATAGTATTATCTACAGTTTTATTACTATTTCCATTACCTATATTAATAATATTTTCATAATTAAAATTATCTAATTGGGTCATTATTTTTTTATATACGTTTTCTTTAACTGTATAAGAATATGTATCTTTACCACGAACAAATAATATATCTTTGTGATTATGCTCTATGAGATAGTTTAGAGCAATTTCTGCCCCAAAGGCTTCATCATTAGAGATATAGGAAATATTTGAATCAACAAATTCAGAGTTGATAAATACTAATGGAATTTTAACTGAAATATTTTTATAAAATTTAGATTTAATAGTATCAGAAGTTGGACCTATAACTATTATTCCAGATACGTTTCTAGATATTAGATTATTTATGCATGCTTTTTCTTCCTCTGGATTATTATCAGTACATGTAAGTATAATTGATAAAGAATTTTGCTTGAAATGACTTTCTATACCATTAATAACTTCAGGGAAGAACATATTATTAATACTTGGGACAACTACACCTATAGTATTAGATTTCTTTTGAGTAAGTTCACGTGCCTGCATATTTGGAATATAGTTTAATTCATCTATTGCTTTCAATACTGTTTCACGGGTTTCCGCTTTAACAGGATAGTTTCCATTCATTACTCTTGAGACAGTAGCAACAGATACATTTGCTTTTTGAGCTACTTCCTGTATGGTCACTTTCATAATATCACCTACTTTTATTAAATTGATAAGTAAGGAAGAAAAGCCCTATTAGGGCTTTTCGTTATATTTTACTCTTGTTACAGGAATTTTAAAAGTTTATATAACAAGATATTTATTAATTTATAATATACATATTTTATCTAATTGTCTATTGAAATTTATAGTATTCCTATAAATTTATCAAATGCAGACATTCCAATATCATTTCTTTTAAATACTCCAGCATGATTTAATACTTCAGAGAATTTTATACCAACTTCTTTTTGAAGTATTGATTCAGCATTTTTTTCTGATATAGTATCATATTTCTCTAAAAGATATTTATACCAGTCTGCATGTTTAGAGATTTTTTCATTGGCTGAGATATCAGCAGTTCTAGCAATTAGAGCTTCTTTTAAAAGCTTAAATTCTTCTTTTAATCTTGCAGGTAAAACAGCAAGACCCATAACTTCAATAAGCCCTATATTTTCTTTTTTTATGTGATGAACTTCATCGTGTGGATGGAATATTCCAAGAGGGTATTTTTCACTAGTTCTATTGTTTCTTAAAACTAAATCAAATTCATATTTTCCATCTCGCTTTCTAGCAATAGGAGTTATTGTATTATGAGGTTCATCACCTGTATGGCTTAAAATATCAACTGACTTATCAGAATAATTTCGCCATGTAGTTAATATATGTTCAGCTAAATCAATCAATTTATCTTTGTCATTTCCAGAAATTCTGATAACTGACATTGGCCATTTAATTCTTGAAACAGTTATATCTTCATATCCTTTAATAGAATAGTTTTTTTCAGCTGAAGCTACTTCCATTGCAAAAGTATATCTACCACCTTGATAGTGATCGTGTGAAAGTATTGAACCTCCAACTATTGGTAAATCAGCGTTAGAGCCAGCAAAATAGTGTGGTAATATATCTACAAAATTAAGTAAGTTTGTAAATGCCTTCTTATCTATCTTCATAGGAATATGTTCACTATTAAATATTATACAGTGTTCATTATAATAAGTGTAAGGAGAGTATTGAAGAAAATATTTTTTATCATCAAAATCTAAAGGAATAATTCTATGATTTTGTCTTGCAGGATGATTTAGATTACCAGCAAATCCTTCGTTTTCTTTACATAATAAGCATTTTGGATAAGAAGAAGATTTAACTAATTTAGCTTTTGCTATTTCTTTAGGGTCTTTTTCTGGCTTTGATAAATTAATAGTTATATCTAGATTTCCATACTCAGTATTTGCTTTCCAAATTATATTTTTATCAGTTCTATCTTTTCTTATATAATTTGAAGCTACACTTAACTTGAAGTAATAGTCGGTAGCTTCTTTAGGGGAAATTTTATATAACTCAGTAAACTTATTTATTACTTCAGAAGGTCTTGGCATTAAACAATTCATTATATTTGTATCAAATAAATCTTTTTCTGTTGTAGTATTTTCTACTAAATTATTTTCTACTGCATAATTTAGTATATTTTCTAAAATAGGGGTTGCAGTAGGAAGATTTTCGTCTATTTCCTCATACTCATACTCTGAAGTTTTTAATAAATCAATAAGTATATTAGCTGTATAAATTCTATCTTCTTCAGCAATAAGATTATTTTGAAGTCCAAAATTTAAAAGTCTATTTATTTCATGATTAATCATAATTACCTCCAAAATTATTGTAGTTAGGTGCTAGTAAGTAAGTTATTAATTTAAGATAAATCTTTAATTGCTTTTTAGCAAAGAATAATTATTTATAAACTAATAACTTTATTTTACTAGCGAATAACTGTAAAATTAATCTTCAAATCCATTAGGATGTGCAACATGGAATGCCCAAGCATCTTTTATAATATCTTTAACATCTGTGAACTTTGGAGTCCAACCAAGTATTTTATTTGCTTTTTCGCTTGAAGCTATTAATTGCGCAGGATCTCCAGCTCTTCTGTCACCTAAAACTACTTTAATATCTTGACCAGTAGCATCTTTAGCAGCTTCAATCATTTCTTTTACACTAAATCCAATACCATTACCTAAGTTAAATACATTACAGCCATTTCCAGCTTCTAAATACTCAACAGCTTTAATGTGAGCATCTGCAAGATCAAGCACATGAATATAGTCACGAATACATGTACCATCTGGAGTTGGGTAGTCAGTTCCATAAACACTTATAAATTCACGCTTCTTTAGTGGTACTTGAAGGATAAGTGGAATTAAATGAGTTTCAGGGGTATGATCTTCACCAAGTGTTCCATCACCTAAAGAACCAGCAACATTGAAGTATCTAAGTGCAACATAATTGATACCATAAGCTTTGTTACACCATTTCATCATTTTTTCCATAGTGAGTTTTGTTTCACCATAAGTGTTAGTAGGGTTTGTTTCATCATCCTCAAGAATAGGAATTCTCTTTGGTTCTCCATATACAGCTGCAGTAGAAGAGAATACAATATTTTTAATATTGTGTTTTACCATACTTTCAAGTAATATTTGCATTCCATAAACATTGTTATTGAAATAAAGTAATGGCTTTTCCATACTTTCTCCAACTAATGAATTTGCAGCAAAATGAACTATAGATTCAATATTATTTTCAGTAAATATCTTATCTAATATTGAAGCATCTCTAATGTCACCCTTATAAAATTTAGCTTTAGGATTAACAGCACCCACATGCCCACTTTGTAAATTATCTATTATAACAACATCTTTTCCTTGTTCTATAAGTTTATAAACTGTGTGTGAACCTATATATCCAGCACCACCACAAACTAAAATTGACATATTAACAACTCCCTTTATTTAATATAATTTAAATTTATTATTTAATTATTATTATACTTTAGTTAAGTTAAAATTGAAAATTAACTTGATTTTCAATTTTAACTAATAACAATATTATATAAAAAATATTATGGGCTTTTAATAAATTAGAGTTTAACTTAATTTTCTTGTACCATCTGAAATACTAACAATATAGAAACTTGGTTCATAACCAATCTTTTCTTTATATTTAGGTGTGATAGTTGAGATAAAGTTATCTACACAATCTTCTTTTACAATGCTAACTGTGCATCCACCAAAACCAGCACCAGTCATACGAGCACCAACAACACCTTTACATTCCCAAGCTAAAGAAACAAGTGTGTCTAGTTCTATGCCTGTAACTTCATAATCATCTCTTAATGAAATGTGAGAATCATTCATCAGCTTACCGAATAAAGCTAAATCATTATTTTCTAAAGCTTTAACTGCTTTTAATGTTCTTTGATTTTCATATACAGCATGTTTAGCCCTTTTTACGTTTGTAGGATTAGATATTTGAGATTTGACTTCTTCAAATTCGGCCTCTGTAAGTTCACCAAGAGAAGTTATATTTTTAACTTTTTGTATTTCCTTTAAAGCATCTTCACATTCGCCACGTCTTTCATTATATTTAGAATCAGCTAGTCCACGTTTTTTATTTGTGTTACCAATTACTATTTTATAGCCATCCATATTTAACTTACTGTAAGTATAGTTTAAAGTGTTGCAATCAAGAAGAATAGCGCAATCTTTTTTACCCATACCAATTGCGAATTGATCCATTATTCCACAATTTACTCCGATAAATTTATTTTCAGCTTCTTGACACATTTTTACTATATCAACCATATCTATCTTAAATTCGAATGAGTCATTTAGTATAGTTCCCATTAGTACTTCAAGTGAAGCAGAAGATGAAAGGCCAGAACCATTAGGAATATTACCAAAGAAAAGTATCTCAAAGCCATGAGAAGAAACAAAATTATGATTTTCAAAAGTTTTTATTACTCCCTTAGGATAATTTGCCCAGTCATGTGCTTTATCATTAACAAGATTAGTCATATCAAATTCAATAGTACCTATATCTTCAAAGTTTAAAGAATGTACTAAACATTTTTTATCATCTCTTTTTGCAATTAATCCATAGGTACCAATTGTAAGAGCACAAGGAAAAACATTTCCACCATTATAATCTGTATGTTCTCCGATTAAATTAACTCTTCCTGGTGAAAAGAAAACATGTTCACAATCTTTATTAAAAACCCTTTTGAATTGTTCTTTTAAATTATTTACATTTTCCATTTATAATCCTCCTTTAGAACGTTTACTTTATCTTATACTATTATAGTAACCGCTTTCTATAAAAAAGTAAATAGAAAAATAAAAATATACCACAAAAACATTATAAACTATGTATGTGTGTAACAAATGTATAAAAGTTAATTGTTTTATAGAAATAAAAGTAAGAAAAAAATAGAAAGCGGTTTCTGAAAGAGTGTAAAAATGAATATGTTTTAGTATAAATATTAAAACATATGTAAAATATTAAAAATGGTGTCTTATATAATTTAAGACACCAGATTCAATATAACAAATATGAATATTTAAAAACTATTTTCTCCTACGAGAATTCATGTTTGAATTATTATTCATCATGTTATTATTCATCATATTATTGTTAGGCATTGAATTTCCCATATTTTGATTACCCATTAACATGCTTAAAAGTGGATTCATTCCCATATTGTTATTCATATTATTGTTCATATTAGGATTCATTCCATTCATGTTATTATTGTTATTCATTTGGCCATTTTGTTGATTACCCATAAACATATTCATTAATGGATTTCCGTTCATCATATTATTATTACCCATTCCATTGCCCATGTTTCCCATAAGCATATTTAACAAAGGATTTCCACCCATCATGTTATTATTACCCATTCCACCGCCCATTCCTGAGAAAAGAGAACCAAGTATCATATTTAATAAAGGATTCATATAATCACCCCATTCGTTTAATAGTGTGTTTATTATAATCTATTGTAATTTAAATAAAATGATACATATAAATTAAGTATATTTTATAATTTTAATTGATTATTGAAAATAAATTTAAATAATATTAGTAATTATATAAATTTTTATTAAATAGTATAAAAAACAATGTTTTAAGAAATAATAAAAATAATTATTTTTTTATGGAGTAAATATGAGAATTGGAAAAGTAGAAATAGGAACTATAGATATAGTTACGTTTGTGGGAATGGTGATAACTCTTTTCACCAGTATTTTGAATTTATTTCAGAATAAAAAGAGTATGTATATAAGTAACATAACAAAATATAGAGTTACGTGGATTAGTGAATTGAAAAATTATATATCAACACTAAAAGAGATAAGCAATTTAACTAATTTGCACATAATAAGTGAAAATGTAACGGATAAAATGGAGTTTAGACGTCAATTAGAGAAAAATGTATCATTGATAAAGATGCATCTAAATTTTTTGAAAGCATTAGATAGACAGCTAATAGCTAAGATGGAAAAAATTAAATCAATAATAAATAGTTACTTATTTGTGAGCTATTATAGGGAAGAGCTTAAGGATATAACCTATGATAAGGAGCTATTAGAGAGATTTTATAAAGTAATTGAAACAATAAATGAAAAAAAATTATTAAAAGAAATAATTAGTATGGTAAAAGTAAATATTGTTATAAATTTAGATATGCTAACTACATTAGAATTGAAAAACAAGATAAAGGAATTATATAGAGAAGATTATTTTGCTATAAAAAAAATTATAATTGAAAGTGACCATATACTTCAGAAGTATGAGAATGAATTAGAGGTATTAAATGAGCAAATTGATAAATTAGTTCAAATATATTTAAAAATAGAATGGATAAGATGTAAAAGGGAAACTAGAATGTGGCCTTTCAATAAATATGATGAAGAAAAAGAAATTAAAAAATTAATTAAAAAATATGAAGAAGTGCAAGACTTTTAAATAGAGAATACTGTATTTATAATCATAATTAACGAAAATTATATATCAAGTTATTATAATTTTAAATAAAAGAGGTAGTTGATTATGATTAAAAATATTATATTTGATTTAGGAAATGTACTGCTAAAATTTGATCCGAGAAAATATTTAGAAACAAAAATACCAGTAGAAAAAATAAATATGTTATATAAAATTATATTTCAGAGTAAAGAATGGGCATTACTAGATAGAGGGACAATTACAGAAGAAAAAGCTATAGCTAATATAATTAGCAGAAATGTAGAATTAAAAGAATATATTACGATAATATTTGAAAATTGGTACGATATTCTAGAGCCTATAGAAAAAAATGTGAAGATATTAGAGTTATTAAAAAAACATGGGTATAAAATTTATTATTTATCAAACTTTCATGATTTAGCATTTAAATATGTAACTAAAAAATATGATTTCTTTCATAATTTTGATGGTGGGGTAGTTTCTTATGAAGAAAAGATGTTAAAACCAGAAGATGAAATATATAAGCAGATAATAAAAAAATATGAATTAGAACCAAGTGAATGCATATTTATAGATGATACAAAAGAAAATATTGATGGGGCAATAAAAAATGGATTGCATGGAATTCATTTAAAGGATTTTGAAACACTAGAAGAAGAGCTAAGAAAATATAATGTAGAATTATAAATATAAAAAGTAGTATGCAATTTCTAATTAATAAAATTCATTTAGCTATACTGTAAATAGTAGCAGTTATTATTTTTTCAATGCAGACATTTTATTAGAATATTATAGTATTAAAATGATGCCATCTGGTAAAAATAATCTTGATATAAAGTTAATAAAACAAGGTGGTGTTATTAATGTATAATGAAACTAATATGGCAATAAGTGGATTACCAGTTACAGTGAACACAGATATATCTACTGCTAATCGTGATGTATCCTATAGCGATCCTACTTTAAATTTAAGTAATGAAGATTTAAAAGAATCTTCAAATAAAAAATCAATAACTGCATTAATAAAAAAAGATGGAGAAGTTACAGGATACGAACTTTCAAATGGAGAAAAAGTTTCAAAAGAAGAAGCGATTAAATTAGCAAAAAGTCATGAAATATTAGGAGTTTCTATTAGTAATAGAAATGGAGATGAATATCTTAGAAGTTTGCCAGATCAAAATGAGGAAAACAATTTGAGTTCTCTACCTACAATAAATGAATAAATATAAAAATTGAGTAGATAAATTTGTGTCTACTCAATTTTTATATATTATGAAAAATATTAAATAATCTACTATTTATGCAATAGTTTATTCTATGATATTTAAAGTAGTTATTTATAATGAAATATTAGAATATTTGTTATGGAAATTTAACAGGAAAGTTATATAATATATATAATCGACTAAATTAAATTCTTTTAGATTGGAGATTGGCAATGAGTGATTTAAGTGACTTAAAAAGACTAACAAAGGAAAAAGCAAAAGATGATATGGAAAAATTAAAGGAAACTATTATAGATAGATTAAAAACTATCCAAAGAGATGGAATTGATGATTTAATTAAGTATCTTTTAGAAAGAACAGATTATTTTACAGCACCAGCATCGACTAAGTTTCATTCTAATTTTGAAGGGGGATTAGCATTACATTCTCACAATGTAGTTGAATTAATGCTTCAAAAAAATAAACAATATAAAATAGGATTAAGTGATGAGACAATATATTTAACAGGATATTTACATGATTTATGTAAATGTAATATGTATGAAAAAACAATGAGATTAAAAAAAGATGAAGTTACAGGAAAGTGGATAGGATATGCTTCATATGAAATAGATGAGAAAATCCCTTTAGGTCATGGAGAAAAAAGTGTAATTCTATTACAACAATTTGTTAAATTATCACTAGAAGAATGTCTAATGATAAGATGGCATATGGGAGCTTATGTACCTAAAGATGAATATAGAGACTATAATAAAGCTATAGAAATGTATAAATCTGTATTAGCTTTTAGTAATTCGGATGCAGAGGCATCTCATATGTTAGAAGAAGTACGAGAACCAGAACTTTTTACAATAGAAGAATATAATCAATTTGTAAGAGAAAAGGCTATGAAAGCAAAAGAGTAAGAAAGACATAGTAAGAAATTAAAAAATAGATAATACTTGGGGAATTAATTAAATAGAAAATTATAAAAATAACTGTTATAAGTTGGAAGAAATCTATAACAGTTATTTTTTTATAAAAAATTATAAAATATTCATTTTTTAGTGGAATTTTTAAGTGAAATATAGTAAAATGTACAATGTTATTAATAAAATTAAGGAAAACTAAACGTGAAGTTAAGTATTACTAAGAAATTAATGTGAAAAATAGTATTTTTAAAAAAAGTTTAGAAAAAATTATTACTTCTAACCCCATAAAAATAAGGGGGTAATCAATAAATATATGTACAAGAAATGTAAATAAAAAATAAAAAATGTAAAAATAAGAAATTATTTTATTATTAAGAAAGGTTGTGATGTTAGGGTTGGAAAATAAGTTGAAATTATACGGCTTTAATAATCTAACTAAAACTCTTAGTTTTAACATTTATGATGTTTGCTATGCGAAGAGTGAGCGTGATCAAAAAGATTACATTGCTTATATTGATGAGCAATATAATTCTGAAAGACTTACAAAGATTCTATGTGATGTAACTAAAACAATTGGTGCACATGTATTGAATATTTCCAAGCAAGATTATGATCCACAAGGAGCAAGTGTAACTATTTTAATATCAGAAGAAACTTTAGCAGTTAAGGAAATAGATTCATCTTGTAATCGTGGAGAAATCGATATCTTAAAAACAAGAGATACTGTTGTGGGGCATTTAGATAAAAGTCATGTAACTGTTCATACTTATCCAGAGTATCATCCAGATAATTCAATAGCTACTTTCCGGGTAGATATTGATGTATCAACATGTGGAGAAGTTTCTCCATTAAATGCATTGAATTATCTGATTGGAAGCTTTGATTCCGACATCATAACGATAGATTATCGTGTAAGAGGTTTTACACGTGATGTTGATGGCAAAAAATTATTTATAGATCATAAAATAACATCAATTCAAGACTATATTGATGAAACAACTTTAGAAAAATATGATGCAATGGATATAAATGTATATCAATCGAATATATTTCATACTAAGATGTTAATAAAAGAAATTGAACTTCAAAATTATCTTTTTAATAAGGATGTTTATGAGATTAAGCCTAAACAAAGACTTGAAATTGAGAACAACTTACGTAAAGAGATGATAGAAATATTTAGTGGTACTAATATATATTAAAAAGGGGGACAACTATTATGGCTATAAAAAGTAGAGATATTCATTCAAAAGCACCAATATATGAAGCTTTAATGAGATACAAAAAGGCAAGAGTTGTTCCGTTTGATGTGCCAGGACATAAGCAAGGACATGGAAATCCAATGCTTAAAGAATTTTTGGGAGAGCAGTGTCTTTCTGTTGACGTAAATTCAATGAAGCCTTTAGATAACCTTTGTCATCCTGTATCCGTTATAAAAGAAGCAGAAGAATTAGCTGCAGATGCATTTAAGGCAAAACATGCTTTCTTTATGGTTAATGGAACAACATCTGCTGTACAAGCTATGGTTATGAGTGTATGCAAAAAAGGTGAAAAGATTATAATGCCACGAAATGTCCATAGAAGTGCTATTAATGCCTTGGTAATAAGCGGCGCAATTCCGGTTTATATAAATCCAGGAGTAAACAAAAAGCTTGGAATACCACTTGGTATGTCTGTTGAAGATGTAAAAAGGGCAATAAAAGAAAATCCAGATGCTAAAGCTGTACTTGTAAATAATCCAACATATTATGGAATATGTTCTAATTTAAAAGAAATAACGAAAATAGCTCATGAACATGGAATGTATGTGTTAGTTGATGAAGCCCATGGAACTCATTTTTATTTTGGAGAAGATATGCCAATATGTGCTACAGCAGCAGGGGCAGATTTAGCAGCTGTTAGTATGCATAAAACAGGTGGTTCATTAACTCAAAGTTCATTTTTACTTTTAAATTGCGACTTGCATATAGGATATGTACGCCAAATAATAAATTTAACACAAACAACAAGTGGGTCATATCTTCTAATGTCATCACTAGATTTAGCAAGAAGAGATTTAGTGCTTAATGGTAAAGAAATATTTAAGAAGGTTATAAGATTAGCTGAATATGCTAGAGAAGAAATTAATAAAATTGGTGGTTATTATGCCTTTTCAGAAGAACTTATAGATAATGATGCAGTTTTTGATTTTGATAGGACAAAATTATCTATTTTCACTAGAGATATAGGACTTGCTGGTATAGAGGTTTATGATCTATTAAGGGATGAATATGGAATACAAATTGAATTTGGGGATATTGCAAATATATTGGCAATAATATCTGTTGGAGATAGGGAACTTACCATTGAAAGACTTATTTCAGCTTTATCAGAAATAAAAAGACTGTATTCAAAAGATAAGTCTGGAATGTTTGATCATGAATATATAAATCCAGAAGTTATACTGACACCGCAAGAAGCATTTTATTCATCAAAAGTATCAATTCCTATGGAAAAAAGTGATGGAATGATATGTGCTGAATTTGTAATGTGCTATCCACCAGGAATTCCTATTCTTGCACCAGGAGAAAAAATTACCCGGGAAATATTAGATTATATAAACTATGCAAAAGAAAAAGGATGCTTTTTGACCGGAACAGAAGATTCTAAGATTGAAAATATTAATGTGGTGGAGGAATAGTAAATGGAATTATGGTATACAGAAAATCATACTGATAATGTGAAGTTTTCAATTAAGGTAGATAGAGAATTATATACAGAACAAACAGAATTTCAAAGAATAGATATACTCGAATCGAAAGAGTTTGGAAAATTTTTTACTTTAGATGGACTTATGATGGTGACTGAAAAAGATGAATTTATTTATCATGATATGATAGTCCATGTTCCAATGGCAACTAATCCTAAAATAAAAAAAGTTCTAGTTATTGGTGCTGGTGATGGTGGAACAATAAGAGAATTAACAAGATATGATTCTATAGAAAAAATAGATATGGTTGAAATAGATGAAAGAGTAGTAGTTGTGTGTAAAGAATATCTAAAGCAAACAGCTTGCAAACTTGATGATTCGAGAGTAAATATTGTTTATGAAGATGGATTAAAGTTTGTTCGTAATAAAGAAGATGAATATGACTTAATAATTGTAGATTCTACTGATCCATTTGGACCGGGAGAAGGACTTTTTACAAAAGAATTCTACGGAAACTGTTATAAAGCATTAACAGAAGACGGAATCTTAGTAAATCAACATGAGAGTCCATATTACGATTATTATGCAAGGTGTATGCAAGATGCTCATGAAAAGATATATGGATTATTTAAAATACATAAAGTTTATCAAGCGCATATTCCAACTTATCCATCAGGTCATTGGTTGTTTGGATTTGCTTCAAAGAAATATGATCCAGTTAAAGATTTAAATGCAGAAGCGTGGAACAAGCTTGGAATTAAGACTAAGTATTATAATACAGATCTTCATGTAGGATGTTTTGCATTGCCTACTTATGTAAGAGAGTTACTAGAAGTTGAAAAAAATAAGTAGTAAATTACTAATTTAATTACTCTTTGAGATATAGTATATAAACTTAAGGTGGTAATTTTAAAAAAATATAAATCTGATAAATTGGAGGAATGTAAAATGGGAAGAGCTTTAATAATTGGAGCAGGTGGAGTTGCAAGTGTTGCAATTCATAAATGTTGTCAAAATTCAGAGGTGTTTGAAGAAATTTGTATTGCAAGTAGAACATTATCAAAGTGTGATGCATTAAAAGAAAAATTACAAGGTGGAAAAACAAAAATACAAACTGCTAAAGTTGATGCAGATAATGTAGATGAACTTGTAGCACTTATTGAAAAATTTAAACCAGATGTAGTGATTAATCTTGCATTACCATATCAAGATTTAACAATAATGGATGCATGTCTAGCAACTAAGACACACTATGTTGATACAGCTAATTATGAACCACTTGATACGGCTAAATTCGAATATAAATGGCAATGGGCTTATAAAGAAAAATTCGAAAAAGCTGGTATTACAGCCCTTCTTGGAAGTGGATTTGATCCAGGAGTTACAGGTGTATTTAGTGCATATGCGCAAAAGCATTATTTTGATGAAATTCACTATATAGATATAGTTGATGCTAATGCAGGTGATCATGGATATCCATTTGCAACTAACTTTAATCCAGAAATAAATATTAGAGAAATAACTGCTAAGGGTAGTTATTGGGAAAATGGAAATTGGGTTGAAACAGAACCACTTGAATTAAAAGAAGTATATGACTTACCACAAATAGGACCAAAAGATATTTATTTATTACATCATGAAGAATTAGAATCATTAGGTCTTAATATTAAAGGAATTAAAAGAATAAGATTCTGGATGACATTTTCAGAAAAATATTTAACTCACTTAAGAGTTCTTGAAAATGTTGGAATGACTTCAATAGAACCAATTGAATATGAAGGAAAACAAATAGTTCCTCTTCAATTTTTAAAAGCTATTTTACCAGATCCAGCATCACTTGGACCAAGAACTAAAGGAAAAACTAATATAGGATGTATATTCCAAGGAATTAAAGATGGAAAGCCAAGAACTTACTATGTTTATAATGTATGTGATCATGAGGAATGTTATAAAGAAGTTGGATCACAAGCAATTTCTTATACAACAGGGGTTCCAGCTATGATTGGTGCAAGCATGATTTTAAAAGGATTATGGAATAAGCCAGGGGTTCATAATATAGAAGAATTTGATCCAGATCCATTTATGGAAGAGTTAAATAAATGGGGATTACCTTGGGTAGAAGATTTTAATCCAACATTAATTAAATAAGAATTATTGCATAAGCATTAAAAATGATGAGGAATAACTTTCTTCATCATTTTTAATATATTTTGCTAAAAGAAATATTGTAAATTTGTTTTTCATAGAGAAATGTTTTAAATAAATTTTGTTATATTAATTTACAATAACTTAAAGCATATATTTTATAAGAAAAGTTACATTTAATTTTATAATAACAACATTTTATTAAAACATATATACATAAAAATGAAAAGATATATACCAATGAGTATAAATAAAGGAAAGGATAAAAAGTATGAAAGATATAGATATAACTAAACTGCCATCACCATGTTATTTAGTTGATGAAAGATTAATCGAAAAAAATCTAAAAATATTAGACTATGTTCAAAAGAAAACAGGAGCTAAAATTATTTTAGCAACAAAAGCATTTTCGATGTTTTCAACATTTCCTTTAATAGGAAAGTACTTAAAAGGTGTTACATCAAGCTCATTATTTGAAGCAAGGCTTGGTTATGAAGAAATGGGAAAAGAAGTTCATATTTTTTCGCCAGCATATAGAGAAGATGAATTTGAAGAAATAATGAAATATAGTGATCATATAATATTTAATTCATTTAATCAATGGAAACTTTATAAAGATAGAATCAAAAATTATAAGGATAAGAATATAGAATGTGGCATTAGAATAAACCCAGAATATTCAGAGATTGAAACTGATATATATAACCCTTGTTCTAAAAATTCGAGAATGGGAATTACTTTAGAAAACTTTGAAGAAGATGAATTTGAAGGAATTGATGGACTACATTTTCATACAATGTGTGAACAAGGTTCAGATGTTTTAGAGCGTACAATTAAAGTTGTTGATGAGAAGTTTGGAAAATATATAAAAAAAGTTAAATGGATTAATTTTGGTGGAGGTCATCATATCACAAGAGATGGATATAATTTAGAAAAACTGATAGATTCAATTTTATATATTAAAAATAAGTATAATGTAGATGTTTATTTAGAACCAGGGGAAGCAATAGCACTCAATGCAGGTTTTCTTGTATCTACAGTTTTAGATATAATGAAGAATGGAATGAATATAGCAATATTAGATACATCAGCTGAATGTCATATGCCAGATGTACTTGCAATGCCTTATAGACCACATATTATAAATTCAGGAATGCCTAATGAATATAAATATACATATAGATTTGGCGGACCAACTTGTTTAGCTGGAGATATAATAGGAGATTATTCTTTTAAAGAGCCTTTGAAAATAGGAGATAAACTTGTATTTTGTGATATGGCTATCTATTCTATGGTTAAAAACAATACATTTAATGGAATAAACCTTCCTGCTATTGTTAAATATAGTGAAGAAAAAGGTGTTGAGGTAATAAAAGAATTTGGATATGAAGATTTTAAAAATAGATTATCTTAAAAATAGAATCTAAATTAGTAAATTCAATTTCTATAACCCTTAATTTTTTAGATGTATATCTAAAAATTAGGGGTATTTTATATCAAAACCAATAAAAAAGAATATATATTCTTGTATTTTTAAGAATATATATTTTAAAATTCTTATATTCTTGGCATTTTATTTATGTTTAGGTGTTTATTCAAACATTTATTATTTTTAAGTTCCGTATTGTAGCATAGCTACTCCTTTTATAGGTGTATATTCTTGTATTCCTATATATTCAAATATTATTTATAAAAGTTTTATTATATGCACTTCTATATTGTTTAGGAGTCATATTTTCATATTTTTTAAATAGTTTTAAAAAATATTTTTCATCTATAAATCCCAAAAAATTAGAAATCTCTTTTATTTTTAAATCAGATTTGCAAATCATTTGTTTGGCTTCGGATATTCTAAGATAATTTATATATTCTTGCATGCTCATACCCATTTTCTTTTTAAAATATCTAGATAAATATTCTTTGGAAAAATTGAATTCATAAGCAACATCTTTTAATGAAATATTGTTTTTAATATGAATTTTTATCCACTGAACAATCTCAGATAATTTGTCTACTTCAATACTATTTGTATTTAATTGGAACTTCAAAATAACTTGTTCAGTAATTTCGATTAACAAAGATGTTAGTATATAGTTTACATTTTGTTTTGTATAATAATTAGATTGAGATAAATGAAGCAGTTGTCTAAATAAAACATTTATCCTATCTAAATTTAAATTTGTAGCAATTGTAGGAATAAGAATATTATTTGATAATCCATCATAGTAGGGATTATTTTTATATAAAGAGATATCTGTTAAAGCATCATTATTAGAAATGATATTATGATCATTAATAAAAGAAAAATGAAACCAATAAAAGTTAGTCCCTTTAGAAGAATAGTAGTAGCCTTTATGAAGATATCCTGCTTTAAGAAGAAGCATATCGCCTTCATTTATGATGTATTTATCTTCATTTTCTTGAATGTATATTTTACCTTTATTAACAATTATTATTTCATAATCTTCCAATATTCGTTCCATATGAATCCATTTATTATCAGCAGTAAAATTTCCACACATAGAAAATAAAGCTGGACTTTTTATATCAGCTTTTAAATATTCCATTAGTCAATATTCACCACCTTTTGTTAATATAATCTACTTACAATAACATTTTACTATGATATAGTTGAATTGTAAAAAATTATTATTGTAAATTTAAAAATTAAGATAGTGCACTAAATTTAATTTATTTTAACAACCAATAATATTTATTAATTTAAAAGCTATAGATTTATCAGAATAGATTGGAGTATATATTATGGATAAAGTTAAATTATTAGGAGGAATATTTAGAGCATCACAAGATAAGGGAAAAGAATATTTACTTTATTTAGATGAGGACAAATTATTAGCTCCATGTTATGAAGCGGCAGGTAAAGAGCCTAAAAAGCCACGATATGGTGGATGGGAATCAATGCAAATAAGCGGACATTCTTTAGGTCATTTTATTTCTGCATTGGCATCAATGTATGTGGCAGAAAATGATGAAAAATTAAAAGATAAACTTGATTATATTGTTTCTGAATTAGCATATCTTCAAACACTGGATGAAGAAGGATATGTTAGTGGATTTCCTAGAACCTGTTTTGATAAAGTTTTTTCAGGAGAATTTAATGTTACAAGATTTGAATTAGGTGATAGCTGGGTGCCTTGGTATAGCATACACAAGATTTTTGCAGGACTTGTTGATGCATATGAATTAGTTGCTAATGAACAAGCTTTAGAGGTTGTTATTAAATTATCTAACTGGGCTAAAAGAGGAACTGATAAATTAAATGATGAGCAATTCGAAAAAATACTTTATTGTGAGCATGGTGGAATGTGTGAGACTATGGCAAAATTATATAAAATAACAAATAATAAAGACTATCTTGATTTAGCTATTAGATTTGCACATAAAGAAACTTTATCTTCACTTGTGAATTTTAAAGATGAATTAGAGGGAAAACATGCAAACACGCAAATTCCTAAAGTAATAGGTGCAGCTACGCTTTATGAAATATTAGGAAAAAAGGAGTATAGAGATGCAAGTGAGTTTTTCTGGAATATAGTTACTAAAAGTAGATCATATGCAATTGGAGGAAATAGCAGAGATGAGCATTTTGGAAAAGTTGGTACAGAAAAATTAGGTGTGACTACTGCTGAAACATGTAATACCTATAACATGTTAAAACTTACAGAACACATATATGATTGGGAGCATAATTCTGAATACATGGATTATTATGAAAATGCATTATATAATCATATACTTGCTTCACAAGATCCAGAATCAGGGATGAAGACATATTTTGTATCAACGCAACCTGGTCATTTTAAAGTATATTGTTCTTCAGATGATTCTTTTTGGTGTTGCACAGGAACGGGGATGGAGAATCCAGGGAGATATACAAGAAATATTTATTATAGAGATAATAATGACTTGTTTATAAATCTTTATATAGGATCTAGCATTGAATTACAAGATAAGAATGTTGTAATAAGACAAGAAACAAATTTCCCAGAAAGTAATACTAGTAAAATTATTTTTGAAGAAGCAAATAATGAAGAGATTAATATAAATATAAGAGTACCTTATTGGGTATCAGATAAGGTAAAAGCAATAGTAAATGGTGAAGAAATTTATTGTAGAGCTAATATTGGGTATTTATCTATAAATAAAAAGTGGAATAGAGGTGATATAATAGACATTAATATTCCAATGGATATACATATTTATGTATCTAAAGAAGATTCGCATAAAGTAGCTTTTATGTATGGCCCAATAGTTCTTGCAGGTGCTTTAGGAAAAGATAACTTTCCAGAAAGTGATATATTAGAAGACCATTTGAAATTAAATCATTATCCAGGAATAGTAGTACCTAAGTTAGTAATGAATTCAGATGATAATATATTGAACTTTATAAAACCAGTAGAAGGTAAAAATTTGACTTTTAAAATAGATTCCATAGGTAAGCCTGGAAATGTAGGATTTACATTAATACCTTTTTATTCATTACATCATCAAAGATATACAATTTATTTTACTAAAGTTACTCAAGAAGAATATGATTCAACAGACTTGAATAGTTTAGGTTATCAAGAGATGATAGATAATGTAACATTAGATTTAGTAAACCCTAATGAACAGCAATCAGAAATAGAACATAAATTACAATCTAATAATTCGAATAGTAATTATTTTAGTGATGCAGGAAAAGGTTTTAGGGAAATTCGTGGAGAAGGTTTCTTTAGTTATAAAATGAAAATTGATATGGAAAATGAAAATTATTTATTTGTAACTTATTGGGGAAGTGATAGAGAAGAACTTATTGATGGCAGGACAATGAGGAGAGAATTTAATATATATGCTGATGATATACTTATAGCAGAAGAAGTCATAAATGAAGATAAACCATATTCATTATTCGATAAGTGCTATATTATACCTGAAGAAATCATTAAAGGAAAATCTAAAGTTAGAATAAAATTTGAATCAAAAGAAGATGATAAAGTTGCTGGAAGGGTATTTGGTTTAAGAATTATATCTAAAAAACTTTAGAATATGTTTAAATATGGCTGCATGTGATGCTTTATAAATCATATGCAGCCATTAATATTAAGATTTATAAGTTTAGGAAAAAGACAAGAATAATAAAGCAATGTACAAAAAATTTCATTCACACTTGAAAAATTTTACAAGAAATAGTAATATAAAAATATATTTTAAATAACAATAAAATAATTAATAAAATAATAAAATATAATTAATTAACTAGTTAAGGAGAGTAGGAAATGAAAAAGAGACTTATACTATCAGTAATTGTCATCACATTAACTTTAGGTAGTTTACCTATGATATCTTGTTCAAATAGTTCAGTAAATAATATAACTTTTAATGATGTATCAGTACATGATCCGGCAATAATTAAAAGTGATAACATATATTATTTAACTGGATCTCATATGGCAGAAGCAAAATCAACAGATTTAATTAATTGGACTAGCATATCTGATTCGGTTAATAATCAAAAATTGTTCAATAATATAAAAAATGAATTAGGAGAAGCACTTACTTGGGGAAAAACTGATACTTTTTGGGCTAGTGATTGGATTCAGCTATCAGATGGCAGATATTATATATATTATTGCGTATGTGAAGGAAGTAGCCCTCAAAGTGCTATAGGTTATGCAGTTTCAGATAGTGTTGAAGGACCATATGAAGATTTAGGAATTTTATTAAAGTCTAGTGGATCGGAACCTTTAAAATATGAAGAAGCAGATGGAACAATTGGAACTTATGATGCTAATGTACACCCTAATGCTATAGATCCTGCTGTATTTTTTGATGCTCAAGGAAGATTATGGATGATGTATGGATCATATTCTGGAGGAATATACATACTGGAATTAGATACTGAAACAGGAAAGCCTAAAAGTGGCCAAGGTACTTATGGAAAAAAAATATTAGGAGGATATCATTCAGAAATAGAAGCATCTTATGTAACATATAGCAAAGAGACAGGTTATTATTATATGTTTTTATCATTTGGTGGATTGACTTCAGATGCTGGATATAATATGAGGGTATGCCGTTCTAAAAATCCTGATGGGCCATATTATGATTCAATGGGAAATGATATGATTGATTGCAAAGGAATAAAAGGACAATTCTTAGCTGCACAAAATGATGTTATTACAGAATATGGGGTTAAACTATTTGGAAACTTCCAATATCCAAATTCAGAACTGAATGAGGATTTAACGACAAAAGGATATGTTTCATCAGGACATAATTCTGTATATTATGATGAAGAAAAGGGTCAGTATTTTTTGATATTCCATACAAGATTTCCTGAAACAGGAGAGATGCATCAAGTTAGAGTTCATCAAATGTTTTTAAATGAAGATGGATGGTTTGTGGTTGCACCATATCGTTATAGTGGAGAAAAAATTAATAAATATAATAAAAAAGATGTTCAAGGAAAATACAAGTTCATAAATCATGGACATGATATAACAAGCGAAATAAAAGAATTTACTGATATACAGTTAAGAAGAAATGGAACAATTACCGGAAGTGTAGAAGGTACGTGGGAATTCAAGGACGACAATAAGATAAATATGAATATTAATAATACTGAATATACAGGAGTAGTATTAAAACAATATGATATAAATAGAAAATGCAATATAATGACATTTACAGTTTCTGGAGTTGAAAATGGAGTTTCTTTATGGGGAATTAAAGAGGATTAGAAATATTAAAAAATTATTTATTAAATAATAATAGTTATATAATTATAGCATGGTTCATATAAAAATATTTAAACTAGTAAAAGGTTAATAGTTTATACTAGAATATAAAATATAAAAGAATATCAATTATTATATTCTAGTAAACGATAACAATAATATAAAAGAATGTGAATTATTTTAGGTTATTATAAAATAATAATTGACTACATTAAGAGAGTATAGTATATTTAAGACAAATATTAAATAATCACTTTAATACTTAAATTTTTAGTTAAATAAATACAGGAGGAATTAAAATGAAAAAGTTGGTAATTAATACACATAATAAAAAAAGTAAGATAAGTAAAGAAATTTATGGACATTTTTCAGAACATCTAGGAAGATGTATATATGAAGGAATATATGTAGGTGAAGATTCTAAGATACCTAATGTAAACGGTATGAGAATTGATGTTGTTGAAGCATTAAAAGAAATAAAAATACCAGTACTTAGATGGCCTGGTGGATGCTTTGCAGATGAATATCATTGGAAAGATGGTATTGGACCGAAAGAAAATCGTAAAAGAATGGTCAATACACATTGGGGTGGAGTTGTAGAAGACAATAGCTTTGGAACACATGAATTTATGGAGCTATGTAGACAGCTTGAATGTGAACCATATATAAATGGAAATGTTGGAAGTGGAACTGTACAAGAAATGTCTGAATGGATTGAATACTTAACTTTTGATGGAATTTCTCCTATGGCAGAATTAAGAAAAGAAAACGGACAAGCTGAGCCATGGAAGGTAAAATATTTTGGGGTTGGTAATGAAAACTGGGGTTGTGGCGGTAATATGACACCAGAATTCTACGGAAATATGTATAGAAGATATCAAACATACTGCAGAAATTATGGTGATAATAAGCTTTATAAAATTGCCTGTGGTCCAAATGTAGATGATTATAATTGGACAGAAGGTGTTATGAAAGTTGCAGCTAACTTTATGGATGCATTAACTCTTCACTATTATACACATCCAGGTGGCTGGTTAAATAAGGGACCAGCAACTGGTTTTGATGAAAAAACATGGTATATAACTTTGAAAAAAACATTAGAGATTGAAAACTTAATAAATAATCATATTGATGTTATGAATTTATATGATAAGGAAAAAAGAGTTGATTTAATCATTGATGAATGGGGTAGCTGGTATGATGTTGAACCAGGAACTAACCCAGGATTCTTATATCAGCAAAATACAATGAGAGATGCTTTAATTGCAGGTATAAATTTAAATATTTTCAATAAGCATTCTGATAGAGTTAAAATGGCTAATTTGGCTCAAGTAGTTAATGTGCTTCAATCAGTTATATTAACTGAAGGAGAAAAAATGATTTTAACTCCTACTTATCATGTATTTAATATGTATAAATATCATCAAGAAGCAACTTTACTTGAAAGTTATATAGAGAGTGAAATGATAGGTATTGAAGAAGAAAATAAGGTTCCTAATTTACAGGAATCTGTTTCTGTTGATAAAAATGGCAGAGTTATAATTACTATAAATAATTTATCTATCACAGATTCTTATGATATTGAAGGAATAATTATTGATAAAGATATCAAGGCAGTTTCAGCTACAATTTTGACTAATGATATGGGAGCATACAATACATTTGATGAACCTAATAAAGTTAAACCAGAAGAATTTAACGACTATAAAGTTACAGAAAAGGGGTTAAACTTTACAATACCAGCATGTAGTATAGTAAGTATAATTATAGAATAATATTATGGAAAAGAGAGTTTGTAGAAGATGTCTGCTAGATTCGATATTTGAAGAAGATGAATATAGAAATATGCAGGAATATATAAACAGTATAGATAATTATATAAAGACAGAGGAAAATGAATATAGAAAAAGATTAGATCTATGTATGAAATGCGATAATCTTATTAATGGAATGTGTAGAATATGTGGCTGTTTTGTTGAGGTGAGAGCAGCAGTAAAAAATAATTATTGCCCTAATATAGAAAAGAAATGGTAAAATAATAAGTATATACTAAATTGGTTGTATAAGACAAAGGGTCCGGCTTATAGGACCCTTTTCTTTATGTATTTAGCTAGATAAGTTAAATTTTATCAATATAGATTGTGGAAGGTAACATATGGGTTTTACTTTTGCTTTTTCTGAATTATATATAGATTAAAAATTTGTTATTTATAGTTTATTTAATATTAATAACAGAAGTTATATTTATTATATAGGAGAGATATTGCAAAAAAGATTTAGTGATAAATAAATATTTTTAGATAAATCTAAAATAAAATATTGAAAAAGCTATGTATACATATTATAATTTAAATATAAAGTGATTTATTTGATATAAATATATAAAAAAATGAATTAGTTTATATAATGCTAAATGAATTTAATTTGTTAGTAACATAATAGAGGAGGCTTATTTAATGTCAAAAAATATTTATAATAATCCTATAGTTATTCAAAGAGCTGATCCATATATACATAAACATAGTGATGGATATTATTATTTTACAGCATCAGTTCCGGAATTTGATAGTATTGAATTAAGAAGAGCTAGGACGATAGCGGAGTTGCAAGATGCAGAGACTGTTACAGTGTGGAAAAAACATGAAGATGGTGAAATGAGTGAACTAATATGGGCACCTGAAATTCATTATATTAATGAAAAATGGTATATATATTTTGCTGCTGCTCCAAATAGAGAAGTAACAGGAATTACTTTTAATCATCATATGTATGTTCTTGAAAATGATAGTAAAAATCCTTTGGAAGGAAAATGGACAGAAAAGGGTAAAGTAGAAACAGGTTGGGATTCTTTCGCCTTAGATGCAACAACATTTGAGCATAGAGGAAAATTATATTATGTATGGGCACAAGAAGATTTAAGAGTTGAACCTAAATCACATTCTAATTTATATATTGCCGAAATGGAAAATCCATGGACATTAAAATCAAAGCCTGTACTATTATCAAAACCAGAATTAGATTGGGAGATAAAACTATATTGGGTAAATGAAGGTCCTGCCATATTAAAAAAGAATGGAAAGATATTTTTAACTTATTCAGCTAGTGCTACAGATGAAAACTATTGTATGGGAATGCTTACAGCGGATGAAAAAAGTGATTTATTGAATTCAGATTCATGGACTAAATCTAAGCAGCCTGTATTTAAGACATCATATGAAAATCATCAATATGGTCCAGGCCATAATAGTTTTACTGTATCTGAAGATGGAAGAGAAGATTTATTAGTTTATCATGCAAGAAATTATACTGAATTAAAAGGTGATCCATTAAGTGATCCTAATAGGCATACAAGGGTAGAAATCATAAAATGGAATGAAGATGGAACACCTGACTTTGGAATACCATCACCTGATATAAGAGAATTTGAAGTATGATTAGAAAAGGATAAATGGTAGAATTTATGAAGAAAAATAGATTAGCATTTGAAATAACTCTTTATGGATGCAGGATACTAAAACTAACCAGAGATTTATTTTATAAAATATTAAAATATTTTAGAAATATCTATTTTAAATGTTGACCTTTTGAAATAAAGGGATTATAATAAAAACATAAAAAATATAATCAAGTCTTATTATACCTTTCATGAAAAGGATTACTAAGGATGAAGACTTATAGTAGATGAAATAATTGATTTGTGGTTAAGTATAAAATGAAGTTTAAAATTATTTTAGGAGGAAGTTGTTATGTTAAAAAAGTCAAAAAAGTTACTTTCAATTGTTATTACTGCAACAGTAGCTGCAACAATGCTTATAGGATGTGGTGGTAATAAAAGTTCTTCGGGAGAAGGGAAAACTACTGCTGATGGTAAAAAAGAAATTACATGGATGTGTTATGGACAACCACAAGAGACAGCAGTTTATGAGCAAGTTATAAAAAAGTTTGAAGAAAAGTATCCTGATGTTAAAGTTAAACTTGTAAGTACAACTCAAGACCAATATGGACAAAAGATACAAGCAGCTATGGCATCAAATACAATGTCAGATGTTGTATATATAGGACCTGGAGATGTAAAAGCATGGGTAAATGCTGGTAAAATGCTAAACTTAGATGAATACCTTAAGCAAGCCGAAACAAATGGAATATTAAAATTAGATGATATTTGGGATTTAGGATTGAATAAGTATAGATATGATGGCGAGACAATTGGTCAAGGTAGTTTATATGCTTTACCAAAGGATATAGGTCCATTTGGATTTGGATACAATAAAACTTTATTTGAGGAAAAAGGAATTCCTCTACCAGATCCACAAGTTCCTTATACTTGGGATGAATTTATAAGCGTATGTAAACAATTAACTAATGATACAGGTGGAGATGATTCTTCATGGGGAACAGGATTAAATGTAAATTGGTCTCTAGCTCCATTTGTATTTAGTAATGGTGCCAACTGGATAAACGAAGATTCAACTAAAGTAACTGTTACAGATCCTAAGTTTGTAGAAGCATTACAATACTTTGCAGATCAAACTTTAGTAAATAAAATTACACCAAGTGCTGAACAAGGACAAACATTAGATACTTATCAAAGATGGTTAAAAGGGCAATTAGGATTTTTTGCAATTGCACCTTGGGATATAGCTGCTTTTGAAGACCTTACTTTTGAATATGATTTATGTCCATGGCCAGCAGGAAGTACAGGAGAAACATCAAGTTGGCTTGGATCAGTAGGATTTGGTGTATCAGCAAATACCAAATATCCACAAGAAGCTGTTAACTTAGCAATCTTCTTATCGACAGATGAAGATGCAAACAAAATGGTAGCAGACCAACAAATTCAAGTTCCAAACATAAAATCAATGGCAAAAGATTACTACTTAAATACTGATAATAATCCACACAATAAACAAGTATTTATTGACCTTATCGAACAATATGGTAAACCATTACCTGGAGAAAGAACATATAATGGTGAATGGTATGATAAATTCTACGAAGGAATTCAAGATGTATTAGATGGAAAGATTTCAGCAAAAGATTACTGTGAAAAAATTGAACCAGAAATGCAAAAATTATTAGATAAGGCAATTGAAAAAGAAGAAAAGGAAAAGGCAAAATAGAGTTTATATAAGATACATTAAGTTATTAGGATTTACATAAATCCTAATAACTATATCAGCAAAATTATATAAAAAATATTAGAAGTGTTTAGGTGGTGAAGAACTATGGCTGTAAAAGTAAAAACAAAAGTGAAAACAGATTATTATGCAAGGGAACGTAGAGCTGGATATCTTTTCGTTCTGGCACCAATACTAGGGTTCTTCTTATTCTCATTAGCGCCATTAATTGTATCTTTATATGCTGGATTTACAGATTGGACATCAATTGGAACTCCAGATTTTATAGGAATAGATAATTTTAAAGAGATGGTATCAGATGAGAATTTTTGGAAGGCAATCTTTAATACCGTATTTATGATGATAGGAATTCCTATAGGACTTATAATAGCATTAGGATTAGCTTTGGCTATGAATAGAAAAGTTGTTGGAGCTAAAACTTTTAGAGTTATTTATTACATACCAGTTATATCTTCGATAGCAGCTGTTTCTATACTTTGGAGATGGGTATACAATGGAGATTATGGTTTATTAAATCAGATATTATCTGTATTTGGAGTAAAGGGACCTAATTGGCTTAATAATGAGACTACTGTAAAACCAGCTATTATGGCAATGACTGTTTGGAAAGGGCTTGGAACATCAATGCTTTTATATTTAGCAGGTATACAAAGTATTCCTAGAAGTTACAATGAAGCAGCTCAAATAGATGGAGCTAATGGATTACAAATATTTAAGCATATTACTATGCCAATGTTAAAACCAGTTACATTTTATATGGTTATTACAGGAATCATTGGTGGATCTCAAATGTTTATTGAACCTTCAATAATGGTTGATAACGGAGGAGTTAATTATAGTGCGGCTACAATAGTATACTATTTGTGGGATAAGGCGTTTAAAAATTATCAAATGGGTTATGCGTGTGCTGTAGGATGGGTATTAGCAATTGCGATTTTCATATTAACATTCATCCAATTTAAACATAGTGGTGATCAATTATTTGAAAGTTAGTAGAAAGAGGTGAGAATAAGATGGTAAGTACAGAAACAGTTAAAACCATACCTACAGTTAATACGAAAATGAGAAGTAAAAAGAAAAAAGAACGAATAATTAATACAATTATATTTTTATTATTGCTGGCTGGATCATTAGTTATGATTGTTCCGCTACTTTGGATGGTTTCTACATCTGTGAAGAATAAGCTTGATGTGTTTGCAATGCCACCAGTATGGATACCGACAGAAATAAATTGGAGTAAATATTCAGAAATATGGACTAAAGGACCGCTACTTAGTGGGTTAGTTAACAGTTTAAAAGTATGTCTAAGTGTGACTATTGTTGGAACATTTACATCTAGTTTAGCAGCATTTGCATTTGCAAAGTTACATTTTCCATATAAAAATCAAATATTCTTAGCGTTACTTGGA
Source organism: Clostridium butyricum (assembly GCA_015058475.1). GTDB lineage: Bacteria > Bacillota > Clostridia > Clostridiales > Clostridiaceae > Clostridium > Clostridium butyricum_B. Next base: position 124,579 of record SVCF01000002.1, on the reverse strand, counting down.
ACTATGATGATTCCATTTGCTATAATTATGATACCACAATTTATAATTTTTTCTAAAATAGGATGGGTAGATACGTTAAAGCCATTAATAATTCCGGGATTATTTGGTAATGTAAGCATGATATTTTTCTTAAGACAATATATGCAGGGAATACCAACAGATCTTATAGAAGCAGCAAGAATTGATGGATGTTCCTTCTTCAAAATATTCTATAAAATTATTTTTCCACTTTCTGGACCAGCTATATCAGCACAAATAATTTTATGGTTTATGGGAATATGGAATGATTATTTAGCACCATCTATATATATAAATACACCTGAAAGAATGACAATACAAACAGTTATACAATCATTTAATGCAACGTATGCAATACAGACAGATTATCCATTAATTATGGCAGCATCTGTAATGTCTATGTTACCAATAATTATAGTATTTATAGTATTCCAAAAATGGATTATAGAATCAATAGCTATATCAGGCGTTAAAGGTTAGATGAAAATTATTTTAAATGGATTTAGTAACAAATAGAAATGTGTACTAAATCCATTTTTTTAACTAAAATTTATGGAGGAATTATATTATGATATATCCGAATGAGCCGAAAATGAAAGATTTTATCAATAAAGATAGACTGGAAGATAGCAAAGAATGGGGGACTCTGGGTGCACATGATCCATCGATATTTAAAGATGGAAATGAGTATTATGTATTTTCAACAGATGCAAGAGTTGGTGGTATAGCAAAACCTGCTGTACAAATAAGAAAGTCTAAAGATTTAATTAAGTGGGAATATGTAGGGCAAGCACTTGATGATATACCCAAGGAAGCAAAAATGTGGACTGAAGCAGATGGGATCTGGGCTCCAGAAGTTACTAAAGTGGAAGATGAATATTATTTATATTACTGTGCATCATCATTTGGAAAAAACAAATCATATATAGGCTTATTAAAGAGTAAATCTATAGATGGACCATGGAAAGATGAAGGAATGGTAATAAAAACTGATAATGGTGATGATAGAAATGCAATAGACCCTAATATAGCATATGATAAAAATGGTGATATGTGGATGTCATATGGATCTTTTTGGACAGGAATTTATTTAATTAAGCTAAATAAAAATACTGGAAAGCCTGCAAAAGAAGATGATATAGGAATAAATATAGCTAGAAGACATCATTCAACAGAAGGAGCAATTGAAGGTCCATATATAATTTATAATGATAAATATGACAAATATTATTTATTTGTTTCATATGATTCACTAGGATCTGATTATAATATTAGAGTTGGGAGATCAGATAATATAGAAGGGCCATATGTTGATATTAATGAAAATAGAATGACAGATACAAAAGCTGTAAATCCCAATAATGTTGGTAATAAAATTATTGGTGGATATAGATTTGGAGATAAAGAGGGATGGATTGCACCAGGACATAATTCAATATTAAAGGATAAAGAAGATTATTATATAATACATCATGCAAGAAAAGAATATAACTCTAACTGGTTTTATATGCATGTAAGAAAGATATTGTGGTCAGATGATGGGTGGCCGATGATACTTCCTGAAAGATATGCTGGAGAGGTTGAACAAAAAGTGAAAAAAGAATTATTAATTGGAAAGTGGGAACTAATAATTCTTTATAGAGATGTTAATAGGTTAATGGTATCTAAAATCTATGAATTTAAAGAAAATGGTGAAATATATGGTGAGTTTAAAGGTGGTTGGAGAATTAGTAATGATAATAATATAGAAATTGATATAGAAATTAGAAATGAAAAAGAAAATTATAAAGGGAAAGTTATTCCAGTATGGGACTGGGAAGAAGATATTAAAACTATAGCATTTACAGCTATTGATAAGAATTCAGTAGTCTTATGGGGGAAAAAAAGATTATAAGATTAGTAAAAGAGTGGTAAATAAAAGTTCTTATTTACCACTCTTTTTAAAGAATTTAATTATATATTAGACGTACATTTATTCCTTGATTATAATTACCGAAATTTTTACCAAATATAGTTAGACCGCCAATATGTTTTGTATCATCAGGAACAGATAATCTAAGAGTTAGATCACTTCTATAAGTAAGATTCAAATCATCTAATGTAACATCAGATATCTTTAGTCCATCCATAAATGTACCATAATGATTAATGGAGAGCAATTTTAATAAACCATATTGATTCCAATTCGGGAACCACCAAGATGGTGTAAATAATCCTTTACTATCACCAAAGTCTCCAGGGCTAATCCATGTACCAATTGCAATGTTGTTAAGTGAAAAATGTATATCAGAAGGCCAAATATTACAAGTGCCGGGTGCCTCTGAACTTATTTCCATAGAAATCTGAATCTCTGAAAATTCTTGGTTTGGTTTTAAATAGTTTGGTATTCTATATTCAATAAATCCTTTTGTAAACCAAAGTATATCAGCACAAATTCTTTCTGGATCAGCAAAATAATTTGGATTATCAACTTCTCCTATAAGTTTATCTTTTGTAGCGATACCACATGTTGGAGTGATTTCATATGAAGAATAATGACCTATGCACATATCTATATCATATGAATTTTCAGGAGTTTGTGATGCCATATCTATTACTACTTTACTTTCGTGAAGTGAACAAATCTTTTGTAGTCCGTGTTTACCTGTTAAATTAGTAGTAGTTATTAATCCACACTCCTCTAATTTCTTAACATGCATAGTAACAGCACCATTGGTTAATTTTAATTTTTCTGATAATTCATTCATATTTAATTGTTGATATTCTGACAATATGTTTAATATATCTATTCTTACATCTGAACTTAATGCTTTAAAAATAGATATTCCATCTTTTAAATTAGTTATATGTATCATGCTTAATTATCATCACATATATTTGTGATGATTACTCCTTTCTTTATTTATTATAAATATATATATAAATCAATATATTTCTAGTTATATACAAATAAATATTTGAAAATCAAAATAATATTATTTCAAATATTTATTTTCAATAAATAAAAATGTAGAATTCATGTTTTTCATTAGTATATAGCATCCAATACTTGGAACAAAAAAAACTAATAGTCCTTTAGAATATAAAAAAATATATAAGGAAAGTCCAATAATAAATAAATTAATTGTTGTTGTAATTGGATTTTTTAATGCTAAATAAAAAGATAGTTTAATAGCATTAAATAGTTTTATTTCATATCTAGACAAAATAGGTATAGAATATGAAATTAGGATTGACGCAAGAATCATTATTAAAATCATTGGAGGAAATAGTAATAAAAATTTTCCATTAATAAAACATAATTTAAGATCAAAAATAATAACGAAAGAAATTACTAAAAATACAATCCAAAGTTTTAGTGATTCTTTGAAATTCTGAGTATATCCTTTAAAGAAATCCCTGGTAGTATCTACATACTTATCTGATATCAACTTATGCATGAAGTAACAGAGAGCTGATAATGCTGGACCAGTGGGGATTAAAGCTAAAAAGAATATAAGTATATTATCGAATTTTAAATCAAATAAATAAATTGATAATGTAAAAAGAATATTACATAATGAAAAAAAGATATTTGATATAAAAAACCAATGAATATAATTTAAAGTTTTATTTATTGGTTTATCTTGAAAGTCTGAATACTTAGCCACTGTATCACATCCTTTAGTTTATGGATTTATTTAATTGTATATATATATATTAACATTATATTTTAGAAATGTCTAAAATAATTTAGATATAATTTAGAAATATTATATAGACTATTATTATAGTAATAAATAAATTTTGAATAAACTGGAGAATTCCGCATTTGAAACAACAATATTTAATGTAGGCAAAGCAGATTGTATTCTTATAAAAATTAAAAAAGATAGTATACAACAATTAAAAGTGATGGAAACAATATTTTATATACTATAATGTGATGATATCTGCTAGCGATTATGGATATTATACAATAAAAATAGAATACTATTTAGTAGAATAGTGATAATGTACTATGACATCATTTAAGGAGGACAAATGAAAAAGTTTTTTAGCCAAAAAATCCTTGAAACAGCAGATATTTTAGAAATAATTATTGGAATATTACTAGCTATAAGTATAGGGATTTTATTAATTTTTTTAGTTAGTGATCTAAAGTTAATAGCAATGCACAAAAATGATATGGAATCGTTTAATACTTTTTTAGCATCAGCATTCAATCTTGTAATTGGAATTGAATTTATAAAAATGTTATGCAAACATACACCTGCTACAGTAATAGAAGTATTATTATTTGCAATTGCAAGGCAGCTTATTGTAGAACATACATCAACATTAGAAAACTTAATTGGAATAATATCTATTGCAATTTTATTTGCTGTAAGAAAATATTTATTTTACAATTTTGATGAAGTGGCTAAGACTGTATATAGAGGGAATGAAAGAGTTAAGAGGATTAATATATTAGAACATATATATATTCCATATAATGATAACCATACATTAGAGGAAGTGATTCTAGATGAAGTAGAAAATAGAAAATTAGATTTAGGTACAGGATTATGTATTTATTATTCTGGTTTTGCACTTAGAATAGCTAAGATGAAGAATCATGAAATTACAAGAGTAGAAATAATAAAATCTATTAAATAAAGTTAGTTGAATTTAATATGCTCCCTTTATAGTAGACAGTTAAAATAATAAAACTGTAACTAGAGAGAGAGCATATCAATTTTTGACTGATTTTTTATATAACTATTTTAATAGACCAATAATTTCATCAATCTTTTTAGCACCAAAGAATAACTTATCATCATTTATTATTATAGCTGGAACACTCATAATCTTATATTTAGATTTTAATTCAGGGAATTCTGATAAATCTAGCATTTCAGCTTCAATATTCTCATTTTCTATTGCTAATCTTTGAGATGCCATAACAACATCAGGGCAAAGATGACAAGATAATGATATAGCTACTTTTATATTTATCTTTTTATCTATAGATTTTATTTCATTTAAAACATTACTATCTAATGCTTGACCTGGCCCGGCTAAATTATATATGGCAATTATAAATGAATTTAGTTCATGGCCACCAGGTACACCATGGAATTTAACACCGCTATATTCTTTATTACTATCTAATAAAGCAACAACAGGATATTTATCAGCATTAATTTTTTCTTCTAGTGCTTTATCTGAACCCTTAATAGCTATTTTTGCATGTAATTTATCACCTAAATTACTTATATCAAGTACTAAATCTCTTAATTCTATAGATTTTGGATTAGACTCATCTACAATAGAAACTAAAGTGACTTCTTTTTCCATTTTATCAAGAATTCCTTTTAATTGAGATCTTAAGGCATCATTTAATAACTTACTTTGACCACCTATTGGAGCAGAACTTAAGTTATCATTTGAAGGGCTTGAAGGTACATTGTTATTTTCAGTAGTTTCTTCTTCAGCTTCGTCTTCTATTCCTAATCTTTCTTTTAGTTCAGTAACGTACTTTTCTGCAGATGTAGCAGCTATTGCACCGTCTGAAACAGCAGTAACTACTTGTCGTAATGCTTTAGGTCTTAAATCTCCAGCAGCATATACACCAGAAATATTTGTTTCCATGTTTTCATTTGTTAATATATATCCAAATTTATCACATTCAACTACGTTTCTAAATAATGAAGTTTGAGGTTCATATCCTACAAATATAAATATACCAAATGTTCCATCTTCTTTTGAAACATTATATTCAAAAGTTTCATTAGTTACATTATTTATGAACTTAGCTCTTTCTAAAAGATTTTCACCAGTTGCTTCTAAGAGTTCTGTATTAAATTTAACAGTTATTTTGTCATGAGCTAATACTTTATCTGCAATAGACTTTGCACATGTAAATTCAGGTTCTCTAGCGATAACTGTTACATGCTTTGCAAATCTAGTTAAGAAGATTGCTTCTTCAGCAGCTGCAAAACCAGCACCAACAACAAATACATCTAGATCTTTAAAAAATTCTCCATCACATGTTGCACAATATGCTATACCTCTACCAGCAAATTCCTTTTCACCTGTGAATCCAAGCTTTCTTGGGCTTGCTCCAGTAGCAATTATAACACTTCTTCCTTGAAAATCACCCTTATTAGTATGTATTATTTTTACATCACTATCAAAGTCAACAGACATCACTTCAGCTTCTGTAAACTTAGCATTAAAATTTACGGCTTGAGTTCTCATGTCATCAACTAGCTTAGGTCCACTGCTAGTTATTATCCCAGGAAAATTAACTATTTCAGATGTTGTTTTTATTTGTCCTCCAATAGATTCTTTTTCAATAACTAATGTATTTAATTTAGATCTTCCAGCATATAAAGCAGCAGTTAGTCCAGCAGGGCCGCCACCAATTATTATTAAATCATATATCTTTTTCATTAGAAAACCTCCTTAATTTATTTTCAAATTTTATAATGTATACTACATAACTCATGAGGACGTATGAGATTAAAAATACAATTATATGAATTATGTACTATACACTAAGTTTTTGTTTTTATTAAAGAGGCACAGGGAGAATGTGCCTCTTTAATAAAAGGGATTATGAATAAATTTAATTTTTAAGGTTATATATTCTAGAGTTTTTTAATTTTATAAATTAAAGTCTACCTATTAAATCTAAACTTGGAGTTAAAGTTTCAGCTCCAGGAGTCCATTTTGCAGGGCAAACTTGATCACCGTGTTCAGCAACGAATTGAGCAGCTTGAACTTTTCTTAATAACTCGTCAACATTTCTTCCTATTCCATTATCATGAATTTCGTAAGCTTTAATTTCACCTTCAGGGTTAACTACAAATGAACCTCTTAAAGCTAAACCTTCTTCTTCAATCATAACACCGAAGTCTCTAATTATAGCTCCAGTTGGATCTCCAATCATTGGATACTTAATCTTTGCAATTGTTTCTGTTGCATCAGCCCATGCTTTGTGTACAAAATGAGTATCTGATGAAACTGAATATACTTCACATCCGATTTCTTGGAATTTTGAATAGTTATCAGCTAAATCTCCTAATTCAGTTGGGCAAACAAATGTAAAGTCTGCTGGGTAGAAGAAGAATACTGACCATTTTCCTTTTATAGAATCAAGTGTTACTTCTTTGAATTCTCCATTTTGATATGCTTGTGCTTTAAAATCTGATACTTTTTTATTTATTAATGACATATTATGTCCTCCTTTAATTTTTAATATTTATATATTTATTTAAACTTGAGAAGTGTTTTTAATAACTCCTTGTAACTAATAATAATTCTTATTTAATAAAAAGTCAATAAGAAAATTAAAAAAAATTAAAAAGTTTATTTAATGTAAGTTGAAAGAGCAATAAATAATGTAGTGTTTTGGGAATTATTTATGTAAATATAAATTGAGGTGCATAATAAAAAGAAAGTATGTTTAATAAATTTTAGTTTTACTACATATATGATATAAAATCTAAATGAAATTATTGATATATATTCAATATTGAATCCATTGGGAATTGATTAGGTTCATAGAGAAATGACAACTTCCGATTTAAATATGAATAGAATTTTCAAAATTACAGATATTAAAATATAGCATTGTTTTTACAAAACCATGTTTTTTTTCATTATTTTATATTAATAAGAAAAAAATATAGTTGACACTATACAAGAGCAGCTGATATTATAGAATTCATAGTAAAAAGATGGGGATTAAATAAAAAGGAGAAAAATAATGAATAGTACATTTTTTACACACTTTCTTATGATAACTAATTTCATGCCAATATTATTCATAGGAATTTTAATTGGAACTTTTTTTATTGTTAGAATGATGGAAAAGAAAAAGGTTAAATTTTCAATGCGTATGATTCTGGCAACAATAATAGGATTAATACTTGGTGTTATAATACAATTAGTAGCTGGCTTTCCAGAAGATACAGCGAATATATCATGGATAACAGAAACTACTAAATGGTATGGACTAGTTGGTTATGGATTCATGGACTTATTAAAGATGCTTGTAGTGCCACTAGTATTTTTATCAATTTTAAGAGTAATTATCAATATGAAGGCAAATCAGAATTTAGGTAAGCTGACGTCAAGATCAATATTGACGTTACTGGGAACTACTACTATTTCGGCAATTATTGGTATGATTATAGGAAATTTATTTAAACTTGGAACAGATGCAATTATTGTGCAAAGTGCGACTGAAATGAAAACAATAGAACCTATTGTCGATACTCTAAGAGGACTACTACCATCAAATCCAGTAAAAGCTATGGCAGATGCTAATATAGTCGGAGTAGTAATCTTTGCTGGATTTATTGGAATATCAATTAAAAGGCTAACTAAAAAATATTTTGATGTAATTAAACCAGTAGTAGATTTAATTGAAGGTTCTTATAAAATTATTACAAGTGTTGCTATGACAGTTATAAAATTTATGCCGTATGCAGTAATAGCGTTACTTGCAAATACAATTGCATCACGAGGATTAGCATCTATATTAAGTGTAACCAAGTTTATAGTTGCGTTATATGTAAGTATATTTGTAGTTTTTATAGTGCATCTTATTTTAATAGCATTAAGTGGATTAAATCCTATTAAATATGTAAAGAATGTTTTAGAACCATTGATTTTAGCATTTACTTCACGTTCAAGTTTAGGAACATTACCAGTAACAATTGAAACATTAAATAAAAAAGTAGGACTTGAAGAAGGAGTTGCAAGTTTTGTTGGAAGCCTAGGTTCTAATATGGGAATGAATGGATGTGCAGCTATATATCCAGCACTTATGGCTATAACATTAGCTAATATGAGTGGTACGAAAATGGATATTAGTTTCTATGGAATGTTATTAATAATTATAGTAATAAGTTCTTTAGGAATAGCAGGACTTCCTGGTACAGCAACAATGGCAGTGTCGGTAGTTATTTCTGGAATGGGAATGGGAACACATTTTCCATTAGCTGGAGGAATACTTGCAATAGATCCAATACTAGACATGGGACGTACAATGCTTAATGTAAATGGAACTATGACAACAGCAGTATTAGTTGGTAAAAGCTTTAATGAAATAGATAAAGATGTGTTTAACAAGTAAAAAAATAAATTAAAGATATAAAAAATCTCTATGCAAAATTATTGTATAGAGATTTTTATGTTTAAGTTTATTTTAAATTGGATAATTTTAATTTATTTGTATGAATACAGAAAGCGATATACGCCAATAAAAAGAGTAACTATGATACAATACGGAACTTAAATAAAAATTCTTAAATAAATATTTAAATAAAATGCCTAGAAGATAAGAAAAAACTATAATAAGAGCAGTTATACTGAATTAAAGAAACATTTTATTATATAATTAATAAAAAGATAATAATTAATTATATAGGGGAATGGCTATGATTTTTAAAGAAATATTTGATGAATTTCCTATAATGGAAACAGAAAATTTAATATTAAGAGATATTCAATTAAGAGATGCTGAAGATTTTTTAGAGTACTATAAAAGTGATAATATATGTAAATATTTAGATTGGAATGGGCCTAAAAGCAGAGAAGAGGCTATAGAATATATTTGTATGTGGAGAAAAGGATATGAGGAAAATTGGATACTTCCATTTGCAATAGTTGATAAGAATACTAACAAAATGATAGGAAGTATAATCTTTTCTGAGTTTATTGGAAAAAGAGCTGATTTGGGGTATGAGATATCAGAAATATATTGGAGAAAGGGCTTAATGTATGAGGCTTTAAATGCAATATTACCTATCGTAATTAGAAGTTTTGATTTAAAAAGGATTCAGTCTGTAGTATTTAAGGAAAATGAAGCTTCAAAAAGGCTTCTAAAAAAATTGGAATTTCAAGAAGAAGGATTATTAAAAAAATATTCATACCATATAGAAAATAAAGAATGTATTGATTCGTACATGTATTCATTAGTTATATAACTATCATTAATATAGAACTAAGAGAATTTATATTAACTATACTGTAACTATCTTAATATAAATTTAAGATTAAGTTAAGATAATAATTAACATTTATAGAAAAAAGTTATGTATAATAAGAGTATACTAATTTATGTATACTTAATTTATAATTAGATAGAATGTTAAGGAGGAGAGAGCATGAAATTAAAAAGATCATTAGCTTTATTTATGACAGCTAGTTTGGGGGTAGCAACTCTTACAGGGTGTAGTGAAGCAACAACAAACTATGCAAAAGAATTAGGCAACACTACAAAATGGGCAGCATCATCAACTGAAACCAATGGGAATGTAACCATTGAAGCAGAAGGTGAAAAAATGAATATTTCATTCACAGGAAGTGGATATACTTCTGGAAATAAAGGATTTGCAGAAGTAAAATTTAACGATCCAAGTGGATTAATCAAAATTCCTGATATCAAGGTATATTCTGATAATGGAATAAGCTACATTAATAAAAGTTATTTTGAAGGAATATATACTATGTCTGGATTAAAAGTACCAGAAAAGCTTGCAAAGATTAATGCTGAATATATTAGCATTGATTCAGGAATTGATGTAGGAAAACTCCAAGCAATTGCAACTAATCCAGAAGCAATGCTTGAGTTAGGAAAGACTTTCTTTGGTGATGTCGATATAGATTTACCTTACGTTCAAAATGGAAGAGAATTCACAATGAATCTTAACTCAGATGAAATGGTTGATTTAAGTGTAAAAGCAGTAAAAGCTTCAGTAAATAATTTAGAAAGTATTAATTCTGATTTTAGATTGGGATTGGCTTCAGAAGATATAGCTCAAGTAAAAGCAATGATGAATGACCAAAATATAAATGAAGGAATTAAAGAAATAAAAACAATGCTAACTGGTTCAAAGTTAAGTTTAAAAGAAGTATTTAGTGATGATACTTATACTGAAGATATAAAGATGGTATTACAATTAAAAGATATTGGTAAAGTTGATGTACAAGTTACTGGAAAATCAACTAAAACTGATTCAAAGGAAATAAATATTCCAACTAGTGTTGTAAAATTAACACAAGACGAATATTTAGATATGATGGGAGGAACTGATGTAACTGCTGAAACAAATTCTGCTGCATCAAATGTAATTTTCGTTCCTGCTGCATAAATTTATAAAAAATAAGCTTCTTAGCATTTGCTAAAGAGCTTATTTTTTTATTTAAATAGTTATTTTATATCAGAGTAACTAGGAATATTAAACATTCCTCTTGCAGATTTTATACCTCTCAATACTGCATTTTCCATAACTTGAGCAGCAATCATTCCTACTGTTGTAACATCAGATTTTACTTTATTTGTACACATAGTGAAAATTGTATCCCCATCAAACATTGTATGAGCAGGTCGCATAGTGCGTGCATAGCCATTATGAGCCATGGATGCAATTTTATTAGCTTGTGCTTTATCAAAATCAGCATTTGTAACAATTATTCCAATAGTTGTATTGCCTTTAAAAGGATTTTTCGGATTATCTATACTATTAATTATTAATTGTTCAGTATTTAAAAAGTTATTTTTTTCACGATCATATGCACCTGCGATAATGTTTAAATTTGATGGATCAACTATATCACCTAAGCAATTGACAGCAACAATTGCACCAACTTTAAGATCACCAATTTGTACTGCATATGTGCCAAGTCCACCTTTCATAGCATAATCAATACCAAGAAATTTGCCGATTGTAGCACCAAAACCAGCACCAATATTTCCATTAATATCATCACTATATTCTTCAGAATGTTTACAGGCTTTAATTCCCATGGTTTTGTTAGGTCTTATTTTAGGATCACCGAAAGGTAAATCAAATAATACTGCCTGACAAACTATAGGAACTTTAGCGACTGTAACATCAAATCCTACATTTCTCTTTTCTAAATATTCCATTACTCCGCTAGAAGCATCTAATCCAAATGCACTACCACCTGATAGCACTACTGCATGAATTTTATCAACCATTTCCATTGGATTGAGTAAATCAGTTTCACGAGTTCCAGGTGATCCTCCACGAACATCTACGCCACCAGTTGCCCCTTTTTCACAAATAACTACAGAACATCCAGTACCACCAACTTCATCTTGGGAATGACCAAGTTTAATATCTTCTATATCACAAAATTTAATTTCTTTCATTAATATTTTCTCCTAACCTATATAATTATATATAAAGTAAATGCACAAGTCACAGAGTGTGAGTTGTGCATTACATAAATTAAGTAAATACAGTACTTAATGGTTATTTTCTAATTTTGAATATTGTTAAAATTAAAGCTACAGAAATAATAGCACTAATAATAGCTTCTATGGAACCATTTATTCCAATTATAGTTAATATTCCTACAGTTGCAGCTTTCTTACTCACACCAAGAGCAGTTGCATATTTATCTAAATAAATAATATATGTCAAGCCCATAACTCCAATTGTATTGGTTAAAGTTGCTAATATAGACGAAATACCTATACTGAACTTCTCATTTTTAAATTTGTTTTTTAAAAAGTTATAGAGATAGTATGCTACAATTCCGATAAGTACTCTAGGAACTATTGCGATTAATGGATTCCAAAAAATAAATGATGTTGGTAATGGAACAGTAAATGCTTGGTACATTGAAAATAGACCAAAAACTAGTCCAACTAAGGCACCAACAACCGGACCACCAACAATTGCACCTATAATTACTGGGATGTGCATTATAGTAGCGTTAATAGGACCAAGCGGTATAAAACCAAGTCGTGTCACACCTAAAAAAATAGAAATTCCAGATAACATTCCAATCATTGTAATTTCTTTAGTAGAAAAATTAGTTCTTAAATTACTTTTTTCCATGATACAATACCTCCGTTCTTATTCCTTAAATATTATGGATATAATTCGAAAAAATTACCGCTTAATTTCTGTTCAGTTATCATTTTTGAAATACCGACAAATAATATTGTACCATGTCATATAAAATATTCAATGTTTATTGTTAAAAAAATATCGAACTTTCTTAAAAAGCTATATATTTTAATAAAAATATCAATGATTACTATAAATATCATTTTTTTCAGGCATTATAAAAGCAAAAATAATATAAAGTATTATACAAGGAGTAAATATTATTGTTAATAGTATAAAAAATACTCGTAAAAGAGTAACATCTGCATTAAGATAATCTGAAATGCCAGCTAAAACACCACATATTTTTTTTCTAGAACAATCTTTATATAATTTTTTATTTGAATTCATAAAAAGCCACCTTCCTGATTTTTATATCACTTATAAGACAATTATAATGATTCAAATTTAAATATAATAGTAGTTTCAGATTATATTTATATAAAAATAAGAAAATAATAAGATATACACCAATAAAAAAAGCAGCTATGCTGCAATTAAGATCATTTCACCAATAAAAAAAGCAGCTATGCTGCAATTAAGATCATTTCACCAATAAAAAAAGCAGCTATGCTGCAATTAAAATCATTGCACATGCATATACTGATTGCAATTAACATTATAGATAGAATGTTTAGAATCAAAGTTTAAATGATAACAATCGAAATTCAATATATGAATATGCTTAGTATTTCAATAAATTGGAGTGAACTTCAATTTATCTGCTCGCTTTTTGTAGCAGAGCGAGCAGAACTTAAAATCTTCATTTTGGTTGTTAGCCACTAAACTACTAAGTTCATAGAATTTATAATTTTAAAGATATGTTGAATCGACAAGGGTTATAATATCCATCTGTTATCTTCCAATCTTTAAAATTTTCTTTTTTATATAATAGATGAGTATCTCTATGAGAAGTCATTGGAAGATCTCCAATAAATATTCCTTTTTTAGCAACTCTTTTTAATTCAGATATTGCTTGATTAGCATATTCATGATTTGGAAAATAGTGAAAAGCGCCAAAACATATTACTTTATCAAAGCTTTTATCTTTAAAAATTAAATCATTAGCTTCTCCGCATAAAACAGAATTTTTTAAAATTTCAATATGTTTTTTTACAAGAGAACTAGAATAATCAACACCTACATATTGTTTATATTTTAAATATTGAGCTAGTCCACCAGCTCCACAAGCAACTTCTAAAACTGTGTCATTTTCTGTTATTTCTAATTCCTTTATAATATGCTGTGCAATTTCTTTTACATTTGCACAAGTATCTTCATAACCATCAAGTTCTTCTAAAGTTTCAGCTGATGAATTCCCCTTTCTCTCCCAAACTTCTTTCCAATAAGACATATTATTAGTCATAAGGTTTACCTCCAAATTTATTTAATATAAATCGTTCAATTAATGAACAAAATAATAGTAACAGTGTTCAAAGTTCATGACAATATGTTCATAAATTGTTTAAACATAGAATAAACAATTGAATAATATGAAAGAAATAAAAATGATAAATATTACAAAAAACAGATAATTATTAGAAGTTTTTGTAAAAAAGTATTGAGTGAATACTTTAAGTGTTATATAATGTTAATAATAAATTAAAAAGGAATAAATATGAGATTATGATAAGGAAATTATCAAAAAAATTTGTTGGGTTTATTGCCAAAGACAACTATACAGTTGAAGAAATAGAAGAAATGGAGTATGTATTAAATACTATACTTTTTGAGGTAATAAAACTTACATCAACAATAGTAATATTTTCTATCCTAGGATATTTTATTGAATCATTAATTATTATTTCAATAATGTCTATTACTAAACCATTTATAGGTGGGTATCATGAAGATACACAATTAAAGTGTTTTATAGCAACTATGCTATTAACAACTGGAATCTTGATATTAAGTTTACAAACTTCCTTTACTTTTTTAAGTAATTGTATCGCGATTATAATGTGCATATTTTGTATATATAATCAGGCTCCAGTAATAAATCCTAAAATGCCAATAACACGCCCTCATTTAATACAAAAGAATAGGGTAAAGGGATTATGTAATGTTATATTCCTTGGAATTGTTTCAATTATGTTGTACAAGTATAGTAGTTATTATCTACTAATTACGTGGACAATTATATTTCAAACTATCTTAATGTTTAACAAAATGGAGAAAAACGGAAAAAATAATTTGAGGAGATGAGAGTTATGATAAAAAAATTAACAGCAGAAATATTAAAAAAAGCTTCTGAAAAGATGGTGACTTCAGCAACTGCTTCTTGCTTGAGTGTTGGTCTTGAAGACATGCCAGAATCAATGAAAAAAGCAAGATAAATAGCATTATAATAAAAAATGGGGGTGTAGTTTTGACACAGGTAATTGATACAGTTAATTCAATCTTTCAAGCTATTACTTTTTCAATGGCTATATTTTACTGTATTGATGTAAATGAGAGGAAATATAAAATAAAAACTGTGATTTCCAGTATAGTGCTGTTTGCAGCATCAGCGTATTTTACAAATAGACTTGGTAATTTATCAGTATGCGTATTTATAACACATATATTATGTTTAGTTACAGTTATGTTAGTATTCAGAAATGAAATTATAGAAGCTATAATTGGATATTCAATGGTATATATTTTGATGGCTGTTTTAGTTATAGTTTCTAATAATATTTTTTTTGGTATAGTTCATGCATTAATAAGTGAAAATAATATTGATTTAATTAGGTTTATTGCTATATATTTACCGCAGATATTGCTTATGATATTACTTTGCATGAGAAGAAATTATATTAAAAAAATATATATGTTAATAATTAATGAAAAGAAAAATAGTATTATATTAATCTTAACAAGTTTTATATTAGATTTTTTAGTAGCATTTAATTTAATTATATATAGCAATGAAAGTGCACTATTAAAGAATTTAACATTTATAATTATATGTATATTTTTTATAGTACTTATATCTTATTTTGCAAGAATAAAGCAAAGAGCGGATGAGATTTTTGAATTAAATATGGTTTTAGATGAAAAAAACAAAGAACTTAGAAAAATAAAACATGATTATGGAGCTCAAATTTCATATTTATATGGTTTACATTTAATGAATAGATTCGATGACCTTGGAGAGGCATTAAAGAAAATAATTAATAATAATGATTCGGTAACAAGTGCAGTTGAGATTAATAAGAACAACAATGTTTTATTATCTTTAGCGATGCAGCCAGCTATTGATCAAGGAATACATGTCATAATTAAAGATAAATGTAGTCTTAAGAAAATTGATATGACAGAGATGGAATTGTATAGAATCTTATGTAACATAGTTAATAATGCAGTAAAAGCCATGAAGGGGAGAGGAATAATTACTGCTGAAGTTTATGAATATATGAAAAATGTTGTTATAAAGATTGAAAATGATGGACCTAAAATACAAGACGAAAATTTAAAACAGATTTTTGATGCAGGATTTACAACTAAAAATAATAAAGATGGTAATCATGGATTTGGATTAAGTATAGTTAAGGAATTGGTTGAAAGTTATAATGGTAGTATTTCTGTGAAAAGTAGTGATAAATCAACTGAATTCAAAATAATGCTGCCTATTAGAGAAATGGAAGCATAATACATATAATAAATAAAAGTAAAAAATACATATTATAAAAAAGATATCTAAAATATTTGGGTATCTTTTTTATGTGAAAAAATATCAATTGATTAATATTCATAGTGTTTGAAAATTGTTAATAAACATATTATTATTATTATTTAAGAGTTTATTTCATTTTTCGAGTAAATAAATTAATTATAAATAAAAGGTAATAGAATATTAAAATACTGTTAAATTATTATAGAATAATTTTAAAAATTTAAATTACGAGGAAAATTTTTTAAAAAGTATTTTAAAATTATATAGATATGGTGTAAACTATATAATGAGTAATAATATATAACATATTTTAAAAGGGGTGCTATTAATGTATAAAATAGTTAGCAAAAGAGAGCTTACAAATAATATATTCTTAATGGATATAGAAGCTCCGAGAGTAGCAAAATCTGCTAAGCCAGGGCAATTTATCATTATAAAGAATGATGAAAAAGGTGAGAGAGTTCCATTAACAATAGCAGACTATGATAAAGAAAAAGGAACTGTTACAATTGTATTCCAAGCAGTAGGTAACAGTACAAAAGAATTAGCTACATATGAAGAAGGGCAATTCGTGAGTGACTTTGTGGGGCCACTTGGACAACCTAGTGAATTTATTCATGAGGATTTAGAAGAATTAAAGAAGAAAAAATTAATCTTTATAGCAGGTGGAGTTGGTGCAGCACCGGTATATCCGCAAGTAAAATGGATGCATGAACATGGGGTTGCTGTTGATGTAATTTTAGGAAGCAGAAATAAAGATTTATTAATATATGAAGAAGAATTAAAAGCAGTTGCTGAAAATCTTTATGTAACAACTGATGATGGAAGTTATGGATTTAAAGGGACTGGCTCTGATATGTTAAAAGAACTAGTTAACAATCAAGGAAAGAAATATGATCATGCTGTTATAATTGGACCTATGATAATGATGAAATTTACATCTATGTTAACTAAAGAGTTGAATATTCCAACAACTGTAAGTTTAAATCCTATAATGGTTGATGGTACAGGTATGTGTGGTGCTTGTAGAGTTACTGTTGGTGGAAAAGTTAAATTTGCGTGTGTTGATGGGCCAGAGTTTGATGGACATTTAGTTGATTATGATGAATCAATGAGAAGACAAGCAATGTATAAGACTGAAGAAGGTAAGGCTCAATTAAAGATAGAAGAAGGTAATACTCATAGCCATGGTGGCTGCGGATGCGGAGGTAATAAGTAATGGATATGAATGAAAGAATGATTAGAGTACCTGTAAGAGAACAAGATCCTAAGGTTAGAGCTACTAACTTTGAAGAAGTTTGTCTTGGATACAATGAAGAAGAAGCAGTAAAAGAAGCAACAAGATGTTTAAATTGTAAAAATCCTCAATGTAGACAAGGATGCCCAGTATCAATAGATATTCCAGCTTTTGTATCAAAAGTTAAAGATAAAGATTTTGAAGGTGCAGCAAAAGAAATTGCAAAATATAGTTCACTTCCTGCAGTATGTGGTAGAGTATGTCCACAAGAAAAGCAATGTGAAGGTAAATGTGTATTAGGAATAAAAGGTGAACCAGTATCTATTGGTAAGCTTGAAAGATTTACAGCTGATTGGGCTACAGAAAACAATGTTGATTTAAGTCAAACAGCACCTAAAAATGGAATGAAAGTTGCAGTTATTGGTTCAGGTCCATCTGGATTAACTTGTGCTGGAGATTTAGCAAAAATGGGATATGATGTTACTATATTTGAAGCGCTTCATAAAGCAGGAGGGGTTTTAGAATATGGTATTCCAGAATTCAGACTTCCAAAGGAAAAGGTTGTTGCAAAACAAGTTGAAAACATTAAGAAACTAGGCGTTAAGATAGAAACTAATGTAATAGTAGGTAGAACTATTACTATAGATGAATTATTCGATGAGGAAGGATTCAAAGCAGTATTTATAGGATCAGGTGCAGGTCTTCCAAGATTTATGGGAATACCTGGGGAAAATGCGAATGGTGTATTCTCAGCAAATGAGTTCTTAACAAGAGTTAACTTAATGAAAGCAGCAGAAGAAGGATATCCAACTCCAGTAAGAGCAGGAAAGAAGGTTGCAGTAGTTGGTGGCGGAAATGTTGCTATGGATGCTGTAAGAACTGCAGTTAGACTTGGATCTGAAGGTCATATTGTTTATAGAAGAGGTGAAGCAGAACTTCCAGCTAGAGCAGAAGAAGTACATCATGCTAAAGAAGAAGGTGTAATTTTTGATACATTAACTAATCCAACAGAAATCTTAGTAGATGAAAAGGGATGGGTTAAAGGAATGAAATGTGTTAAAATGGAACTTGGTGAACCAGATGCTTCTGGAAGAAGAAGTCCAGTTGAAATTCCAGGATCAGAATTTGTTATGGATGTAGATACTGTTATAATGTCACTTGGTACATCACCAAATCCATTAATATCTTCTACAACAGAAGGTCTTGAAATTAATAAGAGAAGATGTATTGTAGCTGAAGAAGAGACAGGCCTTACAAGCAAAGAAGGTGTATATGCTGGTGGAGATGCGGTAACAGGTGCTGCAACAGTTATACTTGCAATGGGTGCTGGTAAGAAAGCAGCAGCTGCTATAGATGAATATTTGAAAAAATAGAATTAAATTGAAAAAATCAGAGTAAATAAGTTAGTTATTTACTTTGATTAGAGTGTCGACAAAGTCGACACTCTTTTGTTTTCTTGTTAAAATATTATGGTGATGTTTATGATGACAAAAAAAGATACAGAAAATAGATTTTAAATTGAATTTAATAGTATAGATGCTCTAGTTCAAAAAAATCATTTAGTTATGAAAATTGATGCAGCAATAGATTTTAATTTTATATATGATGAAGTTGCAGAGTTGTACTCTGCGTTCGGCACGCCAAGCATTGATCCAGTAGTATTGATAAAAATAGTTATGATTAAATACTTATTTGGAATACCTTCAATGAGACAAACAATAAGAGAAATAGAAGTTAATATATCATATAGATGGTTTTTAAGATATTCATTTTCAGCCGACAAGAAAGTAGTACTGATCCTGATAGTGGTATGTTTTTTAAAAATGAGAAGGAAAAATGTTTTGCGTATTTAGCTCATACAGCTTGTGACAATAATAATTATGTTATAGATGTTAATATTACTTCGGGTAATATTCATGATAGTGTTGGTTTTATCAATTTATATTCAAGTATAAAAAATAGATATTCTACCGAGAACATCATAGCAATCGCTATGGATGCGGGGTATATACCCCCACACATTTGTAAGACAGTATTTAATGATAATATTTTACCAACTTTACCTTATAAAAGACCTATGACCAAGGATGTTTTTTTAAGAAATATGAATATGTTTATGATGAATTAAACGATTGTTATATATGTCCTAACAATAAGATTTTAAAATATAACACTACGAACCGTGATGGATATAGAGAATATAAATCTACTCCATGTAACTGAAAAAACTGTCCATATATAAGTAGATGTACTAATAGTAAAAATCATCAAAAACTAATAACACAACATATTTGGCCCAAATATGTTGATGGAGCAAATCATATTAGACATGATAATTATGTAAAATCTGTATATAAGCGTAGAAAAGAAACTATTGAACGTGTTTTTGCAGATGCTAAAGAAAAGCATAGTATGCGTTATACTCATTTAAGAAGCTTAGCCAAAATTAAAATGGAGGTTATGCTTACTTTTGCATGCATGAATTTAAAGAAAATGGCAAATCACTTATGGAAAAAGAACGGAGGCTATCGCTTCGATAGCTCATTTTATGATTTGTATTGGAATTTTAAATTTAAAAATTGGATTAGTACAGCAAAAAGCATTTTTTCAATGTTGAAAAAATACTTTTTGTCTACAATCTGATCAGAGTAAATATTAAAAAAATAAAAATACGTGTATATAGGGAAAAGTTATAAATAAAATTTGAATATATATGAAGTATTTTGAATCATTTTGAAGTATTTTGAAAGAA
Source organism: Clostridium butyricum (assembly GCA_015058475.1). Lineage (GTDB taxonomy): Bacteria > Bacillota > Clostridia > Clostridiales > Clostridiaceae > Clostridium > Clostridium butyricum_B. The sequence continues at coordinate 104,015 of SVCF01000002.1, read as the reverse complement.
AATTTTGACAAGTGTATAAAAAATGTGTAAAATTAATAACTATGAATACCTTTAAAATAAAGTAATCAAAAGAAAATATTAGTAAAGGAAGATATAAGAGATGAAGCAAGGAATAAATTTGATTAAAAGAGTTGTTTTATTCTTTTTAGGAATGAGTATAATTCAGTTGGGAGTAGCACTATTTTTAAAGACTAGTATAGGATCAGATCCATTTACTGTATTTACACAAGGGCTAGCATTGTCCTTAAATGAGACAGGCTTAAAAGAAACTTCTTTAGTAGAAATGGTCTCGGGTGGAAATGGAGTTACTCCAGGTGTAGCAAATATGATAATATTAATCGTAATGTTTATTGTGATATTTGTAGTTGAGAGGAAACGTATAAATATAGGGACAATTATATGTGTTGTAGGAGTAGGGGCTATAATTGATTTTGGAGTAAATGTAATATCATATTTTCCGGTTGAATCCTATAATTATATAGTAAAAATATTATTGGTTATATTCGGGTGTTTCATAATAGCAGTTGGATTTTCAATACTTTCTGCAAGTAATTTAGGGGTAGCACCTAATGATATAATTCCATTTATAATTCAGGATAAAATAAAACTTGAGTATAAATGGGTTAGAATAGGCCTAGATGCTGTATTTTTAATTGGTGGATTCTTATTAGGTGGAAAGGTTGGCGTTGGAACTATTATAGCTATGTTATCAACGGGGCCTTTTATACAATTATGTTTACCTTATGGTGAAAAAATTGTGAATTCAGTCGTAGGTAAATATTCACTGGAAAATGAAGATATGGTAGTATAGAGATTTGTAATGCAAAAGTAATCTAAAAATTTTTAAATTACTTTTGTGTATTTACAATTTAAATAAGTTTGTTAGTTATGAAGCAAAGCAAAAAAAAATGATTTTTTTATTAACAAAATTACCAAATAAACTAAAAAAGATTTTAAATCTGTTAGTATTTCTAATTAAACTATATGACTACCATTAATGTTTAGGTTGACAGTTGAAGAGGAATAATATAGAATGAATATTGCAAGATAGTTCTTTAAAAATTTAATATGGTTGTAACAAACCATTCCTAACATGGGGGCGTTTTGGCTTCGACGGGGGGAGAAGCGGTTTGTTAAGCGAGTCGAGGGAAGCATGTGTCCTCGTTAATAAAGTATGCATTAAATGTAAACGCAGAAGACAATTTTGCATTAGCAGCTTAATATAAGCTACTCATCAGCCCGGGAGCCCTACGGCCCGGATCACTGGTGTCATAGAGTAGGAAACGAAGTCTAGCAAAGCTTTGAGCTAGAGGGGTATTCATGAAGCTACCGAAGAGGTAAGCCTGTTCATAGGCGTGCCTTTGGGGGAATCTTAAAATATGAACTGCACTCGGAGAAAGGCAAATGGCGCTCTTTTCGGACAGGGGTTCGATACCCCTCGCCTCCACCAAATAAGAACTAACAATGTGATACAATGGAAAAGCCTTGAAATAGCGGGCTTGACCATTGTTTTTGCTTTTTATGGAGAAATTTTTAGTGGCATATTTCAGCCACTTTTATATATTTTGTGTATTTATGCACACCCCTTAGTGAGATTTTTGCTAGAGGGTGTGCATTTTTGTGCGAAAAGGGGGCTATATTTAGCCTAAGCATCATAAAATTATTTAATGGAAATAACAAAATTTAGACTACTTATCATTATCGAATTTACAATATTTCATGCTATAATGAGTACTTTTTCTTTTTGATACAGTTCCATCGATTTTTATATTAGACCTTCGTAATTTTTCTGATTGGACTTGATTAAATATTTCTTTATGTATAATAGAGTGATGATTATTCTCAACTAAATATTTAGGAGTCATACCAGCATTAATTTTACGTTCATTATAAGGAAAATCATTACAGTAGGTTTTTCCAACTACAACATTACCAATATATTTTTCATTACTAAGTATAGTATCTATAGTACGTTTTGGCCATTTATCTTTACCAGTTGGAGATGTTATATGTTCATTTTCAAGTTCTCTAACAATAGCAATGATGCTATAACCACTAAGATATAAATTGAAAATTTTTTTAACTATAGCTGCTTCAGATTCATTTATGAGAATATCATTATCAGGACTATTATAATATCCATAACATTTTCGATTATATAATTTAGAAGTTCCATTTTCTAAACCGTGTTTTATTCCCCATTTAATATTTTTACTTCTTGTTTCACTTTCAGCTTGATCAACTGCTTCAAATATAGATAGGAGAAATGATTTATTTGTTTCAGAAGTTCTAATGTTTTCTACTTGAAAGAAAATATCAATATTAAGTAATTTTAACTTGTGAATTACAGCAAGGGTATCAGCTGTATTTCTCCCAAATCTACTAATGGATTTAGTTATAATAAAGTCTATTTTTTTATTTATACAGTCATCTAACATTCGCTGAAATTCTTTTCTATTAGTATTTTTACCAGATTTAATATCTATATAGATATCAACAAGTTTCCATTTAATATTACTTTTAACAATGTCTTTATAATACTCTATTTGATTAGATAAACTTTCAAGTTGTTTTGGATGAGAAGTACTTACTCTACAATAGATAGTTACATTTATATATTGCTTAGTTAATGGCTTATTAATTATTGAAATTTTTCTTTTATTATTCAAGTATCAAGTGACCTCCAAATAAAAAATTCTTTTTATATAATTTTTAAATAACTTATAATTAATTCTTAACAAATTAAGTTAATAGCAATCAAAAATATAAAATAAACTTTAAATATGCTATGCTTAATGTTAATGAATAGGATATAATAGTAATAAAAATAGGCCATATAGAAAGTGGTGATATTGATGAACTTTAAACTTTATGGTATTAGTGAAGAATTATTAGAAAAGTTGAGTTATGAAAGTAAGCTGGGTAAAAGCTTAAAGAATACTTTAAGGAAATTTGATAAACAAGATATTATTAATGAATTGTTAGATATAAAAGAATTTTATGAAAGTACTGAATTATTAAGAAATGTTGAATTTAGTTACAGAATAAAATCAATACAATCATGCATTATGAAATATAATAAATATTATCCTAGCACAGAAGTTAATAAATGCTATAATGATTTATTAGGAATTAGAGTAATAGTAAGAGATTACGATGAAATTTTAATAATGGATTTAGATGATTTTAGAGTTGCTAATATGAGAAAAGGTAAAGTGAAAGATGATGGATATAGAGGAATTCATTTATATTATCAAAGAAGTAACAGGCATTATCCAATTGAAATACAAGTTAATTCCAAAGAAGATAGGAAATTTAACGATTGGTTACATATAAATTTATATAAACACACAAAGAATAATAGTATAGGAATTATATTAAGAGAAAAATATGATAATAATGAAATAAAAAGTGAAAAAGATTTTAAGGAGGCTTTAAAAAATGTGTTATCTAGTTGCAAAGAAATTTGATAAAGAAGGTAGTTTAGTATTAGAAGCAGAACAAGGCCAAAGACTTGCATCATTATCTAAATATTTGACATTAACAACATTAGAGCATGGAGTACAAATAGTAACTTTAAATGACCTAGAAAGTTATAAAGAGTATGCGCCATATATACTTATTGGAGATGAGGTAGAGTTTATAGCAAAGGTAATAAAGATGTAGTTAAATTGTATCAAAGATTTAGCCTAATCATCTCATGAAAATCATAATTTGGGATTTTTATATGCTCCTTTTATAGTAAATAGTTAAAATAATAAAACGGTTTCTATAAAGGGAGTATTTTTTGATATAATATAACTATATATAAACGCAATTAACCACAATCTATAATGAATAAAACAACATTTCAAGACGTAATAAAAGTAGTATGGAAGGTATGTGATACTTTTAGAGCAACTATGGATAGTTCAAAATATAAGGATTATATGTTAACATAAAACAATTATTGGAGATGCTTATGTAAATAATATAACAAATGAGATTGTTATAACTGTATTAGAAAGAGCATAATATTTATCTGTGGGAGATTTTTTAATAATTACATGATATAATAATATAAAAAAATAAGAATGAGGTGATATTGTGGCGAATATGAATGATGTAGCTAAAAGAGCTGGCGTATCTAGAGGTACAGTATCAAATTATATAAATAATGTAAAAGTAAAAGAAGCTTCAAGAATAAAGATAGAGCAAGCTATAAAAGAGTTAGGATATATACCTAATGTAGCTGCAAGGGAGTTAAAAACAAAAACAGCCAGCAATGTAGTATTTATATTACCTACAGTATGGAATCCGTTTTTTTCTGAACTTACATATTATTTGCAAATGGAACTGAAAAAAATAGGAAAAAAGATGTTGTTATGTAATTCTGAAAATGATTATCTGGCAGAGATAGAATATATTGAAATGGCAAAACAAAATAAAGTATATGGTATTATATCAGTATCTTATAGTAATATACTACCTTACCTGACTGAAAATCTGCCTTATGTTGCTATAGAAAGATATTACAATAAATCAATACCTTATGTAACTAGTGATAATGTAAATGGAAGTAAACTGGCAGTAAAGGAATTATATAAAAGAAAATGTAAAAATTTATTGCATATTACAAGGAAAATAGAAAATAATGCAGCTCTAAATGATAGAAAATTTGGTTTTAAAGCTGCCTGTAAAGAGCTAAATTTAAATTATAATATTTTTAACTGTAACTGTACTTCTAGTGAATTTAGAAGTGAAGTAAGTAAGTTTATAAAAGAATCATATAGCAAAGGCGTTAAATTTGATGGTATATTTTGTGCAACAGATAGATATGCACAGTATGTTATTGAAGCTCTTAATGAAATGAAAATAAAAATACCAGATGATGTGCAGATAGTAGGATTTGATGGAGTTAAAAGTTATCCTAATGAGCATTTGAAAATTTCCACAATACAACAAGATGTTGAAAGACTTGCAATAGAAGCAGTTAATATACTTCAACTTATAGTAAATAAAAATAAAGTTATAAAAAGTAAAACACTGCCAGTAAGTTTTTTGCAAATAGAAACAACAAAAAAATTATAATAGATTAAAAATCGTAGTTTTATTAACTATGATTTTTTTATTTGTAGAATATTATATTTAAGTAGAATCTATATATGGCTTTGAAAAAGCACCAAAATACATAGTCTGAGAAGTAAATTTTTATAAAAATAAATAATGTGTATTTAACAATAAAATAATATTTGTAAAAAAGTAAAAAGTTTTTCTTGCAAATAAGTAAACGTTATAATATAATTTAGATACAAACTTGGAACGTTCCAAAAAAGGAAAGGAGAAAAATTATGGATTATAATAAAATCGCAAAAGAAGTACTTGAAAATGTCGGAGGAAAAGAAAATGTTGTAAGCGCAGCACATTGTGTAACCAGATTAAGATTAGTATTAAATGATGCTACAAAGTACAACAAAGAAGTTATTGAAAATATAGAAGGAGTTAAGGGGGTATTTTTCAACGGAGGACAGTTACAAATTATATTTGGAACAAAAACTGTAGATCTTGTGCATGTTGCGTTTATGGAGATAACAGGTATGAAAGAAGCATCTCTATCTGATGTTAAAAATGCAGGGAATAAACAACAAGGAAAACTTAAAAGTATGTTCAAAGCATTTTCTGATGTTTTTGTAGGGATAATACCAGCAATAGTTGGATGTGCTATGATTCTAGGCTTAAGGGCATTGTTGATGACAGAAGGTATGTTTGGACTAGAAGGTACATTAGCAGATACGTATAAATGGGCAAGCGATGTTGCATCATTTTTAAATATTATAGCTACAGGCTTGAATTTCTTACCAGTACTAGTGGCATACTCAGCTACTAAAAGATTTGGCGGAAATCCTGTATTAGGTATAATATTAGGCCTTATATTAGTTCATCCTGACTTAGGAAATAGATTTGAATTTTTACAGGGAACTGCTGAAAACGTAACTTATTGGAATCTGTTAGGATTTAATGTACCGGCAGTAGCATTCCAGGGTGGAATATTCCCAGCTATATTAACATCATTTTTCTTAGCTCAATTTGAAAAGTTTATTACTAAATATGTTCCACAGGTATTTTCATTTGTACTTGTACCAACTTTAACAATTATAGTATCATCTTTAGCTTTATTTTTAGTATTTGGACCAATAGGAGACGTTATATCATCAGGTCTTGGATATGTATGTGAAACATTATATATAAAATTAGGTGTATTTGGAGCATTTGCATTTGCAGCACTTCTTCAACCATTAGTTATAACAGGTACACATCATGCAATAGGAGCTATAGAAGCACAATTAATTGCACAAACAGGCTTTAATTATATACAGCCATTATGGTCTGTATCAATTATAGCTCAAGGTGGAGCTTGTATAGGAATGTTCCTATTATCAAAAAAGAAATCAAAATTAAAAGAAGTATCAGTATCTAGTTTTGTACCTACATTAGTTGGAGTTTCAGAACCTGCAATTTTTGCAGTAAACTTAAAGGATTCTATAATACCATTTATATTAGCAGCATTAGGAGCTGGATTGGGTGGAGTATATATGAAATTATTTGATGTAAAAGCACTAGGGTTTGGATTAACAGGTATACCAGGTATAACAATAGTAAATCCACCAGTAATGATACATTATGTAATTGGAAATATAATTGCATTTGCTTTTCCAATAGTATTCTTAATTGTATACAACAAAGTAAAAGGAGTACCAGGAGTAGAAAAGAAATAAAAATGAATAATTTGTAGACACTATAAAATAAATGGAAATCTAGGAGAAAATTATGGAATTAAAAAAAATTGAAAAATATACGTACGTAGAAGAGAAGCATAAGCCATACTTAGAAGAATTGAAAAGATTGGTTTCAAGGAGTAAATATCTACCTAAGTATCATATTTACCCTAAATGTGGATTAATGAATGATCCAAATGGGTTGGCATATTTCAATGGAGAGTATAATTTCTTTTATCAGTGGTTTCCTTTTGAGCCAACTCATGGCATGAAACACTGGGGGCATTGCACATCAAAAGATTTATTGACTTGGGAAGATAAGGGCATAGCTTTGACTCCTGATATGGAATACGAAAAAAATGGATGTTATTCGGGAAACTCAATTGAAAAAGATGGCCTGCTATATTTATTCTATACAGCAAATTACAAAACTGATAATGGTAAAATACCAAAACAAGCTGTAGCAGTAATGGATAAAGACGGAAATATAAGGAAATCTATAAATAATCCTATTATAGATGGTGCTCCAGAAAATATGAGTGGAGAAATCAGAGATCCCTTTGTTTTCAAAAAGAATGACAGATATTACATGATGTTAGGTGCAAAGAGCAAAAATGAAAAGGGAGCATTATTACTTTATACAAGTGAAGATTTATTAAACTGGGATTATCTGGGTGAAGTATATCTTCCTATAGATACAGGATATATGATAGAGTGTCCAGGTCTTATAGAAGTTGACGGAAAAGATGTAATAATACTTTCTCCAATGGGACTGAAAAAAGAAGAATTAAGATATCAAAATCAATTTGCTACATTATATTTAGTAGGTAAATTAGATATAGAAAATATGAAATTTGATTTAGAATACATGGATGAAGTAGATAGTGGGTTTGATTTCTACGCACCACAAGCTTTTTATGGAAAAGATAATAAACCTATGATGGTGTCATGGTTTGGGTGCGGAGAGCAGACTCTTCCAAGTGACAGTGAAATGTGGAAGCACGGATTAACTATGCCTCAAACTCTTAAATTAGTAGACAATAAATTATGTAATTTTGCATGTGATGAATTGGATAATCTATTTAATGATAAAAATGAATTTAATAGTAATCAAATAAAGACAAAATCTAATCACTATCATATTCAGTTCAATATGTGTAAAGAAGAGGATAACACATGGGTTAGATTTGGACAGGAAAATGACTATTGGGAATTAAGTTTTGATTTTAATAAAAATGTAATTCAAGTAGATAGATCGAATCTTAAACTGCCTGTGGATGTAGAAAATGGATTAAAAAGATGCACAGAAGGTTTGAACAAAGAAGAATATAAAGTTGATGTTTATGTAGACAACAGCTTTATAGAGATATTTATTAATGAAGGAATGAAGTCATTTGCAATCAGATGCTTTAATTTAGATGGCAATGAACATGACATAAAATTCAGCCATGTAACTAACGGAAGAATAGATTACTATAATGAATAATAGTAACAAAACTACTAAGTTTAACAAATAAGAATTATTATGTAAAAAAATAATATAGACTGCTTTAGTTTTTGTGCTGGAGTAGTCTATTTAAATATAATTGGAGGTATATAAATGAAAAAAGTATTATGTGCAGGAGAAGCATTGATAGATTTTGTATCTAATAACCCTGGAGCATCTTTAAAAGATACAGAGGGGTTTATAAGAAAGGCAGGGGGAGCACCAGCTAATGTTGCAGCAGCAATATCAAAACTTGGAGCACAAGCATATTTTTGTGGAACTGTTGGAAGTGATTTCTTTGGAGAATTTTTAGAAGAAACATTTAAGAATAACAATATTAATACTGATATGATGTTTAAATTAAATGATAAAAATACTACTTTAGCTTTTGTATCATTAAAGGAAGATGGAGATAGAGACTTTAGATTTATGAGAGGAGCTGATTCAAAATTATCATTTGATAAAGTATGTGATAATCTTGAACAATTTGATTTATTTCATTTTGGAAGTGCAACAGCATTTCTTGATGGTGAATTAAAGAATACTTACTACAAGTTAAAGGATTATGCGAAGAAAAATAATAAAATAATAACTTTTGATGCTAATTATAGAGATGCATTATTTGAAGATAGAAAAGAAGAGTTTATTAAGTGCTGCAAAGATTTTATAAAAGACAGTAACATTGTAAAGCTTAGTGAAGAAGAAGCCATTTTAATAAGCAAGATGAGTAGTATAGAAAATGCAGCTAAATATATTGTTAACTTAGGCTGCGAAAATTTAATAATAACACTAGGAAAAAAAGGAGCATTACTTACAACAAAAGAAAAGCAATTGCTGATTCCAACCAAGGAAGTTAGGATGGTAGATGCTACAGGCGCAGGAGATGCCTTTATTGGAGCTGTTATTGCACAAGTTTTAAATAATGAAAAAGACAGAAGTATTGAAGAAATAATTGAAATGGCAAACTTTGTTGGAGGAATTACAACAACAAAAGTAGGGGCATTAGAGTCAATTCCTACATGGGATGAAGTTGAAAAACAAATTCAAAAATAAATCGGTGGATTTTTAAGGTCAAGATTCGCCTCCACCATGAAACCCAGGAAAATCATGATTTTGGTTTTCGTGGGTTTATTTATGTTTAAAAAAGTTAATTAATGTAGTAACTAAAGAATATTATAGAATGTAATTCAAGAAATTAAAGCAATTATTAATCTTTAATACTAATTGTTTATTACAATACTTGATGAAAAAGTAAAGATTAAGTATAATTGTGTTTATATGTTTAAAAATAAATAAGCAATAGGGGGAAAAATAATGAAAGTTTTACTTAAGAAATGGAATGATTTAAGCTTGATTATTCGTATTATTATTGGACTAGCTATTGGTATTATCCTAGCTTTAGCAATACCACAAGCTACAATAATCAGCATCTTTGGAGATTTGTTTGTAGGTGCTTTAAAAGCAATTGCACCAATATTAGTATTTATACTAGTTATGAGCTCACTTTCTCAGGCAAATAATGGAATAGGGAAGAGGTTCCGCTCAGTTATCGAACTTTATATGTTAAACACACTATTTGCAGCTTTAGTAGCAGTAGGAGCAAGTTTTCTATTTCCTGTTACCTTAAAATTAACAGATGCAGTATCTGATACAGCACCAAGCGGAATTGGAGAAGTATTAAAATCACTAGTATTAAATTTAGTATCTAATCCAGTTAATGCATTAATGAATGCAAACTATATTGGAGTTCTTACATGGGCAATTATTTTTGGACTTGCACTAAAAGTAGTTGCTTCAGATAAAACAAAAGATGTAATTAGTGATTTATCTGATGTAGTATCTCAAGCAGTGAAATGGGTTATTAATTTAGCTCCATTTGGTATTATGGGATTGGTATTTAATTCTGTATCAACAAATGGTATTGGAATATTTTCTGATTATGGAAAGCTTCTATTAGTGTTAGTAGGATGCATGTTCTTTGCAGGATTAGTGGTAAATCCATTAATTGTAGGATTTTGTTTAAAGAAGAATCCATATCCATTAGTATTGAAATGTCTCAAGGAAAGTGGTGTAACAGCATTTTTTACAAGAAGTTCAGCAGCAAATATTCCAATCAATATGTCACTTTGCGAAAAACTAGGTTTAGATAATGATATGTATTCTGTGTCTATTCCATTAGGTGCAACAGTTAACATGAATGGTGCAGCCATTACAATTACAGTTATGACATTAGCAGCAGCACATACTTTAGGAATTCAAGTAGATTTTATTTCAGCATTTTTATTAAGTCTATTAGCTACAGTTGCAGCATGTGGAGCATCTGGAGTTGCAGGAGGTTCGCTATTATTAATACCTATGGCATGTTCACTATTTGGAATAAGTAATGATATCGCAATGCAGGTAGTAGGGGTAGGATTTATCATAGGAGTAGTGCAGGATTCATTCGAAACAGCAATAAATTCTTCAGGAGATGTAATGTTTACAGCAACTGCAGAATTTATGGAGTGGAGAAAAAAAGGTAAAGAAATAAAATTTTAGTTTAGTATTGGTGGATTTTAAAGATCATGCCTCGCCCCCACCAAATAAGAACTAACAATGTGATACAATGGAAAAGCCTTGAAATGGCAGGCTTGACCGTTGTTTTTGCTTTTTTATGGAGAAGTTTTTAGTGTCATATTTCAGCCACATTTATATATTTTGAGTATTTGTGCACATCCCTTAGTGAGATTTTTGCTACGGGGTGTGCATTTTTAGGCTAAAAGGGGCGATATTTAGCCTAATCATATCATGAAACCCACGACTATGTGTAATGTGGCTTTAATAGCTAGTTACAAGGAGTTGTGTTTTTTTATTGTTACGAGAACAATTACCGTTGAAACTCTCATAAAGTAAAATTTGTAAAATATAAAAGTTTATTAATACTTACTCTATAGATAATTAACATTATCTAGCAAGTGATTTAGTTAATAGCTATAATATAAATGAACAGGTAGAATATTTTTTGAAAAGAGGGTAAAAATTGTGGGGATATTTTATTGGCATCACAAAAATGAAAATGGTAAATTCTAAGAGATGAATTATTAAGTTATGATAAGGTATCTAAAATTAAAATTGCGACAGCATATCTTTCAATAGAAGGAGTAAAAGTTATTACTGAACTTAAAGAAAAGTATAATTTAAATATAAATAATATTGAGGTTTATATTTCGCCAGAGTTCTCTATAGATGAACCCATATTCTTTTAAAAAGATTAGTAGAATTATGTAAAGTATATATGGTATTTAATAATAAATTTCATGCAAAGGTGTATTTTATTAAAGGACAAGATAAAGATAAATTAATATTTGGATCGTCAAACCTCAATTGAAGATGTTCTAAAAATATAGAATTTGATTTCATTAATGAAATAGATAAAGAAAAAGAAGTTAAATTAAAAATGTTTTTTGATACTGAAGAAACAGTAGCAAAGACGTAGGAAATGAAATTATTGTATTTTATGAGAAACAAAATGAGATGTTAAGAAGTTAGGTGTTTATTATCGTTGGAGGGATAGTAACATTACTTCACTAATCAGACCGTGTATATATAATGATGGAAAGGTTGGATGGGTTGGTGCTAGATATGGAAAGCATGAAGATGAAATAAAAGTATTAAATGTTGGAGCAGATAAAAGTGAAGAACTTAGATTTCAAAAGTATGCAGTCTTCAATATTGCATAACTCAATATGGTGTAGAAATAAATTTATTTCATGCTGTTAAAATGCATGTGGAACAACTGATTTAAGAAAAAGTATTAATGGATTAATTTTTTATGGAATTAAAAAAAGTGAATGGGTTCAATTATTATTAATTAAAAAATTATATATGTTTAGATTGTAATAATAGGCTATAATATAAATAAGAAAAAATATTATTAGTTATATGGAGGTATTATTCATATGGTTGATGATAATAAAAAATTATATGATACATTTTTAAATTATTCATATAGTGATTTAATGGATTTGTTTAGAAAAGCAAAAACTAAAGAAGAACAGGATTTTTATGTTATGCTTTCTAATTTAGTACTTAAAAGAGAAGCTAAGAAGGTTATAGGTAAATAAATATGGCGACATACACAATATTTGTAGGTGTCAATGGGGTTGGTAAAACCTAAATTTATCAATCAAATTATTATGAGCAGAATAAAAATGAAAAAAGAATAAATACTGATGAAATGGTAGCGAGAATAGGCTCTTGGAAAGATAGTAATTTACAAATGGAGTGTGCCAGAGAAGCAGTTAAATTAATAAAAACTTATATTGATGAAGGAATATCTTTTAATCAAGAAACAACATTAAGTGGAAGAAGTATTATTAATAATATCAAAAGGTCAAATGGATATGTCAAAGTTTTAGCGTATTTTAAGTGAATATTGAAGTATGTTTTATGTTCCCTAAGACTACGGTCTTTTGGGATTTTTTGCTTTAGGAGAAGAAAATGACTAATTACAATGATGATAGAGTATATTTAAGTAGTGTATTAAAGAAGATTAATAATTCCTTTTATTACTTAGTAATTTGCATATAAAACATTAAAAATGAATAAGTATATTTTATAAATGATAATTTTTAGGGGGAATAAAAATGCATATGGCTGATGCATTAGTAACTCCAGTAGTTGGTTGTACAATGCTTATAGCAGCAGCTGGAGTTACAGCTTATTCAGTTAATAAAATAAGGAATGAAGAAGAAATTCAAAATAAAATACCTTTAATGGGAGTTATAGGAGCTTTTGTATTTGCTGCTCAAATGGTTAATTTTTCAATACCTGGCACAGGTTCAAGTGGACATATTGCAGGTGGAGTTCTGCTTGCAGCAATATTAGGTCCAGAAGCTGGATTTTTATCACTTGCATCTATACTCATAGTTCAATGTTTGTTTTTTGGTGATGGAGGTCTTTTGGCTTTAGGATGTAATATTATAAATCTTGGTTTTTTTGGCTGTTTCATAGGATATAAGATTATTTATAAAAATATAATTGGTAAAAATTATTCTAAGAAAAGAATTATGATAGCATCAATTTTAGCTTCGGTTTTTGGATTACAATGTGGTGCATTTTCAGTTATATTACAAACATTAGCATCAGGGGTAACTAAACTACCATTTGAAACATTTGTTATTTTTATGCAGCCTATACATTTAGCTATTGGCATAGTAGAAGGAATAGTAACAGGATTAGCACTTAACTTTTTATATGAAAATAGACCAGATATTTTAGAAAAAGCAGCTATAACAGAAAGCTATAAAATGACCAAGAAAAAAGTAATTTCTATTATTCTAGCAGCCTCATTAGTTGTTGGAGGAGGAATTTCACTTTTAGCATCATCATATCCAGATGGACTTGAATGGTCTATTTTAAAAACTTCCGGAAGTGAAGAATTAAGTGTTAGTAATTATATTCATGAAAGTGCAGCAGATATACAAAATAAAACTGCAGTTTTGTTAGACTATGGATTTAATGCTGATAATCTATCTGTAGGTGCAGAAAAGTTAGGAACAACAGTATCTGGAATTGTCGGAGTTATTATTACAATAGGAATTACAGTTTCAATAGCTTATCTTTCTACAAGAGGAAAAAAATCATGTGCTGTTGACAGTAAACTGAATGAAATAGAAGATGGTTTTAAGGACAAATAAAATGGATGATATTAGTAAAGCGATATCTAATATTAGAAAAATAGATGAATTAGGGGATAGGAGTACTATACTTAATAGAATAGATTCATCTATAAAAATCATAGTGACTATCATCTATATAATAAAAGTACTGTCTATGAAAGAATTTATAGTATCAGATATTATATGTATAGTATTATATCCTATAATATTATTTAAGCTTGGAAAAGTACCAGTAAAATTTATTTTTAAAAAAGTATTATTTGTTCTTCCAATTATACTTGGGCTTTCTGTAATTAACTTAATTATAGATTTTTCTTATTCAGAGATTTATTTTTCCATATTACTTTTGTTTAAATGTACTTTTGCTTTATCAGGTGCACTACTATTAATAGTAACTACAGGAATTAACAATTTAGCATTTGGACTTAAAAAACTTAAAATACCTAATATTTTAATAATGCAGATATTAATGCTGCATAGATATATAATTTTGATGATGGAGGAATGCTATAGAGTGAAATCTGCTTATGAATTAAGGACACTAGGAGAAAAATCTATGACTATGAGAGATTATGGGCAAATAATAGGGCAAATGCTTTTGAAAAGCATAGATAGATCAGAAAATGTATATGAATCAATGAAACTTAGAGGATTTGATGGTGACTTATACATTAATAGTAATAAAAGAGCAAGATGTATTGACTTTTTATATTTAATTATATGTGCAGTAATTTTAATTTTTCTATAATAATTAGATTGTACTATGAGCATTGGAGGATTTATGAGTAAAAAAGTAATAGTAGTAGATAATATTGATTACAAATATCCAGATGGATATAGAGCTATAAATCATGTATCTTTTTATGTGAGCGAAGGAGAAAAACTTGGAATTATAGGTGCAAACGGTGCTGGAAAATCTACAATGCTTAAATTACTTACAGGTATTCTAAATGCAGAGAACGGGAAAATTACTGTAAATGATATTTTGCTTAATAAAAGAAATTTAAAAGAAATAAGAAAAAAAGTAGGTTTTGTGTTTCAAGAGTCAGATAATCAGCTTTTTATGAATACTGTATATGATGATATTGCTTTTGGCCTTAGAAGCAGTAAAAAAGATGAAGATGATATAAAGTTAAAAATAGATATCATATTAGAAGAATTTCAAATTAAAAGATTAAGAAGTAAGCAGATATATAAATTATCAGGTGGAGAAAAGAAGGTTGTAGCAATAGCAGGCATTATAGTTATGAATCCTGAAATAATTTTAATGGATGAAGTAACAGCATCTCTAGATCCAAAGTCAAGACGGACAGTTATAAATTTAATAACAGATTTAAAAGAAACAATAGTTATTGCAAGCCATGATTTAGATATGATACTGGACGTATGTGATAGAGTTTTAGTATTTAATAATGGGGAGATTATACAAGAAGGATCGTCCTATTCTATACTTAGTAATAAAAAAATTATGGAAGAAAATAATTTAGAGCTTCCATTATCACTAATACAAAAATAAATATAATAGAAAGTAATGTTAAATATGTTTAGCAAGTGAAATTTTGCATGAATATATTTAACATTTTTTTATTTTTTAATATTAATTTTCTAAAATCATGTATCTTAATTGGAAAATTACAAATAATAGATAATACTTGATAAATTAATATATAAGAGGAGGAGAATGAATTGCATTTAACAGAGAGAGAAAGAGAAAAACTTATGATTGTTGTTGCAGCAGATGTTGCAAAGAGAAGAAAAGAGAAAGGATTAAAGCTAAATTATCCTGAATCTATAGCGTTAATTACTAATGAACTATTGGAAGGGGCTAGAGAAGGCAGAGAAGTAAAAGATTTAATGGACTATGGTACAAAAATTTTAAGCAAGAATGATGTAATGGAAGGTATAGATGAAATGGTTCATGTAGTTCAAGTAGAAGCAACATTTCCAGATGGTACTAAATTAGTTACAGTGCATGATCCAATACGTTAAGAAAGGGGAGCGATATAATTGAGACCTGGAGAATTAATTATAAAAGAAGGAACTATAGAATATAACAAAGGAAAAGAGGCAACAAAGCTTGAGGTGGTAAATACTGGAGATAGACCAGTGCAAATAGGTTCTCACTATCATTTCTATGAAGTAAATGATTTTTTAAAATTTGATAGAGAAAAAGCTTATGGAAAGAGATTAGATATTCCATCAGGAACTGCGGTTAGATTTGAACCGGGAGATAGAAAGGAAATAAACTTAATAGATATCGGTGGTGTTAGAAGAGTTTACGGTTTACGTAACATGGTTGATGGATATTTAGATGGAAGGAGAGTAAAAGAATAATGAGTTTTGAAATAGATAGACACCGTTATGTAGAATTATTTGGGCCAACTAAAGGAGATAAAATAAGGCTGGCTGACACAGAGTTAATTATTGAAATTGAAAAAGACTATACAGGATATGGTGATGAATGCAAATTTGGAGGAGGTAAGGTCTTAAGGGATGGAATGGGCCAAAATGCAATTGAAAGCAGAGAAAATCCTATGGTTGCAGACCTTATCATTACAGGAGCTACTGTTATAGATTATACAGGAATATATAAAGCTGATATTGGTATTCGTGATGGAAAGATTTTAGCTATTGGTAAGGGTGGAAATCCTTATACTATGGATGATGTGGATTTTATAGTAGGAGTAAGCACAGAAGCATTAGCTGGAGAAGGAAGGATATTAACTGCAGGTGGTATAGATACACATGTACATTACATAAGTCCAGATCTTGTTAATGTTGCATTAGAAGGAGGAATAACAACACTTATAGGTGGGGGAACAGGTCCTGTTGATGGAAGTAATGCTGTTACTTCAACACCAGGAAAATGGTCTATTCATCGTATGTTAGAATCTGCAGAAGCATTTCCTATAAACCTTGGTTTCATAGGAAAAGGCAGTGGAGCAAATATAAAGGTTACAGCAGAGCAAGTTGAAGCAGGTGCCTGCGGCCTTAAAGTTCATGAAGACTGGGGAGCAACAAGATCAGCAATAGATTATTCATTAAAGACAGCAGATGAATATGATGTTCAGGTTGCAATACATAGTGATACTTTAAATGAAGGCGGATTTGTAGAACATACAATAGAAGCAATTGCAGGTAGAACAATCCATACATATCATACAGAAGGAGCAGGAGGCGGTCATGCACCAGATTTACTAAAAGTGGCTTCACAGATTAATGTACTACCAGCATCAACTAACCCAACTAAGCCTTTCACAATAAATACAATAGCTGAACATTTAGATATGTTGATGGTATGTCACCACTTAGACCCTAAAGTTCCAGAAGATATTGCATTTGCAGATTCTAGAATAAGACATCAAACAATTGCAGCAGAAGATATACTACAAGATATGGGGGTATTTAGTATTATGAGTTCTGACTCAATGGCTATGGGAAGAATAGGTGAAGTTATTACTAGAACATGGCAGACTGCAAGTAAGATGAAAATACAAAGAGGAATATTGGAAGGCGACTCCAAAGAAAATGATAATAATAGAGTAAGAAGATATGTTGCAAAATATACTATAAATCCAGCATTAGCGCAAGGAATATCAAAATATGTAGGGTCTGTAGAAGTAGGAAAGATGGCAGATTTAGTACTTTGGGATACAGAATTCTTTGGTGTAAAACCACATCTAGTAATCAAAGGCGGTATGGTAAATAAATCAATAATAGGAGAAGCAAATGCATCTATTCCAACATGTCAGCCAGAATTTTTTAGAGATTGTTTTGGTGCATATGGAAAAGCAAAATATCAAACTTCTGCGACTTTTGTTTCTAAATACGCATATGAACATGGCATAAAAGAAGAATTGGGATTGCAAAAATTAGTATTACCAGTAGGTGGAATAAGAAATTTAACAAAGAAAGATATGAAACTAAATAATGCAACTCCAAAACTTGGCGTAGATCCACAGACTTATGATGTTACTGTAGATGGTGAGTTAATAACTTGTGAACCAGCAAAAGAATTACCATTAGCACAAAGATATTTCTTATTTTAGCATTAAAAATATGATTAGAATTTAGAGGTCGTATTGCATAAGTCAATATAACTTCTAAATTTAATAGGAGGGATAGAAAAATGATTTTTAATGAGGTAATTGGAAATATTGATGAGATAGATAACCTAAGTGAATATCATGTTGAAACAATATGCTTAAATAGTGAAGATATGCTTAAAAGAATACTAAGAGTAACTTCAGACCATAATAGAGAATATGGAATAACATTAGAAAACAGTGAAAAATTAAAAGATGGTGATATTCTATATAAGACAGATAAGAAACTTATAGTTGTGAAAGTTAATAGTGAAGATGTTTTAATTATTGAACCTTCAAATATGAATGAAATGGGAGTAATAGCACACACTTTAGGGAATAGACACCTTCAAGCACAATTTGAAGATAATAAAATGATAATCCAATATGATAGGTTAGTGGAAGAAGAATTAAAAAGAGATAAGATTAATTATTCAAGAAAAAATATAACTTTGAAAAAGGCGTTTAGACATGTTGAATTTGAACACACACACTAAAAACAATGAAAATAATATTATAAATGTATTGCGTATTATACAAATATGTGATTCTAACTTTCCTATAGGTTCTTTTAATCATTCATATGGCATGGAGAGTTATTTGAGAAATGACAAGATTACAAATGCAGATAGTTTAAAAGAATATCTTGATGTGTTTTTAAATAATGTATTTATTTATAATGATGGATTAGCAATTAGGATGTTGTATGAATATTTAAATAAGAAAGAATTAGAGAATATTTTAGAACTTGACAGAATGCTTACAGTTCAAACTATAGCTAAAGAAACTAGAAATGGTTCAAAGCTTATAGCGAGCAGAATGATTAAGCTTTTTCTAGATTTATATGATAGTGACATTTTAAAAGAATATGAAGAAAAAATTAATACAAAGCAAGCTTTTGGTCACCCAGCTATAGTGTTTGGATTGCTTATGTATACTTTAAGTTTTTCAGAAGAGGAAGCTATAAGTTTTCATATGTATAGTACAATTTCAACACTTATTCAAAATGGTGTTAGGGCTATACCGCTAGGACAAAAAGATGGTCAGATAATTATTAAAAAGTGTAGTGAGAATTTTAAAGTTTTATACGAAAAGATTAAAAACTTAGATTATAACTTTTTTGGTGCAAGTACTCCAGGTATTGAATTGGCACAGATAAATCATGAAACACTGGAGTTTAGATTATTTATGTCTTAAAAATTAATTACATGGTGAAAGGGTGAGATTTATGAAAAAACCAGTAATAATAGGGGTAGGAGGTCCAGTTGGAAGCGGAAAAACCTTATTAATAGAAAGAATAACTAGATTAGTGAAAGATGAATATAATTGTGCAGTCATTACCAATGATATTTATACAAAGGAAGATGCTAAATTTTTAGTGAACAATTCTGTGCTAAATGAAGATAAAGTTATTGGAGTAGAGACAGGCGGGTGCCCACATACAGCAATAAGAGAAGATGCATCTATGAATTTTGCTGCTATAGAAGAAATGAAAAGCAGATTTAATGACTTAGATATTATTTTTCTGGAGAGTGGTGGAGATAATTTAGCAGCAACATTTAGTCCAGATTTAGTTGATTTCTCTATTTATATTATTGATGTAGCACAAGGTGAAAAGATTCCAAGAAAAGCCGGACAGGGAATGATAAAGAGTGATTTATTTATTATTAATAAGATAGATTTAGCTCCTTATGTTGGAGCAGATTTAGAAGTTATGAGAAAAGATACATTAACATTTAGAAAAGAACATACATTTATATTTACTAATTTAAAAAATGATGAAGGTGTAAATGAAGTTCTATCTTGGATTAAAAAGAATTGTTTATTAGAAGGAATTAAATAATATGAGCAACAGTAAGTATGCAGGAGAATTTGAAATAGTATTAGAGAAAAAGAATGATAATACTATTATAAGTGAAAAAAGGTTTGATGGTCTAATAAAATTGTCTCCAACTATTCATCTTGATAGTGAAAAAATTTCAACTTATTTTATAGTTGGTCTTGGAGGAGGATATGTTGAAGGTGAAAAATATAAATACAGCATTAATCTAAAGGAAGATTCAAGATCAATTATAACAACTCAAGCATCTACCAAAGTATATAAGTGTGTACATGGAAAGAGAACTGAACAGGAAACATTAATAAATTTAGAGAGAAACAGCATCTTAGAGTATATAACAGATAGTGTAATACTATATAAGGATGCAATTTATAAGCAGGTAAATAATATTTATATGGATGAAAGTGCAACACTAATATACAGTGATGGAATTACATCTGGATGGTCAAAAGAAGGAGAAGAATTTCAATATAGTAATGTACAGTTAAAAACAAATGTATATGTAAATAATAAAATAGTTCTATTAGATAATTTATTAGTAAATCCAAGAGAAGATGATGTCACTAAATTAGGTTTTTTTGAAGGATATAAAAATTTTGGAACATTAGTTGTAATAAATAAAGATATTAACGGAAAAATCATTGAAGAGTTAAGAAATGATATCAAAAATTTAAATTTACCAATATGCTTTGGCATATCAGAACTTGAAGTAAATGGTTTTGTATTAAGAGCATTGGGGAACTTGACTCAAAATATAGAGAGTGCAATAAAGTTATGTCATAACTATATAAGAAAGGAATTTTTAAATTCTAGAGAGTTATCTATACGTAAATATTAGTAAGATAGGTTGTGAATACAGATGTTAGGAATAGTTTTATTATATGTAGGAATAGTTCTAATAAACAATGGTATAAGTAGATTGTACAATATAGATGAAAAGTCAGCGGCTGTAATGAATATATTTACAGGTGCTTTAGCAGTAATAATTGATACTGTATCTGTAATACAAGGAGAATACTATGCAGTAGGTACAGGATTATTATTTGGTTTTACATATTTATTTATAGCTATAAACAGTATATTCAATTTAGACAAAAGACCTTATGGGTGGTATAGCTTATTTGTAGCTATAAATACTATACCATGTGCATATCTTAGTTTAACACAAGATTTAGATTGGAGAATGAGCGTTATATGGATATTATGGGGAATACTTTGGTCTACAGCATTTATAGAAATAATTCTAAAGAAAAACCTTGGAAAGTTTGTCCCATATTTAGCTATAGTTGAAGGAATTATAACTGCTTGGATACCAGGATTTTTGATGCTTGTTGGTAAGTGGTAATATTAGATTAATTAAATTTTAAATATAATATTTTACTTATTATTTTTAAAGAAAAATATATAAATAAGAAAATCAAATATAAAAATTAAGGCAGCTAAAGAAATATTCCTCTAGCTGCTTTTCTTAATGAACTTTTTAGTTAATGTACAATAATAGCATTATTTATTTTGTAAGTTTTCCAATGCTTAACCATGAAAATAACGCCTCAAGGAAACGTTCTGTTGCTGGCATAAAATAAGAACCAAAATGATAGTCAGGATCTAACGTTGTAATAATCCAAGTTCCTTTGGTTGATAGTTCATCAATATATAATACAGATCCGTTATCTTTTGTTGCAATTAATGTTGTTGCATGGGCTGGTGGCCAAAATACACCATGTTGATGCCATGTGCAATCTTCTAATGTGAAATAGTCGTAGAATGGATGATCCTCATTTTTAACTCGTAATCCACTATCTGCATTTTCTTCGATCCACCACCAGAAGTTTGTTGGACGCTCCTCCCATTTTTGATTAGGTAGCCATTCCCATGGTTGTGGTCCAAACACAAGAACAGTCTTCCCATTATCAGCAAATTCGCGAATCTTTTTAGCATATTTCAACAATAAGTTTGAATTAAGCTGAGACGGCACAATTAACACATCAAATGGAGTAAGGTCTGTATCTTCAAATTCTGGGAAGTATATAAGCTTTTCGATGTATTGTGAGTATTTAGGCTCATGAAAAGTACGATAATGAGGTGCATGTCCGCTATAAATTACTGCTATTTTTCTCATTGTTCTGTCCCTCCGCATACCTCTTTTTTTAATAAAGCAAGTGCCTGTTCACTAATTTTCTTTGTTGTGTTCTTTGAGCTTTGGTAGCCTAAAATATTTCGGCCAGCATGAACAATTATTGTTCCATTTGTTGTATGACGATCTATATAAGAGATAACTTTTCCATCCGTAAAGGTCAAGCAAACTTCAGCTTTTTCTGGTGCATAATAATAGCCGCGTGCAAAAAATCCTGCCACACCTTTATTAAAAACCATATCCTCAATTTCAACACCATCAAATAAAGGTGCTCCAGGAACCACCTGTACAAGATAATCTTTATAGGTATTAATTTTTTTAGGCATAAATAATGAGCAACCTGGTAACCATTGACGAAATAAATGCCCGCAAAATATAACCACTTTTCCTTTATTTAAAAAGTCTTCAATGATTTGCTTATGTTTATATAAGTACTCTTGATCAACAAAATACGTAATCATCAAAACGTTGTAGTTAGATAAATCAGTTGATTCAAGCTCGTATTCATCAATTACTGATATGTAAGAATCTGTTTTTTCAACTTCTCTCGCACCAAATGCATGAGATGCACTGAGTTCTAAAATCTTTAATTCCATTATTAATCTCCCTTTTGATATGATTGAACTGTAAAATCTGAAATTTTTTTATTTATTAATGAAATTGTGATTACCTCCTGAATTTTATTTTTAATTGATATTTAATATCGATTAGATAATTATTAATAATAATTATCAATTAATAATTTGTCAAGTGATCATCATAAAATTTTTTCTGATATATCTAAGATTTTTTTCATAAAAGTCGAAAAAATAAATTTCATTAAAAAAATTTTCAGAAAAATATGAATATGAATCAGATGATAAAGGAAATGTTAT
Organism: Clostridium butyricum; assembly: GCA_015058475.1. GTDB lineage: Bacteria > Bacillota > Clostridia > Clostridiales > Clostridiaceae > Clostridium > Clostridium butyricum_B. The sequence goes on along the minus strand of SVCF01000002.1, from coordinate 81,180 downwards.
CTTTTATATTCTAATATTCTTAAGAATATTAGAATATATACATAGGGGAATGTTAAACAAAGTAAGAAAAATTAATATTTTACAACTATAACGACAATTTTAATAAATATTATAGTTAATATAACAAAAGTAACAATTTTAGGTAATATTTTGATAAAATACACCAAAATTATATTTACATCTAACTATATAGAACTACATGATCTGTAATTTTTATTCAATATATTAAAATATATTCTAAATAACTGTCTGCAGATCAGATTAATTACTATAACTTTGGGCACTTGGTATTAATATTACTGTAAAATATTCGACAATAATATTAGTTACAATAATGTTTCAGGAGGATATAGATATGGCAAAAAAAGAAATATTAGTAATTGGAGAAGTATCATATAAAATTTTAAGTAGTTTAAATGGAATTTCCGATAAATATACAGCGAGAAAAAGTACTATAGGAACTGAAAATGTTGTTGAAGCTCTTGAAGGCTATCCACCAGACGTAATTGTGGTATTTATTACCAATTTAAATACTGGAAATATTTTAGGAATAAGGAATGCTTTTGAAAAATTAAAATATATATCAATACCTATAATATGTGTTGGAACAAAAGAAGAATGTGATTTTATGGTAAGGTCATTTAATGAATATAAGATATATAGCATGGTACTACCATTATCAATTTCAAAGTTAAGTCAGCTTATTATTAAAATATTGGAAAGTCAAATTGGAGATCAAAAAGTAGAAGATTTTGCTTTAAAGCAGAATTGTAGTGAGTCAAACAAGAAAAATATTCTTGTTGTTGATGACGATGTAAAGATACTTAGACTTATAAGCGCTTATTTAAGCGAGGATTATAAGGTTGCAGTGGTTAATTCAGGGGCAGCAGCTTTGGCGTATATTGGAAGAAAAAAGCCTGATCTAATTTTGCTCGATTATTTAATGCCTATTTGTGATGGAAAGCAAACATTGCAGATGATTCGTGACCTTAAAGATATGCAAGATATTCCAGTAATGTTTTTAACAGGCGTTTCAGATAAAGAAGTGGTTAAGGAATGTTTAAAATTAAATCCACAAGGATATATTTTAAAACCAGTTGCTAAGGAAAAATTACTAGAAAAATTAAATCAAGTATTTGTTAAAAAATAGATAAGAAGTATGTCTATAAAATTGTGCTAATTGTGAGGTATATATAATGGCAAATTATTTTTTTATATGTATTCAACTAATTTTTATTATAAGTAGTTTTGTAGTTTTATATATGGTAATAAATGAAAAAAATATAGGCACACGTCAAGAGGTTATCTTATTTATAAGCTGTACAATACCAATAATGTTAACTGGAATATTTTATATAGGAAAGTTGTTATCGTTCAACGTATCATTTTTTATTATAACGATATGTGAAATAATAATACTGCTTCTTGTAATGTTATGCAAGAATAATGCAAAGAGTGGCTTAGAATATAGTATTATTGAAAATATAAGTGAGGGAATGTTAATTGTAGATAGCAAATTTAACTACATATATTCCAATAGAAAAGCTGATGAAGTTCTTTCAGATTATATTTCAAATAAAGAGAATATTGATAATAAAAAGATAGAAGAGTTGTTTGTATATACAGGAAATGTAATAAAGTATGAAGAGCATAATTATGAGCTACGTATATCAGAGATACATACTAATAAGTTAAATGGTTATATAGCGTGGCTTTTAGATGTTACTGATTTTGTTGAGCATAATAGAGAAATTGTTGAACTTAAAGAAATGGCAGAAAATGCAACTAAAGCAAAAGATGATTTCCTTGCAAATATGTCTCATGAAATAAGAACACCTATGAATGCGATTTATGGAATGGCAGAACTTCTTTCAGAAAGTGATATGGATCCATTAGAGAAAGATTACATTAATACAATAAAAAGTGCAGCAACTAATTTATTAAAGATCATTAATGATATTTTGGATTTTTCAAAAATTGAAAGTGGTAAAATTGAATTAATAGAAGCTAATTATGAATTAAAAAATGTAATTGATGATATATGTAATGTTATATCTTCAAGAGCAGCGAAAGCAAATCTTAGTTTTATTGTTAATATACAGCCTAATATTCCAGTAAAATTTAATGGTGATGATAAAAGAATAAAACAGATATTAATTAACCTTCTTAATAATGCAGTAAAATTCACAGAGAAGGGAGAAATATCATTAACTGTTACTTGTGAAAAAATAGAGAATGATGTTGCAGATCTTAAATTTAAAGTTAGGGATAGTGGAATTGGAATAAAGAAAGCTGATATTAATAAGATTTTTGTTAAATTTGCTCAAGTAGATACAAAAAGAAATAGAGGCATAGAAGGAACTGGACTTGGTTTACCATTATCTAAAAGATTTGCAATGCTTATGGGTGGTGATATAACTGTAGATAGTGAATATGGTAAGGGTAGCTGTTTTAGCGTTAATGTTAAACAAAAAATTGTATCTAAAGATTTACTATTCAGTGATATAAATATTAATTCCTATAATTTTATAATTTGTGAATCTGACCCATATTATAAAAATTCAATAATAAGTTCATTAAAAAGTATAAATGCAAACTATGAAGAATGTAGCAGTGAAGATATAATCATAAAGAATGATAATATCAATAATATTATTCTTTATGATTATAAAGGAAAAAATATAAAAGTTAATAGTGAAAATACAAAAATTGCAGCAATGATTAATTTTTATGATCATATTGAAGATAAGGCAGAAGACATTTTATATTTAAAAAGACCGATTAGTTTATTTTCACTTGAAGACATCATAAAAGGAAATAATAAAAATAAAACTTCAAATGTAATTGATTTTATTGCACCAGAGGCAAGAGTAGTTGTAGTTGATGATAACGAAGTAAATTTAAAAGTTGCAGCTGGGCTTATGAAAAAATTTGGATTTGAACCGGAGCTGCTTTTAAGTGGGTATGATTTGTTAAATAATTTAAGAAATAATATTACATATGATATTATTTTTCTTGATCATATGATGCCCGGAATAGATGGAGTTGAAACAGTACGTCTTATTAGAAAAATGCCTAAAAATTATGCAAAAAATGCTACAATTATTGCACTTACAGCAAATGCAATAAAAGGAACTGAAAAACAATTTAAAGAAGCTGGCATGAATGATACATTATATAAGCCTATAATTATAAATGAATTAAGAGATATACTAGAAAAATATATTCCTAAAAATAAAATATTATATGATAATGTTAGAAAAATGTATGATACTTCATCTGGTAAAGATTTAGAAATTGAAGGACTTAATGTTAAAGGTGCATTAAGGCTTATAGGTGGAAGTATAGTAGATTATGAATCTGTATTATATAATTTTTATAAATCTATAGATAAAAAAATAGAAATATTAAAATATTATGTTAAAAATCAAGATATAAAAAATTATACAATTGAAGTTCATGGATTGAAAAGTGCATCTAAACTTATTGGGGCTGAAAAAATGTCAGAAATGGCAGCATATTTAGAACAATCCGGAAAAGAAAAGAATATATATCAGATACGAACTAAAAATGAAGAATTTTTAGACATGTTGAGAAATTACAAGCATATTATTTATCCATATGTTCAAAATCAAGAAAAGCCTGTAGATGAAAGAGAAGAAGGAAGTGATGATATTATTTTTAAGATAATATCTGAACTGAAAAGTGCAATAGAAGAATATGATATTATAAAGGTCGATGAAGGAATAAAAAAATTAAAAAGATATAAATTAAATGATAGACGTTATAATCTTTTAAAAGAGCTTGATGAAGCTATAGATGATGTTGATTTTGAAAAGTGTTTACTGATTATTGATGAAATGAGGTGATTTATATAACTTAAACAAAACCATAGAGTAAGAGGAAATTATTAACTAAAGAAAAGTTATAATAATGTAAAAAATGCATATAGTTCTATATACAACTATACTTTTGGGATGGGAGAGATAATTATGGAAAAAATAGACAATGAAAATATCTTTGATATGAATAAGGAGATTATTGAACAGCATATTAGTAGGGGAATAGATTTACTGGTTTCTAATTATGACCTTGAACAGGTTGAGACTGGGAAATTTTCCAATCTACAAATACAAGGTATTGATTATAGTATTAAGCAGTATAAAATTAATGGTGTAGGAAATCTTTTAGTAATGGATTCTAAAGATTCAAGTAAGCTTCAAATGGCTTCATTTGTACTTACTCCATACTATAAATCATTACCTTTATTTTCAACTGATTATATATATATGAATGAAAAAAGAAGTTTTTTAATAGAATATTATGATTTAGTACCAAAAAAGGACGAGCTATATTTAGATTATATGAATAGATTTGCAAATCTTAAAGCAGAACATAATGAGTTAGAAGATATGGTGTTGAAAGAATGTTGGTATGATTCATTAAAACCAGTATGTACAGCTAAAAATACAGATAGAACTAAGGATTTAGAAATATCATCTATGTTTATAGATAACTTAAAATTATTCATTGAAATGGAAAAAAACAGTAAGCTATTGACAGCAGAAGAAAGAAAGTTAAAATGGAAAATTACACAGGACTATACAGATGGATTAGTTGATAATGGAGGCGTATCTACGAATGTATTTAAGGCCATTATGGGCGCTGATGCAACTAAAGAATTTTTTAACAAGGTATTTTTTGGAACAAATAGTTAAGTAAATTGCTAAATCACATCATATAAAGTAACGAAGATTGAATTTATAAGAGATGATGAATTAAATCCACGATGAATTTCGTGGACTTTTTATTTTTTAGATAATTATATTATCTTTTAATTTCTTGACGAAGTGCCCTTTAAGGGTATAACTTTATTTGTAATTTAGAAGAACATTAAAGAAAAGTTACCAAATTCGTATTACAATTAAATTTTTATAGATAGAGAATTTTTACTTGAATAATTGACACTTTTAATGAATTTATTTTAAAATAGTAGAAATGATTGTTTAATGATAATTATTATTATATAATTTTAATATATTGTAAAAAGGAAGTGTTGAAAATAGTTAAAGAAGAAAAGAAACTAAATAATAAAGAAGAAAAAGTTGAAATTCAAGCACCAAAAAAAGTTAAATATCAATGTTTACATTCAGATGAACCAAGAGAGTGTACTTGTGCTAGAAGTAAGGGCTTAGTTTTAATAAAATAAATAAAAGTATAAATAGGCAGTTGATTAAAATTGCCTATTTATACTTCTTTTATCATAAATGTTATATTTTCCTGCCATAATTTTCGAAAGATTTTATTGCTATTAAAATACAATAAAAGTTATATGAATTTACTATATATGCTTTATTGTTATATTTGAATGATTTTTCAAGTAAAACTATAATTTTTGTATATTTATAGCCATTGGACCATGCTGACCATCTTGTATATTTAAACTTACATTTTCACCTTCATGCAAATCTTTTTCAGGTCCTTTTCCTTTAATTTGTGAATGATGTGCAAAAACATCTTTTCCATCATTGCATGAAATGAACCCATATCCTTTATTTTTATCATACCATTTAACAGTACCAGTTACACTAGCCATAGATATTATCTCCTTTTAAGAATTTTATTTATAAGTAGTACCTGTAGAAGGTTCAGCTTCTCCATAAGGACTTTTTTCATGTGCCTTATTCTTTATGTTTTTACTATATTTTGGTGATGTGGGATCTGAAAAAGTAACATCTACATTAGATTTAATATTTTTATCGCTCATAATTTTTTATCCTCCTTGTGAAGTATTACTGTATTAGATTATCCATAATGATAAAATTTATTTAAATTTCAAAGTAATTTAAAAATTTGAAAGGTATATATGTTCCGATTAACAATTAATATAGGACAATTGATAATTAAGGATGAAATCTTTGCAAGATTTATTTGATTTTAATGTAGTTTCATTGCTGGAATGTATATATATAAAGAGTTTCTTCTAAAAAAAATACTGAAAAAAGATTAAATTAGTAGAATTGATTATTTGGAATATAAGAATTTTAGAACTTTAGAATATATATTCCTAAGAATATAAGAATATAAGAATATAAGAATATACTTATTTTATGAGGATTAGAAGGAATTCTTTTAGCTCACATTTTACTAGAAGATAATTTCAAGTAGTGATATTATAATAAAAGCAAATATTATATAAATTTTAAGGAGTTATTAAATGAAATATTATTTAGCACCAATGGAAGGAATTACTGGGTACATATATAGAAATTCTTATGAAAAATTTTTTCACAATATTGATAAATATTTTACTCCTTTTATTGTTACTAATAAAAGTAAGAGTCTTAAGACTAAAGAATTAAGGGATGTTTTACCAGAAAATAATAAAGGAATAAATATAGTACCTCAAATACTTACTAATGATTCGGAAGGTTTTATTATTACTTCTAGAAAATTGCAGCAATTAGGATATAATGAGGTTAATTTAAACTTAGGCTGTCCAGCAGGAACAGTTGTCTCAAAAAATAGAGGTTCAGGATTTCTAGCAAAAAGAGAAGAACTTGATAGATTTTTAGATCAAATATTTAAAATAGATGATATGAAAATTTCTATAAAAACTAGAATAGGAAAGGATAGTCCAGAAGAATTTTATGAGCTAATAAAAATTTATAATAAGTATCCTATGGAGGAATTGATAATTCATCCTAGAACTCAAAAAGATTTTTATGGAAATAAGCCTAATTTAGATGTATTTAAAGATGCATTATCTTTAAGCACTAATCCGTTATGTTATAATGGTGACATTTTCACTAGTTATGATCATGATAAATTAATAAAAGATTTTCCAGAGGTAAAGAAAATAATGCTCGGAAGAGGGATACTAGCTAATCCAGGATTAATCAATGAGATAAAAGATAATACTAATATAACTAAGGAAACATTAAAAGATTTTCATGATGAGATTTTAAATAAATATATAGAACTATTTAATGAAGATAGAAATGCAATATTTAGAATGAAAGAATTATGGGGATATATGATTCACATATTTTCAGATAACAAAAAATATGCTAAAAAAATAAAGAAGTCACAAAAGTTAAGTGACTATAATGAAGTCGTACTAAGTTTATTTACAGAGCAAGAAATTGTAAAAGGTATGGGGCTGTTTAATAAGTAATACGATAGAAAACATAGAGTTAAAGCTGATTTTCGTAATTAATTCATTGTAAAATGATTAAGGTGTAGTTTATACTAAATATAGTAATTTAGAATATTTAGTATTTAATTAACTGAGGTGAAAATGTGAGAGAACTAAAGAGCGCTGAAGAAAAAATTTTAGATAGAGCACTTTACCTTTTTGGCAAAAATGGGTCTACTAATGTACCTATAAGAACTATTGCAAAGGAAGCTGAGGTAAATGTAAGTGCAATAAACTATTACTTTGGAAGTAAAGATGAAATGATAAGAACTGTTCAGGCATTTTACATAGAAAATACAATAGCTGCCTATTTACCTTTGGACAATGATAAACTAAATGATGAAGAAAAGTTAGTTTCATGCCTTAATGAAATAATGGAATACTCCCTAAGATACCCAGGGGTTCTTGTAATGCATAAAGAAGCAGTAAATGCTGAGGTCAAAGATGAAATGTCTAATCAAATCATAAATGTAACAACTAGTATGAATGAGAAGCTTGATAAAATCTTGATAAAGGTTTTGAATAGTCCAAAAGAAGAGTTTAAATATCATAGAATGATTGTTTTATCATCAGTTTTATATCCTACAAGTGATAAAAATATTCGAGTATTTAATGAAGAATTTTTGAAAAATAAAGATGGAAGAATAAATTACATAAAATACATATTAAAAATATTAAAAGAAAATGGATAAATTATTGAGTCATCTAATAGAAATTACTTAGATGGCTTTTTAATTTACTATAAATAAAACAAAATGTTTGAAACATATTGTTTTAAAATCAAAAATACTTTATAATTTGCTTAAGATAGTAGAAAAAATTATTCATAAGTTTTAGTTGCTAACAAAGTTAATGAAAACGTTGACTTTAAAATATAGAGGAGGTTTATTTATGTATTATAATAATCTTTTTAGTCCAATTAAAATAAGAGGAATGGAAATAAGAAATAGAGTGGAGTTTCCTGCTATGGGAACTAAGATGTTAGATGGTAGTAAATATGTTACTGATCAATTAATCAATTATCATGTGGCTAGAGCACGTGGAGGAAATGGCATTAATTTTACTGAAGTATGCTCAGTTTATGAAAAAGCCTCACCTAAGAATTTTTTAGCGATTTCAGATGATAAGTACATTTCTGGATTAAAGAAATTAGCTGATGCTATTCATGAGGAAGGGGCTAAAGCAGGTGTTCAGCTTTGGTTAGGTGGATCAGCTGTAATGTTTAGTGGTGATAAAGATGTAAAGGTAGTACTTCCAAGCGAATTTAAGGTTGGAGATGACTACATAATACCAGGTGCAAGTATAGAGGTTATTAAAGAATGTATTGATGCATTTGGAAAAGCAGCTAAACGTGCTGTACAAGCTGGTTATGATGCTATAGAATTTCATGCAGGACATAATTATACACCACATTCTTTCTTAAGTAGAGCTTTTAATAAAAGAACAGATGAATATGGAGGGACTTTAGAAAATCGTGGAAGATTTTTGATTGAATGTATAGAATCAATACGCAATAATATTCCAGAGGACATGCCTCTATTTATGCGTATCAATGCTCATGATGATTATTTAGAAGATGGACTTACAATTGAAGAAGTTATTGAATTTTGTAAATCAGCTAAAAAGGCAGGCGTAGATGTATTAGATGTGTCTAGAGGAAACTTTTCAAGTGCTGCAATAAAATATGAAGTACCACCAGTAGATTTACCAAGAGGATTTAATGTAGAAAATGCAGCTAGAATTAAAAAAGAAACTGGGATGATTACAGTTGCAGTAGGAAGAATAAATGACCCTGAGCAAGCAGATGAAATTATAAGAAGTGGCAAAGCAGATATGGTTGTAATTGGAAGAGCCCAATTAGCAGATCCTGAGTTTTGCAATAAAGCTATGAATGGGAAAGTAGAGGATATTGTAAGATGTGTTGGATGTAATCAAGGCTGTTATGATGGGTTTGCATCTCCAGAGGTTCCATTTATAACATGTATGAGAAATCCTGCCCTAGGAAGAGAAGCTGAATTTGGTTTACTAAAGACAGATTCGCCTAAAAAAGTATTAGTAATAGGTGGTGGAGTATCTGGGGTAGAAGCTGCAATAAATTTAAAAGATAGAGGACATAATCCTATAATTTGTGAAGCTTCTGATTCACTTGGAGGACAGTTTGTTCTTGCAGGTGCAGCACCTAGAAAGGAAGAAATGAAAGAAGCTGCAATTTCTATGGGAGAAATGGCTAAAAGAAAAGGAATAGAAATAAGATTTTCAACAGTAGTTACCCCTAAGATTATTGAAGAAATAAATCCAGACATAGTAATAGTAGCAGTTGGTTCTGAACCAATTAAGTTAAATGTACCAGGAGCTGATTTAGAAAATGTAACTAATTCACATGACGTACTTTCAGGAAAGGTTAATGTCTCAGGAAAAGTTGTAATAATAGGAGGAGGACTTGTTGGCTTAGAGGTTGCAGAATATATTTCGGATAAGGCAGATAATATAACTGTAATTGAAATGCTTGACCAAGTTGCAAAGGACTTAGGACAGCTTCGTAAAATTTGTGTTATAGAAAATTTAGTTGTTGAATCAATAAATACTATTACAAATGCAAAATGTATTGAAATAAAAGAAAGCTCAGTTGTTATAGATAATAAAGGAATAATAGAAGAAATTGACTGTGATTCTATAGTTGTAGCTATTGGGGCAAAATCTCGTAAATTCAATGAAATATCAGATTATTGTGATATAAACAAGATAAAATATTATACTATTGGAGATGCAGTTAGAGCACGTAGAGCATTGAATTGTATTGCAGAAGCTGTAGAAGTGGCAAGAAAAATATAAAAGTTAGTATAGAGTGATAATACTTTTAAAAAGAAATAAATCTAGAGTTTGATATAATTATTTTAAGAAATAATGTAAGTGTTTATCCAATAGTACATTAAAGACATAATATAATAAAGAAAATGTGCAATTGTAAAAAAGCTGGTGTAATAAACATCAGCTTTTTTGTAAGATAGCACTTAATCTTTGTTTTTATAAGATTTCTAACACTTCTACAGTATAATTCTCACCAGGAGCATTAACTTCTACTATATCACCAGCTTTTTTTCCTATTAAAGCTTTACCAAGATCAGATTCTATACTTATACACATATTTTCAGGATCAAGATCCATAGTAGTTACAAGTGTTATGATGTCTTCATCATCATCTTCTACAAATTTAATTCTAGCTTTACTACTTACTCCGAGTACTGAAGTATCGATATTATCATCATCTATTATAGTAGCTGTAGTAATCATAGATAATAAGTATTGTATTCTATTATCATTTTCTCTATAATTCCTACATGCTTCTTTATATTCAGCATTTTCTGATCTATCTCCATGTGCAGCTGCTACTAATTTTTCTTTTGCTATTTCAGCTCTTTTAACAGTCATTCTATATTCTAATTCTTCTTGCAATTTTTTCATATTTTCTGATGTTAATTGGTTATGCATAAAAATTAACTCCCCTCAAAAGATGTTCTGTTATTATTATATAACATATGAGAAAAAATGAAAGATAATTGAAATAAAATATTACTATATTATGACATTAGCTAGTAGTGAAGTATTGCTTTAAGCATAAGTAAGATTTCATATATTTAAAGTAAATAATATATAAATATAACGTTACATAAAATATGAATGTAACGTTACAGATTAGAAGTTTACAGATTTCTATTTAATTTCATTTAAAGAATCTTTAATCGATTGAATATCTGTCATTATTTTTTCGATTCCTGATTTATGAGAATCATCTGCTAAAGAATGAGCTTCGGTAACAGATGTCTCCATAGAACTAATTTTTGATTTTACATCATTTATATAATGATTATAGTTTTTATTAGTCATAGTAGATCTCCTTTAATAACTATATTTTAAATATATATTGTGATTAATAATAATATTTGATACATAGTATATTTTGTTATTTTCTTTCTAGTGCCATATACAATTATTTTGGCACTACCATTGTATAAGAAATTTTCTCATTCTAACTGCTACAACCCTACACAAATTTCTTGTAGCATTACAGCATTTTTTTTGTAGATAATACTATTTTAAAGAAAGTTATAATAAATATTTCTAATAACAACACTATTATGCAAAATATTGAAAAAATATAAATTTAATGAGATAATTATAGGGAAAATATACAAATTTTATTACTTGTTTAAGTAAAGGTAGAAACTAGATTACTTTATTAAATAAGTATTCATATTAACTTATAAAGGGGGAGATGATAGTGTTTATTACTAATGGAGAGATGATTCTATATGGAATTGATAACATTAATGAGAAATTAGACAAAATTATTGAGTCGTTAAACTTACAAAAACAAGACTTTGAACTAAAACTTATAATGTCAGAAGCTATTACTAATGCATTTATCCATGGTAATAATAGCAATAGAAGTAAGCCGATAGTTGTAAAATGGGAGTTGAACGAGAAATTTGTAAATATTACAGTGAAAGACATGGGAAAAAAAATAGGGAACTTAGTGATTAATAAAGATGTAGAAGAAGATATTTTATCAGAAAGCGGAAGAGGATTAAATATTATATCTTTATACGCAGATGAGGTAAAATTTAGTGATAGCAGTATTATTATAAAAAAGTATTATTAAAGGGGGAATTAAATGAAAGTTTCAGTAAAATTCAAATTAATGATGACATTTTTTATTCTAATTGTGATACCAATGATAATTTTAGGTTCTTTATCATATAAAATGGCCTCTAATTCATTACAAAAGACTATTAAAGAAGAACTTAAGAAACAAACTGAAGACACATCACAATTAATAGATAAATCAATAGAATCAGTTAAAGGTTCAATAGAAATAGCTAGTTTAAATGGTCAGCTTGGAACTATGATACAAAATCAAAATGCTGAAGAAATTGATACTGCATTTAATTACATAACAGATGTTAAAAAAAGCAATGAGGAATTTATGGAAGTACTGATAATTACTGATTCTACAGGAAAGGTGATTATAGATACTGATACAAAAGAACCAGATATAGACCTTAGTGACAGGGATTATATGAAAAAAACACTTAGTACTGGAGAAATTGCTGTCAGTGAAGTATTAACATCAAGATTTACTGGAAATCCAGCTATATTTATATCTTATCCAATAAATGAAAATGGTAAAATAGTTGGAACAGTAGTTGGAAGTATTAAATTTGATAGTATATCAAAGTATGCTGCTAATATAAAAATAGGAGAAAAAGGATATGCCTATATGATTAGCAAGGACGGATTGATAGTGTATCATCCTGATGAAAGCAAAATATTAAAAGACAATATCAGTGATACTACAGATAATAGTTTTAAAGTAATTGTTGAAGAAATGAAAGCAGGGAAGACAGCAGAAGGATTTTATACTTATGATGGCATATATAAATATGTGACATTTCAACCAGCAGATAATTGGATAGTTGCAATAACTGCAGAGTATAATGAGTATATGGCTTCTGCAATAAGCATTAGAACTAATACAATAATTATAGTTATTGTCTCAATAGTTATTGCTATGATATGGGCATATATATATTCAACAAAGTATATAGTTAATCCTATTAAAAAAATGGAATCTTTAATGGGAATGGCTGGCGACGGAAATCTTACAATTAATTCTGATATAAAGACTAAAGATGAGTTTGGAGAATTAGGTAAATCATTTAATGATATGATTAATCATCAGGAGGGAATAGTTAAAAGTGTGTCTGTTGCATCAGAACAATTAAATGAAGCATCAGAGCAAATGGCTGCTTCGTTAGAAGAGTTAAGTGCTACAACAGAGGAATTAAGTGCTACAATCACTACTGTAGCAGAAGATACAGATAACCAGAATAAATCAATTATAAATATTTCAGAAGTATTAGTTCAATTATCAAGTCTTGTTCAATTAGCAGAAAATAGAGCAAAATCTACAAGCTCAAATGCTATTAGTTCAAAAAAAGTTGCTGATTTTGGAAGACAAAAGGTTGAAGAAACTGTTAAAGCAATGAATGGCATAAACAAAGAAAGTAATGAAACTTTTAAAGTACTTGAAAGTGTAAATAACTTATCAGTTAAAGTAGGGGGAATAGTGACTACTATAAATTCCATTGCAGAGCAGACAGATCTTTTAGCATTGAATGCTGCAATAGAAGCAGCTAGGGCAGGAGAACATGGAAAAGGCTTCAGTGTTGTTGCAGAAGAAGTAAGAAAATTAGCTGAAGAGTCTAATGAGAAGGCAAAGGAAATTTCATTATTAATTAATGAAATGATCAAACAGACACAAAATGCTGTTAGTGCTATGGAAAGAGCAAATGTTGAGGTTGAAAATGGAGTAGAGATAGTTGCAGAAACTGACAAAGCATTTATTGATATAATTAATTCTATAAATAATATAGTTGAACATGTTAATGAAATTCTTGATATTACAAGTGATGAAGTTGCATCTTCTGATAGGGTAGTAGAACTTATTAATGAGGTAGCGACAGTAACAGAAAATAATGCTAATAGTTGCAAGAATGTATCAGAAGCAATACAAGATTCAACTACTACAATAAATAATTTAACAGCTACAGCAGAAGAAACAAGTGCTATGTCAGAACAGTTACTGAAGGAAGTAGAAAAATTTGAAATATGAGGTGATAGTTAATGAATGTTATTACTATAGATATCCCTAAAAGCTTTATTGTGGACGAAGTTGCAATTTTTAGAGTGAAAGTAAATAAATTAATAGAAAAAGGAAATATAGATTTTATTTTTGATTTTAGCCAATGCGATTTCATTGATAGTACAGGCCTAGGTGCCTTAGTATCAATTTATAAAAAATGTGCTGAAAAAAATGGAAGCGTAAAGCTTAAATCGTTGAATCCAGATGTAGATAAACTATTCAAACTTACTAGATTAAATAATGTATTTGAAATATATTAATTTAATATGATGAAGGGATTGTATTACTATGTATAAAAGTAGGAAAAAAACAACAATAACTCAAGAGGAAATAATTGAAATATTAAATGGAGTACCAGATATAATAAAGGTATATAATCCTGATCATACAATATGCTTTTTTAATGAAGCTGGTTATAAATCGTATAATAAAACACCTGATGAAGTAAGGGGAAAAGTTTGCTATAAAACATTAGAAAGAAATAAACGATGTAATAAATGTGCCTTTGAAGAGGTTGTAAGAGCTAAAAAAATGATAACACAAGAAAGATATATTCCTGAATTAAATAAAGTTATGGATATATGTTATAATCCAATTTTTAATGAAGATGGTGATATAGAGTTTGTTGTAGAAAGGCTACGAGATGTAACAGAAAAAAAAATACTGGACAAGTTACTAGCAGATAGTAAGGAAAGATATAAGCAAGCTATAAATGCAGCACCAGATTCTTTATTTATTATAGTTGATAATAAAATTGTTTTAGCCAATTATGAAGCATGTAATTTACTTGGATTAAGTTACAATAAGATAATTGATAGCAATATATATAAATATTTTGATGAAAAATATTTAACAGTTTTACATAAAAGATTTAGAAATATATTAACAAATCAAATTATAAAGGATACACATGATTACGAGTTTAATCTTTTAGATGGCAGAAAAATTAATATACAAATGATTTGTAGTTATATGACTTACGAAGGACAAGGAGCGATTTTGGTAGCAATCAGGGATATTACAGAAATTAAAAATGAGCTAAATAATGCAGTTGAATTTCAAATGAAGAATTTGCAAAAGGATTTTCCAGCAAAAGAATTTGTTAAGATAGTAAGTGTGTATGTACCTGCAAAGGCTGTAAGTGGTGATTTTTATAGGGTTATCAAAGTGAATGATCATTTAGTGGTAGGAATGATTACAGATGTACGTGGAAAAGGAATGACAGCGGCACTTAATATATCTGCATTAGATGTTTTATTTCTTCAAGAAATTGGAGCTACTAATGAACCTATTAAAATAATAGAAATTTTAAATAAGAAATTAGTAAACTATTATGAAGAAAATTATATTGCAGCGTGCTGTTTTAGTATGGACTTTAATAAAAATGAGATTAAAGTAAGTGGTGCAGGAATAAATCAATTTATATTTCAAAAAAAAGGAGAAATTGGAGAAGAAAAGGTGGTTCCGGGTGCTTTCTTGGGAATGTTTGAAGATAGTGAATTTTCGCAACTTGTAATTCCATTTGAAGCAGGTGATAAAATAATTTTATTTACTGATGGACTAGATTTTATATTGGAAGATGATAAAATCATGGAGAAATACATAAGTACAGTGGATATAAACAAATTTAAAAAGTATATAGATGAGTTGCTGATAAAAAATAGACTCGAGGTAGGAGATTTAAAAGATGACTGTACGATGCTTGCAATGGAGATTATTTAAAAATATAATGGATGCACTTGAAACTGTAACGATGCACAATTCCTGTGTGTAACGTTACAGTTTTTTTTGTGGATTATTATTGATTAAAACAAATATATAATGTAAGCGTAAAATATTAAATTTTTTTGTTTTTCTCTAAACTTATTCTTATGATTTTGCATAATATGGTAATACTTAAAAAGTATTTTAACAATATATGTAACGTTACAGCAATAAAGAATAATACAAGTAAAAATATATATTCTTATACTTTTAGAAATATGGGGATAGAGGAATTTTTATTTTTATATTTTTAAGAATTTAAGAATTTTAGAATATAGGAACTTTAGAATTTACATTAAAATTGATGAATAATAATAATTCTGAATTCATAATATAGATAAAATTGTTTCAAATTGTAATTCATTTGAAGATGATATATAATTAATGTAAATATTATTAAAATAAATTAAGTATAATGTATTTTAAAGTAGGGTTTTGGAGGCATAAATAATGGATAAAAAAGATTTTTCTGATTTAGAAGAACAAATTAGAATTACAGTGGAAAATGCATTCAATTCTATAGATTTTACAGGGATAAAAAACGATATTCGTGAAAAAACAGAAGGTACTCTAAATGATGTAAAAACCACTTTAAAAAATACATCACAAGATATTAGTAAAAAAATGGAGAATGCAAAAAAAAATACTATAAAAATTAAGAAAAATACAAACAAGGAACTCATTTATATTTCAAAAAAACCAGTAGGAAAAATATCAGGAATAATTTATATGATTTTTGGAACTATTGTTGCTACTATATTGGGAATACTACTAATCATACAATCAATATTTGTTTCCATTTGGAGTGGTATGTCAATAATTAATGGAATTAGTTTAGGTGTATTATTATCATTTTTTGTAGGGAGTATTCTTTTAACCTTAAAAGGAGTAGGATTAAGAAAAAGAGTAAGAAGATTTAAGCAATATGTAGCTTGCTTAAAAGGTCAAAATTATTGCTTAATTAGAGATTTATCTAATGCTGTTCAAAAACAAGAAAAATTTGTTATTAAGGACTTGAAGAAAATGAGCAGTTTAGGTATGTTTAAAGAATCATATATAGACGATGAGCAAACATATTTTATGTTAAGCAATGAAGTATATGAAAATTATTTAAGTTCTAAAGAAACATTAAGAAAGCGAAAAGAAGAAGATTTAAAAAGACAAGAGCAATTAAAAGAAGAGATAAATGATCCTCAAAAGAAAGAATTAAGAGAAACAATTGAAAATGGAAAATATTATATCGAGGAGATAAAGGTAGCTAATGATTGTATACCTGAAGAAGAATTTTCACAAAAGTTATATAGGTTAGAAAAAGTTATTATTGAAATATTTAAGTATATTGAAAAAAATCCAAAAAAATTATCTGAGGTTAGTAAATTTATAAATCATTATCTGCCTATGACTTTGAAATTGGTTAATGCATACAAAGAATTAAATAAGCAGCCAGTTCAAGGAGCGAATATTAAAACTGCAAAGAATGAAATTGAAAAGAGTATTGATATGATAAATACTGCTTTTGAAAAACTTTTAGATGATTTATTTGAAGATATAGTTTGGGATATTTCTTCAGATATTTCTGTACTTGAAACTTTGTTTACGCAAGAAGGATTAACAAAAAATGATTTTGAAAAATAATACTAAAGTTATGAAAGTGAGTGATTTGAAGTGAATGATGAATTTAAAAATGATATTAATGTAGTTCCAAGTTTATCATTTGAGCCATTTGAAGAAGAAAATCTAGTGGCAAAGGCTGAGGAAAAAAAAGAAGTGGATGCTATGGATGATAGTTTTTTAAGTGAACAAGAAAAAAAGATGGTAGATGATTTTGTAGATAAGATTGATATTAATAATTCAAATTCAATTTTGCAATATGGAGTAGGTGCTCAAAAGAAAATTGCTGATTTTTCTGAAACTGCTTTAAATAATGTGAAAACTAAAGACTTAGGTGAAATTGGTGAAATGTTATCTAATGTTGTAGGGGAATTAAAAAGTTTTGAAGCTACGGATGAGAAAAAGGGGTTCCTTGGAATTTTTAAAAAGCCAGCTGAGAAATTCACACAAATGAAAACTAAATATGATAAAGTAGATACAAACATAACTAAAATCTGTACTGCTCTTGAAAAACATCAAATACAGCTTTTAAAAGATATTGCTATGCTTGATAAGATGTATGAAATAAATAAAGTATATTTTAAAGAACTTTCTATGTACATTTTAGCAGGTAAAAAGAAGCTTGAAAAATTAAATAGAGAAGAACTTCCAAAACTTTCAGAAAAGGCTAGAATAAGCGGTCTTCCCGAAGATGCACAGGCAACAAATGACTTTTTAGCACTTTGTAACCGCTTTGAGAAAAAGATTCATGATTTAGAATTAACAAGAATGATTTCACTTCAAATGGCACCACAAATACGTTTGATTCAAAATAATGATTCATTAATGTCAGAGAAGATACAATCAACAATTGTAAATACGATTCCACTTTGGAAAAGCCAGATTGTATTAGCACTAGGGGTTGCACATTCAACTAATGCCGCGAAAGCGCAGGATGAAGTAACAAATATGACTAATGAACTTTTAAAGAAGAATGCTCAGACGCTTAAAATGTCAACTATTGAAACAGCTAAAGCATCAGAACGTGGAATTGTTGATATAGAAACTCTTAAAGCAACAAATGAATCACTTATTTCAACTCTTGATGAAGTATTAAAGATACAAACAGAGGGACGAGAAAAACGTAAGGCAGCAGAAGCAGAATTACAAAATATTGAGGAACAATTAAAGAATAAGCTTTTAGCGCTTAGATAGAAAAATACAGTAAACAGTGTTAATAAATATTGTTTACTGTATTTTTCTATAGGCATTCTGTTAATCATATAAAAAATTTTTTAAAAGCATGTTATACCTGTTTTATTTATAGGTACTGCATCATTGACATTAGAAGATATTAAATGATAATATTAATCAAAATATAATATAAATATAGTAAAACTATTAAAGCATTTATTGTATAATTAAAGTAAAATGATAAATGATAAAAGTATAATATTTAAAGTAAGAAAGGATTTAGTATATGAAAAAATATAAGAGAATATTTACAATAGTTATAGATTCATTAGGTATAGGAGAAATGGAAGATGCCAAAGAGTATGGTGATATAAATGTGGATACTTTAGGTCACATAGCAGAATCTGTGGATAAATTTGAAATACCTAACCTTCAAAAGATGGGAATGGCTAATCTGCATCCAATAAAGCATGTAGCAAAGGTTGATGCTCCACTTGGATATCAAATGAAGATGAAAGAAGCAAGTGTTGGGAAAGATACAATGACAGGACATTGGGAGATGATGGGCCTTCATATAACTAAGCCATTTCAAACATTCACAGATACAGGTTTTCCAAAGGAACTTTTAGATGAATTAGAAAAAAGAACTGGTCATAAAATTGTAGGAAATAAAAGTGCAAGTGGTACAGAAATATTAGAGGAACTTGCAGACCATCAAATGAAAACTGGTGATATGATAGTATATACTTCTGCTGATTCAGTTTTACAAATCTGTGGACATGAAGAAACTTTTGGATTAGAGGAACTTTACAGATGCTGTGAAATTGCAAGAGAATTAACTCTTAAAGATGAGTGGAAGGTTGGTAGAGTAATTGCAAGACCTTATTTAGGAAATAAAGAAGAAGGATTTAAACGTACTAGCAATAGACATGATTATGCTTTAAAACCATATGGCAAGACTATACTAAATACATTAAAAGAAAATAATTTTGATGTAATTGCCGTGGGGAAAATAAATGATATTTTTGATGGTGAAGGTATTACAGAAACTCATAAATCAAAGAGCTCAGTTCACGGAATGGAGCAAACATTAGAAATAATGGATAAAGATTTTACAGGTTTATGCTTTGTAAACTTAGTAGATTTCGATGCTTTATGGGGTCATAGAAGAAATCCAGTAGGTTATGCAGAAGAATTAGAAAAATTTGATGTTAACTTAGGAAAAGTTTTAGAAAACTTAAAAGAAGATGATTTATTAATAATCACAGCTGATCATGGAAATGATCCAACATATAAGGGATCAGATCATACTCGTGAACATGTACCATTCTTAGTATATTCACCATCTATGAAGAGTCATGGACAATTAGAAACAAGTAAAAGCTTTGCAACAATAGCTGCAACAATAGCAGAAAACTTTGAAGTTAAGATGCCAGAAAATACAATAGGTGAATCAGTTTTGGAAGAACTTAATTAATATAGAAAAAATAATTATTTTTTGGAATTACTACTTATGAAAAATGTGTATATATTATAGAAAGTAAATCCATAACAACAAGACAATAATGTCAAAATTAGAGTTTTGTTGTTATGGATTTTTTATACTATATTCTATTGAAAGAAATTGAAAAATGAAATTATAGTATAGTATACTTAAGAAAATAAGTCTATTGTAATAAATTATGTGATTATAAAGTGAGGAGAATATATATGAAAAAATATACATATAAAAAAATCAATGCTTTCACTTGGGGGATGTCACAAGGCAATCCAGCAGCTTATTTAATGCTTGGGGATGATAGGTTGACTGAAAATGAACTTCTTAGCATAGGAAAAGAACATTCTGGATTTGTTTCAGAAGTGGTGTTTTGTTCAAACTCTGATAAAGCTGATTGTAAATTGACTTATTATTCTTCTGAATGCGAAGTTGATTTTTGTGGGCATGGTACTATTGCAACAATGTACGATGTTATTAAAAATGATGATATTCTATGTAATAAGAAAGAAGTTAAATTTGAAACAAATAAAAAAGGAATTTTAACGATTTATAATCATATTGCTACAGAAGATTCAATTTATGTTACGGCTCCTACAGCTGAGTATTTAAAAATTCCTGTATCAAAGGAACAAATTGCTGAAAACCTTGAGATAGAAGTCTCAATGATTTCAGAAGAGTATCCTATTGATTTTATAAATGCTGGACTAAGAACCTTAATTGTTCCAATAACACATTATAATGATGAAATTTCAATTTTTCCTAATGAAGCAAAACTAAAAGATTTTTGTTTAAGTAATGTTATTGATATTATACTCATATTTAGTAAGGAGGCAAGCACTTCAGATTTTATTGCACATACTAGAGTTTTTGCACCTAAATTTGGTTATTTAGAAGACCCAGCAACAGGTTCTGGGAATAGTGCATTTGGAAACTATATGTTAAAAAATCAAATGTGGAATGGTGAGAGTGTTAGTATTGAACAAGGTGGAGAAAATATACTTTTTAATACTGTAAAACTTAAGAAAATAGAAGATAAGATTTTATTTGGTGGAAAAGCCAGAGTGAGTATAGAAGGATTTTATTGCTTAGAAAGATAGGGATATCCTACAATCTAAAAAACTATTAGAAATATGACATTATTTATTACAAGATGAGTGGATTTTTCTTGGATATTTTAGTGGAATAAAACTTCTAGTTATAGGTTTGAAGAAGTCTAACTTTAGTGAATTAGAAAAAGAACATTAAGAATAGATAAAAAATAGTAAAATAGATACTGAAAACATGAGGTGTTATATGTCTAATTTATTTAAGATACAAAAACCTAAATTTATAGAAGAACCAGAGATGATTAATGATCTTTACGAAGAAATAATTATATCTGAAAAAATACAAAATAAAATTATAGAAAATGAGTTAATAGAAAATAAAGAAGATACTGGTATTACAATTGATTCATGCATATTTAAAAATGTGGTATTTAATAATTGTATTTTAAGAAATATAGATTTATTAGATACCAAATTTGAAAATTGTGATTTATCTAATATGGATTTTACTAGTGGAAGTTTAATGAGAGTTGAATTTATTAATTGTAAATTGCTTGGAGCAAAGTTTGATGAAAGTAGTCTTAAACATGTCTTGTTTAAGGATTCACTAGCTAAATATTCTAATTTTTCTTTTTCAAAATTTAATTCTGTAAATATTGTAAACAGTAATTTCGAAGAAGCAGTATTTCAGCAAGTAAAGTTAGAGAAAACACTATTCAATGATACAAATTTAATAAATACATTTTTTAATAAGACATGTCTGAATAAAATAGATTTTACTACTTGTGAAATTGAAGGAATTAGTGTTGAAATAAGTGACATAAGAGGGGCAATAGTTACACAAATTCAAGCTTTAGATTTAACTAGATTAATAGGATTAGTAATATTCAACTATTAAAGAAGTAGTTCAAGCAGAAAAGATGCAGGTCTAATATTTTTAATAGAAAATAAGTCAGTGCAGCTTATGTAGTGGCTTATTTTTTTATTTAGGAAATTATATTATTTTGTGATTCTTGTATTAAAAACTTAATAAATTTAATATAAGTTCTAATTAGAAATAATTAACATTACCGTATAATAAGTATTAACATTAAATTTATTGAAAAAAATGGAGGGGAAATAAATAGGGGAATTTAATTGAAATATTAATGAAAAAGAAAAACGATTTCATTATGAAATATATCAATATCGTAATTGACAAATATTTAGATTAGGATTAAAATTACTTAGAAATCTAACTAATTTGTAGGGGTAAAGAATATGAATGATATAAAACACATTGGAAAGGAAATAAATATTGTTAGCAATAAGATACGCAGAAAGATAGATAATGAAGTAGCTAAGTATGGAATAACAGGTGCTCAGGCAAAAATAATAGGATTTGTATATATTGAGTCAAAAAAGAAATCTGTTTTTCAGAAAGACATAGAAAATGATTTAAAAATCAGAAGTTCATCAGTAACAAGTGTACTTCAACTTATGGAAAAGAATGGTTACATAAAAAGAGAGAGTGTTTTTGAAGATGGTAGACTGAAAAAAATCATATTAACTGAAAAAGGAGATGAAATAAGGATTAAAGTTCGCGATATTATTAATGAAATAGAAGCGCGAGTAGAGCAATCAATGACAGACGAAGAAATGGAATTCTTCTTTCACATACTTAATAAAGTATCAAAAAGACTTTCTGATTAGATTTTTTAATAAATTAGTTAGAAGCCTAATAAAAATAGTTGATGCTATTTTAGGGGTAAATTACATATTAACATAGAGATAGTTAGAAATCTAACAAAAAGGGAGGACAGTAGAATGATAAAAAAGTTATCACAATATATTGGTGAATATAAAAATGCTTCAATTGTGACACCATTATATATTATTGGTGAATCGATTATGGAGCAGATTATACCACTATTAATGGCTATGATAGTTGATAATGGAATAGGTAAAAGCAATATGAACTATGTAGCTAAAGTTGGAATAATCATGGTAGTAATGTCTATCTTATCACTTACTTTTGGAGCATTAGCTGGTAAATATGCAGCGAAAGCATCATCAGGTCTTGCAAAAAATTTAAGAAAAGCTATGTTTTATAATATTCAAAATTTTTCGTTTTCAAATCTTGATAAATATTCAACAGCTGGACTTATAACAAGACTAACAACAGATGTTACTAATGTACAGAATGCTTATCAAATGATTTTAAGAATGCTTGTAAGGGCACCAGTTATTCTTATAATAGCAATGATAATGTCGTTTAGTATTAATAAAGAGTTAGCATTAATATTTGTAGGTGCAATGATTTTCTTAGGAATTATATTATATTTTATAATGACGAAAGCACACCCATATTTTAAAGAAGTTTTTGAAAAATATGATGATTTAAATGCAAGTGTTCAAGAAAATTTGACAGGAATGCGTGTAGTTAAGGCATATGTAAGAGAAGAATATGAAATAAACAAATTTAATAAAGCTTCAAAGGTAGTATATGATTTCTTTATAAGAGCAGAAAAAGTGGTAGTACTTAATATGCCTGTAATGCAATTTTCAATGTATACATGTATGTTACTTTTATCGTGGCTTGGAGCTAAAATGATAGTATCAAACACAATGACAACTGGGGAGCTAATGAGCTTATTTATGTATTCAATGAGTATATTGATGAGTTTAATGTTTATTGCTATGGTGTTTGTTATGATTACAATGGCTAAATCTTCAGCAGAAAGAATTACAGAAGTTATAGATGAAAAAAGTAATCTTTCTAATCCAGAAAATCCAGTTTATGAAGTAAAAGATGGAAGCATAGAATTTAATAATGTTAACTTTAGCTATAACAATAATAAGGATAATTTTAATTTAGAAAATATAAATATAAAAATAAATCCTGGTGAGACTGTAGGAATAATTGGAGGAACAGGAAGTGCAAAATCAACACTTGTACAACTTATTCCAAGATTATATGATGTAACAGAAGGAAGCGTTAAAGTTGGGGGATTAGATGTAAAAAATTATGATATAGAAACATTAAGAGATGCTGTTTCTATGGTACTTCAAAAAAATGTATTATTTTCAGGGACAATAAATGAAAATTTAAGATGGGGAGATAAAGAAGCAACTGAAGAAGAAATCATTACAGCTTGTAGGCAGTCTCAAGGTGATGAATTTGTACAAACTTTCCCTAAAAAATATGAAACTTATATTGAACAAGGTGGTACGAATGTATCAGGTGGGCAAAAGCAAAGACTATGTATTGCAAGAGCACTTCTTAAAAAGCCTAAAATATTAATTTTGGATGATTCAACAAGTGCAGTTGATACAAAAACAGATTCATTAATTAGAAAGGCATTTAAGGAAGACATTCCAGATACAACAAAAATAATTATTGCTCAACGTATATCTTCAGTTCAAGATGCAGATAAGATTATTGTAATGAATGATGGTAAAATCGATGGAGTTGGAAATCATGAAGAATTATTAAAAGACAATGCAATATATAAAGAAGTATATGAAACTCAAGTGAAGGGAGCTGATAATGATGCCGAATAAAGGACAAAGAATGCCAAAGGGTCCAGGAAACAAAGGACCAATGGTAGGACCAAAAAGTGAAAATCCAGTTAAAACATTAAAAAGACTTATGTCTTATGTATTGAATGGATATAAATTGCAATTCTTGGTGGTAATTGCATGTATCATTATTAGTGCCGTTGTAAGTGTAATGGGAAATTTATTTTTAGGAACTTTAATTGATGAGTATATAGTACCACTTACTCAATCAGAAAATCCTAATTTTGCTCCACTTTTAAGTATGATATTAAAGATGGCAGTTATTTTCTATGTTGGAGCTATTTCAACATATACATATAATCGTATAATGATTTTTGTATCTCAGGGTGCATTAAAGAAGATAAGAGATGATATGTTTGCACATATGGAAAAACTATCGATTCCATTTTTTGATACTCATTCACATGGAGAATTAATGAGCCTTTATACAAATGATACAGACACATTAAGACAGATGATAAGTCAAAGTATACCTCAGCTTTTATCAGCTGTTATTACAATTGTAAGTGTATTTTGTTCAATGATATATTTAAGTATCCCATTAACATGTATTGTAGTAATTGCTATTATAGTAATGACAAGAGTTACAAAGAAAATTGGTGGGAATAGTGCTAAGTACTTTGGAAAGCAACAAAAAGATTTAGGTACAATAAATGGATATATCGAAGAAATGATGGAAGGTCAAAAAGTAGTAAAAGTATTCTGTCATGAAGAAGAAGTTAAAAAGACATTTGATGAACTTAATGAGAAGCTTTTTGATAGTGCAAATAGTGCCAATACATTTGCAAATATTTTGATGCCTATTATGGGGAATATAGGTAACTTAAATTACGTTGTAATACTATCAGTTGGTGCACTTCTTGCTATAAATGGCATTAATGGATTTACACTTGGAGCACTGGCTTCATTCTTACAATTAACAAAACAATTTACTATGCCAGTATCTCAAGTAGCTCAACAATTTAATTCTATTATAATGGCTCTTGCAGGAGCTGAACGTATATTTAAATTGATGGATGAGAAGCAAGAAGTTGATAATGGATATGTAACATTAGTTAATGCTAAAGTTGATGAAAATGGTAATATAGAAGAAGTTAAGGAACATACTGGAACATGGGCTTGGAAACATCCACATGAAGATGGTACAATTACTTATACTAATCTTCTTGGTGATGTCGTTTTTGATGGCGTAGATTTTGGATATAATCCAGAAAAAATAGTTTTACATGATGTAAAATTATTTGCAAAGCCAGGTCAAAAAATTGCTTTTGTAGGAGCAACAGGCGCAGGAAAAACAACTATTACAAATCTGATTAACCGTTTTTATGATATTCAAGATGGTAAGATAAGATATGATGGTATAAATATTAACAAGATTAAGAAAGATGATTTAAGAAGATCTCTTGGTATAGTTCTTCAAGATACACATTTATTTACAGGTACAGTTGCAGATAATATACGATATGGAAAACTTGATGCAACTGATGAAGAAGTATATGCAGCAGCAAAGCTTGCAAATGCAGATACATTTATAAAACATCTTCCAAATGGCTATAATACAATGCTTACAGGTGATGGAACAAATCTTTCACAAGGACAAAGACAATTACTTGCAATTGCAAGAGCTGCTATAGCAGATCCACCAGTTCTTATACTTGATGAGGCAACTTCAAGCATAGATACAAGAACAGAAGCCATAGTTTCAGATGGTATGGATAAGCTTATGAAAGGAAGAACTGTATTTGTAATTGCTCATAGACTTTCAACAATTAAGAATTCAGATGTTATTATGGTACTTGAACAAGGAAGAATAATTGAACGTGGAAATCATGAAGAACTTATACAGGAAAAAGGTAAGTATTATCAATTATATACAGGTGCTTTTGAATTATCATAATTAAAAAAATTAAAAAATATGCTTTATTTTTAAAAAAAAGCTGATATAATAGACAAGGTAGTTAGTTTATATAAAGTTATTTTTATAAAACTTGATATATATTTCTAGTTGCAAAAACAACAGAAAAAAACTATAATTTTATCAACAAAGAAGTAGTAGCCATAGCTCTAAATGGTCTACTATTTTTTTGAGTTATTAATAGAAATATAGTATAATATTTAAGCGAATTAATTTGTAAAAAAGCAAACTAAATATGTTGCTTTAAATAATAAGATTAATAAATTGTTTGTAGGGAGAGACGACTTAAGATGAGAAGATTAATATTAGTAACATCACCGCCAGCATGTGGAAAAACACATGTTTCTAAAGAAATATCTAAGGCTCTTAAACCAATGGTATATTTAGATAAAGATACATTAATAGGTTTATCTAATCAAGTATTTAAAGTTGCTGGAGAAGAAAATAACAGAAGTTCGGATTTCTTTGAAGAAAATATAAGAAATACTGAATATGAAGTTGTTATTGACTTAGCATTAGAAGCGTTAGATTATTGTGATACAGTGTTAATTAATGCTCCATTCACAAGAGAAATAAGAGATCTAGATTACATGAATTCATTTAGAAAGAAATTACATGATCATGATTGTGAATTAGTTGTTATTTGGGTTGAAACTGATAAAGAAGTTTGTCATCAAAGAATGATAGATCGTAATTCAGAACGTGATACTTGGAAATTAGCTAATTGGGATGAATATATATCAAGATGTAATTTTGAAAAGCCAGAAGGCATTCCAGAATTGAGAATATTCAAGAATTCATCAAAAGAAGAATTTGATCAATCAATGGCTGAATTAGTAGAATATTTTAAAAATTAATAAATTGCACATAATAATAAAAGGCTCTGTATAAGATTGAGTTTTATACTTGATCTGTTATAGCGCCTTTTATTTTGTTTAAGAAGAGTAATATTTATATGTAGTTGAATAAAAATTAAATATCTAATAGAATAATGTAAACTAATGATTAAATGGAGGAAAAAGTATGTTTAAAATAGGATGTCATTTATCTTCATCCAAGGGATTTAAAAAAATGGGAGAAGATGCTATAAGTATAGGTGCAAATACCTTTCAATTTTTCACACGAAATCCAAGAGGAAGTAAGGCAAAAGAAATAGATGAGGAAGATGTTAAAGCATTTTTAAAGATTGCACAAGAAAATAATTTTGGAAAAATATTAGCTCATGCGCCTTATACATTAAATGTATGTTCAAAGGATGAGGATAATAGAAAGTTTGCTATAGACATAATGAAAGATGATTTAAAAAGAATGGAGTATATTCCAGGAAATTTATATAATTTTCATCCAGGATCACATGTTAAGCAAGGTTCAGAAATAGGGATAGAATTTATAGTGGAAGCATTAAATACAATATTAAAGCCTGAGCAAAATACTATTGTTCTTTTAGAAACTATGTCTGGAAAAGGTACAGAAGTTGGAAGAAGTTTTGAAGAACTAGCTGAAATCATAGATAAAGTTACTTTAAAAGATAAAATAGGAGTATGTCTCGATACTTGCCATGTTTATGATGCAGGGTATGATATAGTTAATAATTTAGATGATGTATTAAAAGAATTTGATAATATAATCGGGTTAGAAAAATTATATGCAATACATTTAAATGATAGCAAAAATCCATTTAAAAGTCATAAAGACAGGCATGAAACAATAGGAAATGGATTTATAGGTATTGAGGCTATTGAAAAAATTATAAATCACCCAAAACTATGTGAAATACCATTTTTCCTTGAAACACCAAATGAATTAGATGGACATAAAAGAGAAATAGAGCTACTTAAAGAAATATATATTAAAAAATAAAAATAAAAAATTATTCATAATTTAAAGTATGAATATGTAATACTACATAATATAAAGAGAAGTTTAGAATGTATCATAATAAAGAACTATAGCAAAATTTTGTTATAGTTTTTTATATAGGAGGAATTTAAACGTTTTCGTAGAATATTATAATATAAACGAAAAGAAAAAGGGGGTAGATATTATGAACAAAAAAAGAGTATTAGTACCAATTGATGGAACAGAAAGAAGTATGTATGCTTTAGAGTTTGTAAAAGAAATATTTCCAAAGGATTCAGAAATAGAGATAATCATTATGAATGTAAAGGAATTGGTATTAATTAATGAAATGATAGTTTCAGAAGAAGTTAAAAGTGCTAAGGAACTTGGCAAGGATATATTAGAAGCAGCTAAGGAGAAAATGAAGGGATATAATGTAGAAACTTATTTTACTTTTGGCTATCCAGCTGATGAAATTATTAATAAGGCTAAAGACGAAGATGTTGGAATTATAGTTATGACCCAATCCACTAAGAGAGGGCTAAGTAGAATGATAGGTTCAGTAACATCCAGTGTTGTAAAAAAAGCAAAATGTATAGTAATGGTAGTACCAAATGATTTTACAATTAGTTTAAAATAGCAGATATTTAAATAAGATATATAAAATCATATTTATGCACAATGTTTATATATCTTATTTATTTTTTAATTTTATTTAAAAATTAAATTTGTATATTATTTGAAATTTTGAAGAAAGACTAATATAGAATTTTAATAAATAAGATGATATAATGAGTAAAGTGCACCATAACATAATGGTAGCTATAGAAATTAATTTTTTATAATAATGAGGAGATTAAAATGAGAGCTGTTTACAAGAATCCAAGAGAGTTAGCAACATGTTTAAAGGATATAGTAGATACATACTATGATGATTTAATAACTTATGATAAGATGCAAGATAAAATATTAAAAATTGTTGAAGCTAATAAGGATACAATATACAAAGAAAAAAGTATGTCTGTAAAAATAGCTAATGTTTTAGAAGAACATAGAGTAAAAGTAATAGATGAGATAGTAAAAAATAATTCAAAAGAAGCGTAAAAATCATTTGTTGACAATTTTAATAGAAAGAATTAAGATTGTAGTACATATAAGATTACAATGCAATATAATTAATCCTATGATAAGGAGTAGTAGTTAAATCTAGTATCGATAAAGAGAGTTAAGTGGTGGTGGAAGCTTAACAAGAATGATTTTACGAATGGACCTTTGAGGAATATGGGGAAAACTTTTTGTGAGTATCTAATATGGTGTCTGCACCTTACAGCAGTTTTTTTAAAGAGGTATTATAATTATTATGATACAATTTAGGTGGTACCGCGGAATATATCCGTCCTATATATGATTTTAGGGCGGTTTTTTATTTGTAAATTTATGAATAGTAAGTTTAATAAGAGGAGTGTATAAAATGGCAAAAAAAATAATACTTACAGGTGATAGACCAACAGGACAGCTTCATATAGGGCATTATATTGGGTCATTAAAGAATAGAGTTGCTATGCAAAACACAGGAGAATATGAAACATTTATAATGATTGCAGACCAACAAGCATTAACAGATAATGCTAGAGATCCAGAAAAAATAAAAAGAAGCCTTACAGAAGTGGCATTAGATTATTTAGCAGTAGGAATAGATCCAAGCAAATCAACAATATTTGTTCAATCACAATTACCAGAATTACATGAACTTACAATGCATTATTTAAATCTTGTTACATTATCAAGGTTAGAGAGAAATCCTACAGTTAAATCAGAAATCAAACAAAAAAATTATGAAAATAGTATTCCAGCAGGATTTTTAATATATCCAGTAAGCCAAGCGGCAGACATTACAGCTTTTAAAGCTACAACAGTTCCAGTTGGAGAAGATCAATTGCCTATGATTGAGCAAACAAGAGAAATAGTTAGAAGCTTTAATTCTATATATGGTGATGTACTAGTTGAGCCAGAAGCTGTAATTCCAAAAGATACGATGGGAAGATTACCAGGAACAGATGGAAAAGCTAAAATGAGTAAATCAATTGGTAACTGTATATACTTAGCTGATGATGCAGATACAATAAAGAAAAAAGTAATGTCAATGTATACAGATCCAAATCATATAAGAGTAGAAGATCCAGGTCAAGTTGAAGGAAATACAGTATTTACTTATTTAGATGTTTTTGCTCCAAATAAAGAAGAAGTTGAAGAGATGAAAGCTCACTATAGACGTGGCGGTCTTGGAGATATGAAAGTGAAGAAATACTTAAATGAAGTAATGCAGGCTGAACTTGAACCAATAAGAAATAGAAGATTAGAATACGCAAAGAATATGGATTATGTTTATAAGATGCTTAAAGAAGGTAGTGATAAAGCTAGAGAAGTATCAGCACAAACATTAAAAGAAGTTCGTGAAGCTATTGGACTTGAGTATTTTAAATAGAAATTTTATTATACAGAATTATAAAAAAGTAATATAAAATAGAATATATTTAAATTAAAAATATACTAAATATCTCTTACAGTGTGAAGTGTAAGAGATATTTTTGTATATATTGTACTGATATTTTTTTTATAAATATGGTCATAGGAGTAGTGCTTCTTAAGTAGATTATTAATTGCATCATATATACAATTTTTATAAATCAAGCAGTACTTATAGCATATAAATTGAAAGTAATTCTACTTATTTTTTATAATGCAGATTCCCTGGGTCATTGTTCCCATCGGACAATAAACGCACCAAGATCTTGGTTTAAAGAAAAACATCGAAATAAGACCAAGTAATGTTGAAGTAACCATCATGCTATAAAATCCAAATGAAAATTGTGCAATCCATGGAGTTACAGTTGATAAATCATTAAAATTCCAAGGAAGCTTAAATGTCCAGAAAAGTGTCAGAACTTCTTTTAATGAATTAACATTATTAAAAACTAAATAGGTATTAAAAAGCATATTAAAGAACATTAGCATAAAGAATGCTAAAAATCCATATCTGAAGTATTTAGTCTTTAAAAATTTAGGGAGAGAATTATTTCTTGAGAATTTGAGTTTAGAACCAATAAGGTTAAATAGCTGACCTCTACCACAATATTTATTACAATATGACTTATTTCCATTAATGATTGATATTAATAATGGAAGAATGAAACAAATTAATCCTAGCCAGGCAAATAAAATATTGAAGATGCCTAAAATTAAATAAAGAGATGATAATATCCACATATATTCAGACCAGTGTTTTTTATTTTTCATTAGTTAACTCCTCCTGATATTGTAAGTATTTCAATTGTTGATGCGGGGCAGGTGTATGCACATTTACCACAGCCTACGCATTTATTAATGTCGACCATTGCAAAAGTTCCATTATTAATTGAAATAGCTTTAAGAGGGCACACTTGTATACAAGATCCACAGCCAACACAATATTCTTTGTTTACTAATGCTTGTTTTCTGACTAAGCCTTTTTTCATAGTAAAAAACTCCTTTCATATAAGTACAGATTGGTATATTCTTATCTTATAATAATAATAAAGGAATGTTTGTAACTTAATCACATAACATAGATTAACATAAATTATATCTAACACATGGAGGAATATTATGAAAAATTTAGAACTTTTATATGATAAATATCCAATATTAAAAGATATTAATGAACATAATGAAAAAATAATAGATAAAAATGCTCAATTTAAAATGTTATACTCTAATGAATATATATCATCTGCCAAAGGAGTATGTCAGGGAATTTTATTTGTAGCAAGTGGTACATTGAAAATTCAAAGGCTTAGTGAAGACGGTGAAGAAACGAGTCTTTATGATATTAAAGAAGGAGATATATGCCATGAAGCGCTGAGTTGTTTGTTGGATTTTAGATCATTAAATATTGTAGGAACAGCAATTTTAGATTCAATAATATGCATAATTCCTATAGATATAGTAAAACAATACCTACTTAAGGATTCAGAATTTTTAAAATATATATATGAAGATTTGTATAGAAAATTCAATGTAGTGATAGAAAAAAGGGAAGAGAAAAATCATAATTCTTTGCAAACAAGACTTATAAAAACACTTATAAGTAAAAATAGTAAAATTATTTATGGAACACATAGAGACTTAGCATTAGAGATTGATTCTACAAGGGAAGTTGTTAGCAGAAATTTAAAGTTAATTGAAAAGGAAGAATATATAAAAATAGAGAGGGGAAAGATAACAATACTAAAAGATTTAAACGAATTTTTGTCTACAATCTGAGGTTCTAATATCTATTAGAGCCTATTATAGTTTTATGTTATTATGTGAATTATTCCTTAGAAGTTCTTCAATTAAATTGAATAGAATCTTATACATTATATGTTATATAAAAGAGAAATTGAAAATTATTTGCAATTACTGAAAAAATATGCTATTATGATTAAAGAAAAGTTAGAATCATTCTCAACTAATATATGGTTTTTGATTAGTAGAAGTGGGGGGATTTATATGCCATTAATGTTAGCTAATAAAGGACATGAGTTATGTATTAAGAAGATTACAGGAAATGATGAAACAAAAAGATTTTTAAATAGTTTAGGATTTGTAGCAGGAGAAATTGTTACTGTTATTTCTGAATTAGGTGGAAATATGATTATAAATGTTAAAGGGACTAGAGTTGCTTTGGATAAAGGAATGGCTAGTCGTATTATGGTGTAGTTTAAAATAAATTTAGTATATAAAATTTGTAGGAGGACAAGCTATTATGACATTAAAAGAGATTAAATGTGGTGAAACTGTTAAGGTTGCAAAAATTCAAGGTGAAGGTCCAGTACGTAGACGTATTATGGACATGGGAATTACAAAAGGTTGCGAAATATTTGTTCGTAAAGTGGCACCATTGGGCGATCCAATTGAAGTAACAGTTCGAGGATATGAATTATCACTTCGTAAAGCTGATGCTGAAATGATAGTTATAGAGTAATTTTTTACACAATTAATGATAATGAAATTCAATAATTTATGACACGGGTGTTTAATTAAAATTAATTTTCAAATTTATTAACAATTACTTATGCACACATAAATTGCAAATCTAAGGGGGAAAAGAAATGTCAATTAAAATAGGACTTGCAGGTAATCCAAACTGTGGTAAGACAACAATCTTTAATGATTTAACAGGTTCAACACAATATGTTGGTAACTGGCCTGGAGTAACAGTTGAAAAGAAGGGTGGTAAACTTAAAGGACATAAAGATGTTGAAATAGTAGATTTACCTGGAGTTTATTCGTTATCACCATATACTCTTGAGGAAGTTGTTACACGTAATTTTATGCTTAATGATAAGCCAGATGCAGTAATTAATATAGTTGATGCATCTAATATAGAAAGAAATTTATATTTAACTACACAAATATTAGAGCTTGGAATACCAACTGTAATAGCCCTTAATATGATGGATATAGTAGAAAAAAATGGAGATAAAATTGATGTTGTTAAATTGTCAAAAACTCTAGGATGTCCAGTTGTTGAAACGTCAGCACTAAAGGGAAAGGGTCTTAAAGAAGTAGCACAAAAAGCAGTTGATATTGCAAATGCAAAGAAAAAGATGAATTTCGTATTACCATTCTCAGAAGAATGTGAAAGTGCACTTTCACAAATAGAAAAGTATGCTAAAGAAAATTTACCTTTTACTGGTATAGAGAACAAATATTTAGCAATAAAGTTGTTTGAAAGAGATGAAAAGATAATTCAACAATTAAAAATAAATGATAGTAATTTAAGCAAAATAGAAGAAATAATTAAAAAATGTGAAGATGAGTTAGATGATGATAGTGAAAGCATTATAACATCAGATAGATATGCTTTTATTGGAACAATTGTATCACAAGCAATTAAGAAAGCAAACAATTCAAATGAATCAACTTCAGATAAAATTGATAAAATAATTACTAATAGATTTCTAGCATTACCAATATTTGCAGGAATTATGTGGGCTGTGTATTACATAGCTGTAAGTTCACTTGGAACTATAGTGACAGACTGGACTAATGATACTTTATTTGGAGAAATTATATCAGGTAATGTTGGTAGCTGGCTTGAAGGAGTGGGCGTTGCAGAATGGCTATATAGCTTAATTATAGATGGATTAATTGGTGGAGTTGGAGCAGTTTTAGGATTTGTTCCTCAAATAATGTTATTATTCTTGTTATTATCTATTCTTGAAGATTGTGGGTATATGGCTAGAGTAGCATTTATAATGGATAGAGTTTTCCGCAAATTTGGCTTGTCAGGAAAATCATTCATACCAATGCTTATAAGTTCAGGATGCGGAGTACCAGGAATTATGGCAACTCGTACAATGGAAAATGATAGAGATAGAAAAATGACAATTATGCTTACTACATTTATTC
Source organism: Clostridium butyricum (assembly GCA_015058475.1). GTDB lineage: Bacteria > Bacillota > Clostridia > Clostridiales > Clostridiaceae > Clostridium > Clostridium butyricum_B. The sequence continues at coordinate 46,437 of SVCF01000002.1, read as the reverse complement.
CTTGTGGAGCTAAGCTTCCTATTATTGCTTTGTTTGCAGGAGCGTTATTTGGAGGAGCTTCATGGGTGGCACCATCTGTATATTTCTTAGGAATTGCAATGATAATTATTTGTGGTATTATTTTAAAACAAACAAAGTTCTTTAAAGGTGAACCAGCACCATTTGTTATGGAATTACCACAATATCATATTCCAAGCGTTAAAAATGTATTACTTCATATGTGGGATAGAGGTAAAGCCTTTATAATTAAAGCAGGTACAATAATATTTGTGGCTTGTGGAGTGATTTGGTTCTTAAGTTCATTTAATTTCAGACTTGAAATGGTAGATGCAGGAGAAAGTATATTAGCAGCTGTAGGTAATGTGATTGCGCCAATCTTTGCACCACTTGGATTTGGCAACTGGCAAAGTTCTGTAGCATCAATTACTGGCTTTGTTGCAAAAGAAAATGTTGTTGGAACATTTGGAGTATTATTTGGAATAGCAGAAGCAGCAGAAGATGATCCAACATTAGTTCAAAACATTTCAGGCATGTTTACTATAGCTAGTGCTTATGCATTTATGGCATTTAATATGCTTAATGCACCATGTTTTGCAGCTATAGGAGCAATACGAAGAGAAATGGGTTCATGGAAATGGATGTGGATTACAATAGGATTTCAAACAGGTACAGCATATTTAGTAGCACTTGTTATTAATCAAGTTGGAAGCTTTATTGGTGGATATGGAAGCTTTGCTGGAGCAGCAATTTCAGTAATAATTCTTATTGCAATAATTGTACTAGTTATAATGTCTGGTAGGAATTCAGAAAGAAGTAATGTAAAGGGACAATTAAGTTATAGCAAATAATTTGAGTTATGACATAATAATTTATATTCTAAAATATATTTATAAACAACTTAGAAGTAGCAGGTTGACTAATATTTAAATATAGATACCCAAAGAGATTAATACTTACGCATGTAACCTCCAAAGAGTATATGTTACAGTAAAGTAGAGTTATACTTTCGGGTATCTATTATTATATTATAGTAAAGGAAGTGAAAAAAATGGCGACAGCAATTATTGGAGCTATTGTAATTGGAAGTATGATATTTGTCGTTATAAAACAATTTAAGAAATCTAAAACTGGACAAGGTGGTTGTGGCTGTGGATGTTCAGGATGTTCTTCAGTTAAATCATGCCATGAAATTAATATAGTTAAGAAATAATGTACTTTAGAAGTATATTTGTTATTAAATTTAAATATTATTGAATATAGCAGATTAATAAGCCATAACTGATGTATTATTACATGAGTTATGGTGATTTTTTATATAGGTTAGAAGTTGATTTAGAACAACATCAGAATTAAGTGATTAATATTAAGAAAATAAATTGCATTAAAAATGAAAGAAAATATAAATAGTGATATTACTAAAATGACTATTAAAAAGCAGGATATTTAGCTGTGTTTTTTATGAGAAATTAATGAAGCAAAAGATATATAATGATACTTTGAAATTGAGCTTTTATATTATCCTTTTTGTTTTAGATTATATACTTAGTTAATATTAAAAATAATAATTCGTTGACAATAATTATCAATAAGAGTATTATTATATCAATAGATGATAAAAAATCAAATAGTTACATATATTGTGTGAAGGTGTAATTATAAGTGAAGTAATAAAAAGAAAAATAATAAGTAGAATATTAATTTTATAAATATTTTTTATAATGATGATTTTTAGAGGAATATTTAAGTAATATATTATAATATATGTGATTAAGAAGAATGAAAAATTATAATAAAAAGATGAATTATGAATATATAGGGGGTCTATATGAAGATTATGATTGGAATTTTAATTCCGCTTATAGGTACTATACTTGGAGCAGCATGTGTGTACTTTATGAAAAATAAACTTAATATATTGGTAAATAAAATTTTGCTTGGTTTTGCTTCTGGTGTAATGGTTGCGGCATCTGTATGGTCGCTTTTAATTCCATCAATAGATATGAGTGAAAATATGGGGAAATTATCTTTTATACCAGCAGCAATTGGATTTTTAATAGGGATAGGATTTCTTCTGATTTTAGATAAGGTAATACCCCATTTTCATTTAAATGCAGATAAACCAGAAGGACCTAAAAGTTCACTTAAAAAAAGTACAATGCTTGTTTTTGCAGTTATACTGCATAATATACCAGAAGGTATGGCAGTTGGAGTTGTATTTGCAGGCGTAATGTCAGGAAATAGTTTAATAACAATTTCTGGTGCTTTTGTACTTGCAATCGGTATTGCAATTCAGAATTTCCCAGAAGGGGCAATTATTTCACTTCCACTTAGAAGTGAAGGAATGAGCAAAAATAAAGCTTTTGCGTATGGGGTACTGTCAGGAATAGTAGAACCTATAGGAGCTGTTATTACAATAATGCTTTCAAAGTTTATTATACCAATACTACCATATCTGCTTTCTTTTGCAGCTGGAGCTATGATATATGTAGTTGTTGAAGAATTAATTCCAGAAACTGCAGAAGGAGAGCATTCTAATATTGGAACTATAGGCTTTGCAGTAGGTTTTGTCATTATGATGATACTTGATGTAGCATTAGGGTAGTAGAATTATACAAGTACAAATTTTATAAAGTGTAGTGAAAAACAAAAATAATGAATATGGTCGTGAATCGAATATGTTTAGTTAAACATTAAATAACTAGGAAGAAGGAATTAATATGAAATTAGTAGTTATTAGGCATGGAGAAAGTAAGTGGAACAAGCTAAATCTATTTACTGGATGGAGTGATGTTGATCTATCTCCTAAAGGTATAGAAGAAGCTAAATCAGCAGGAAAGAATTTGAAAGATAAGGGAGTAGATTTTGATATTTGCTATACATCTTATTTAAAAAGGGCAATTCATACTTTAAATTTAGCGTTAGAACAAATGGATAGAGAATGGCTTCCAGTAATTAAGACATATAAACTAAATGAAAGACACTATGGAGCATTACAAGGATTAAATAAAGCGGAGACAGCAGAAAAATATGGAGAAGAACAAGTTAAAATATGGAGAAGAGCATTTGCTGTAAGACCACCAGTCTTAGATGAGACAAGCATCCAAAATCCAAAGAATCAAGAGCAATATAGAGGTATTGATAAAGATGAATTACCTCTTGGTGAAAGTTTAGAAGATACAATTAAGAGGGTTGTTCCTTATTTTAATAATGTAATAAAGAAGGACATGCTGGCTGGAAAGAGAGTGTTGATTGCAGCACACGGGAATTCTATAAGAGCATTAGTAAAATATTTTGAAAATCTTTCTGAAGATGAAATTTTAAATATAAATATACCAACTGGAGTTCCACTAGTATATGAATTTGATGACAATTTTAATGTATTAGATAAATATTATTTAGGTAATCAAGAAGAAATTGAAAAGAAGATTAATAGTGTATCTAATCAGGGAAGTATTAATCATAAGGAAATAGAAACAGTATAATATAATTTATTAATATATTGAAAAATATTATAAAAAGAAGCAGTATAGAATATATTAAAGATAAAATGCAATGAGGCAGATATTAATTTGTCTTATTGCATTTTTGATTGTTTAAGGTATATATAATACTTTAAGATTTATAAATATAGATAAAATACACTACCAGTTAAGTTCTAGACCTACACCAACTTCTTTTATAGGAATATGTTTATGAATTTCAGCACATACATTAAATGAAGTACAATGACAAGGGTAAAGTTCTTTTATATTATTATCTTTAAAATAGTCAATAGTTTTATAAGTTTGTTCAGATAAATCAAATAAATGAAAACCACCTATAATTCCAAGAATTCTATCATCCTTACATATGTTTTTAGCATATTCACATATATTACAGATTCCACTATGTGAGCAGCCTGTAATTATATATATTCCTTTATCAGTTTTATATGCAAGTGCAGAATCATCAATAACATAATCATCAACAAATTTATCATTTATTAAAGTTTTGCCAATTATCTGTCTATTTTCAAAAGTGTTTGAAGAAGGTATCTCGCCTAAAAAAGTAATATTTTTGCTTACTTTGATTGGAGTTTTTGAAAGGATAAGATTACATTTTTCTGAAAGATCATCTTTTGAATATGGTGAACATATTTTTAAATCATCATACATTTTACAATAAAATGCATCAGGATGAGCTATAATTGAAATTTCATTATTATAATTTTGGTTAAAATAATGTTTTAATCCTAAGGTATGATCATCATGACCATGAGATATTATTATTGAATTTATTTCAGACAAATTTATATTCATTTTAACTGCATTCTTTAAGAATATATCTGAATATCCCACATCTAATAGAAGCTTAACTTCTTCATCCTCAATGTAATAAGAAACAGCTGGCTCTCCAAAATAATATTTATCTATATATGTGTTATTATCAACTAAAACTTTTAATCTCATATTTATAATCTCCTTAAGGTATATTAATAAATTAAATTGGAATTAAATATTGAATTTAATATCTATATTATATCATTATCTTTTTAGTATTATATTAAATTATTGAGATAATATAATTGTAATTGACATTGAAAATGATATATAATTATAAAAAAATTTAAGAAATTAAGCAAACATTACTAAAGTAACAAACTTAATTTATATAGAATAAAAAAGGAGAGATTTTATGCATAAATTTATGAAAAACAATCCAATAGAAAAATATAAAGATGGATTGAAAAATTTAATATATAATATATGGGATTATTCAGAGCTTGCGTTTAGAGAAAATAAATCATGTAAAGCTATGGTTTCATATCTAAGAAGTGAAGGCTTTGAAGTAGAAGAAAACATTGCAGATATGGATACTGCATTTGTGGGCATATATGGAAGTGGAAGTCCTGTAATATGTATTTTAGCTGAATATGATTCTTTATCAGGATTAAGCCAGGAATGTGATATAGCAGAATACAAGCCTATTGAAGGGAAAGAAACAGGGCATGGATGTGGACATCAATTACTTGGGACAGGTTCTGTTGGAGCTGCCTTATTAGTAAGAGATTATCTAAAAGAAAATAATGTTCAAGGTACAGTAAAGATAGTTGGATGCCCAGCAGAAGAAAGTGGATCAGGTAAAGCTTATTTAGCACGAGATGGTTTCTTTGATGATTGTGATATTGCACTTTGTTGGCACCCTGACACATTAAACATAGTTACAACTGGGTCAAGTCTTGCATGTATGCAGGTTTTCTTTAGATTTCATGGAATATCATCACATGCAGCATCAGCACCACATCTTGGAAGAAGTGCATTAGATGCTGTGGAACTTATGAATATTGGTGTGAATTATCTAAGAGAACATATTGAACCACAGGAAAGAGTGCATTATGCAATAACTAATACTGGGGGTATATCTCCAAATGTTGTTCAAAGAGAAGCAGAAGTGGCATATATGGTTAGATCTTCAAGTGCACCAAAGGCTAAAAAGTTATATGAAAGAGTATGCAAGATAGCTAAAGGTGCTGCTATGATGACTGAAACAGAAGTTGAAATATTATTTGATGAAGGATGTTCAGATACAATTGCTAACTGTGTACTTGAAGATGTATTATATGAAAGTTTCTTAGAAATAGGAGCACCTAAATATACAAAAGAAGAATTGGATTATGCTCAAAAGTTTAAAGATACAGTTTCTAAAGAAAAATTAGATGATATATTTATTTCAGAAGAAATAAAAAATAAGTTAGAATTTAAAAAGCATATGAAAGAAAATCCTATTTGTGATTACATAGTTGAACATATTCACAAAGATGAAGTATCGGCATCATCAGGTTCTACAGATGTTGGTGATGTAAGCTGGGTTGTTCCAACAGCACAAATAAGAACAGCTTGTTTTGCATATGGCGTAGATGGACATTCATGGCAGTATGTTGCTCAAGGTAAATCTCAGACTGCATTAAAGGGAACATTACTTGCGTCTAATGTACTTGCCCTAGGTGCAATAAAATTAATAGAAAATCCTGAGCTTATAGAAAAAGCAAAAGCTGAATTTAATGAAAAATTAGATGGTCAAAAATATGAATGCTTAATTCCTAAGGAAGTCAAACCACATATTTTTGAATGACATAACGTGTTTTGCTAATTAAAATTAAATAAAAAACTCTAACAATATTTAATAATATCTATTAAAATAAAATTATAAAACAAAAGCATAATAATGAGATTATTAAAATGTTAGAGTTTACTTATTATATTTTTGAAAAAATTCACCTATTTTGTTAAGAAGAATTTTAAAGATTTATTCCAAAAAATTGGTGATATAATATGATTTAATAAAATATTAATCAAATATACTAGGTGTATTAAGTTTTTTTATGATTTATTAAACGCCTTAAGTGCGCGTTCATACCCATGATCAGTATTCCATAGCTTGCTTGTTATAAATATTTCATCTCTTGCTATATTTTTTCCTTTATAATTTTTCCTATTTCATATTCATTATTATAATAAGATGCTGTATCAATGTGCATATATCCAATTTCAAGTGCATTATTAATTGTTTTTTTAATTCACTATATTCTTCGATCTTATAAGTCACAATTCCAATAAGAGGCATTTTTACATTATTATTTAATAGTGTATTAATATTTGTTGACTGTGTTTCATCTCTTAATGAAACAACATCAACTAATATTGTTTTTTCTGAAATTGATATTTTACATGATATTGATAAATTCAACTTTTGATTTTTATAAAATTAATATATAAAAATCCCTTTGGTGTATAAGCTTATTTTTATATGTTGACATTTAACAGTATAAAAAAGAGAATAGTAGAAATAGAATTCTATATAAAGAAAATTGTATGCAAAACAATATTATAATTGCATGCAATGTATATAAGTAATAAAATTGTTATATTAAATAAAGTAACAATAAATATGAATTGGGGGCTATTTATTATGAAAACAGAACTAAAAAGAGAAGATGGAATCAAATTATTAAAGGAATACAATAAAGAAGAATTTCACATTTTACATGGATTAACTGTAGAAGGCACTATGAAGTGGTATGCAGATGAATTAGGTTATTCAGAAGATAAAGAATTTTGGGGACTTGTTGGTTTACTACATGATATTGATTATGAAATGTATCCAGAAGAACATTGTATAAAGGCGCCAGAATTGTTGAAAAGAGCAGATGCAGGTGATGAGTTAATTCATGCAGTATGCAGTCATGGATATGGGATTACTGTTGATATTATGCCAGAACATGAAATGGAAAAAGTTCTTTTTGCAGTAGATGAATTAACAGGTCTTATTGGTGCAGCAACACGTATGCGTCCATCAAAAAGTGTAATGGATATGGAGCTTTCAAGTTTGAAGAAGAAATTTAAGGATAAAAAGTTTGCGGCTGGATGTTCAAGAGATGTAATAAGAAAAGGTGCGGAACTACTTGGATGGGAGTTAGATAAATTATTAGAAATGACAATAATGGCAATGCGCTCTTGTGAAGAAAATGTTAATAATGAAATGAAAAATATTTAAAACTAGTAAATAATGAATTTTAAGGGGGAAGCTGATTTGGAACTAGAGAGTCAGGGCTTCAAATGCCAAATGAATGAAAAGGAGTTATTTGTAAAAGGGATAAAAGATTGCATCCCAACTATATTTGGATATTTAAGCATAGGAATAGCATGTGGCATACTATGCAAGTCATGTAATATTACATTTTCACAAGCAGTAGGGATGAGTATTTTTATTTATGCAGGTTCAGCACAATTTATTTCAGCAGGTATGATGTTTTCTGGTCTTCCTGCAATAAGTATAATATGTACAATATTTTTTGTTAATCTAAGGCATATATTTATGAGTGCATCTATGGCGCCATATTTTAAAAAGAATTCTTTAATTAAAAACTTATTAATAGGAACACTATTAACAGATGAAACATTTTTAGTTGCAAGTACAGAGGGAATAAAGAATAAGAAAATTGATTATTGGTGGATGATGGGACTAAATATTGCAGCATATTTAAATTGGATTATAGCAACAGGCATAGGTGTACTTATAGGAAACTTAATACCAGATTATAAACAATTTGGCTTAGATTTTGCACTTACAGCTATGTTTGTAGGTCTATTAATTTCATCAATAGAAAACATAAAATTAAAAAAATCTATCATAATAATTCTTACATCTGTAATTATATTGATATTGTCAACTAAATTTGTATCTACAAGTTTAGGCGTAATAATAGCAGCAATATTTGGTGCCTTAGTTGGAATATTTATTAAGGATTAGAAATAGAGGAGAAATAATATGAATGTATATGTATGGAGTGTAATACTTGGAGGATGTATTGTAACGTTACTTCCAAGAATACTTCCTATAACAGTAATGTCAAAAATGAAATTACATCCTAAATTAGAAGATTTCTTAAAATACATTCCTATATCAATCTTATCAGCATTAATAGCAGTAGAAATTTTTGTTATAGACAATAAGTTTTCAATTAAAGGAAATGAATTTGAGATTTTAGCACTGATACCTACAATTATTATAGGTGTTAAAAAGAGAGATCTGCTTTTAACTGTTTTAGTTGGAATTATAAGTGTGGCTTTATTAAGATTAATTAAATATTAAATGGTAATTTATTTATTACACCAACCTGTGATTTATGTAGGATTGTTAGTCTATAGCTTTTTATTTACATAAAATAGCCTACTATGATATTTTGTTTTATCATAGTAGGCTATTTTTATAATTTTAAAGAATGTCTTTGGAATATTAAATAATATGTAATTTATAAGTTACTTTCCATGAATTCAACAGAAAAATGATGATCTTCAAATTTGTTTGTATCAGTTTGTATAAATCCATTAGATTTATACCAATCTTTTAAAATATCATTATTTTCAATTACTCTAACTAAAAGCTTCTCACCACCAAGTTCTTTAGCTTTATTCTTAGCAAAGTTTAATAAAGCTTTTCCATAACCTAAATGCCTAGATTCAAAAAGAACAGTAAGTTTCCCAAGCTCATAGTTGATTTCATTTTTCTTTTCTAATTCAATAAATCCAACCATTTTACGATTGTCATAAAGTGCAAACATTAAATTTCCTTTATCTTTATTTTTTATTAATGCATCAGTAGTAACAAACGCAGCATTACTAGGACAATTTTTTATAGTTAAATCAAATTTTCGTGCAATAGAAGCAAAGCCTTGTCTTATAACTTTTGCACAACTTTCAAAATCATTAAGCGAAACATGTTTAATTGAATAGCTGTTTATAATAATCCCTCCAAAGTCTTTATTATATTTAAATAATATTAATCACTAATGTATATTAAAAAATAATATATTAAATAGTTTTAAATTGAATACTTATAATCTTTACTACTAAATTATATCATAATTAATAAAAAAAATATGATTAAATAATTAAATTTTAAATAAAATAAGATAAAAAATAAAAAATCACTAAAATATTATAAAGAATATTGCAAATGAAATTAAGGAAAGATAAGTAAAGAAAGAAATTAATTAATTTATTTGTAGGAGGAAGAAGGATGAGAAATATAATTGAAATTTATAAAAATGATGTTAAGGCTATTTTAAATAACTATGCAGCACTTATTACAATAATAGCACTATGTATACTTCCTTCAATGTATGCTTGGTTTAATATAGCAGCTTCATGGGATCCATATTCAAAGGAAGCAACCAGTCAAATTCAAATTGGAGTTGTAAACAATGATTCTGGAACTAAACTTAATGGAACAACTATAAATTTAGGAAATACAATAATAGATGGACTTAAAAAAAATGATTTATTAGGATGGAATTTTATAACCGAGGAAGAAGCAGATGAAAAATTAAGAAATGGTAATCTGTATGCAACTATAGTCATACCACAAGAATTTTCAAGTGATATGACATCATTAATAACCAGTGATGTAAAAAAAGGAACTATTATTTATACTGTTAATGAAAAAATCAATGCAATAGCTCCAAAGCTAACTGATAAAGGTGCAACTGGAGTTCAAGAAAATATAAGTAAAAGTTTAGTTGAAACTGTTTCTAATGCATTACTCACAGCAACTAAAAATGCTTCAATAGAAATTGAAAATGTTAAGCCTAAAATAACAAATGTATATAATATTTTAAAAGATGTACAGAGGAGTTTCTCAGATATAAATGATATGGTGGATTTAGCGTATAATGGAGCAAATGATGTTAATGATTTATCAGAAAAGTTTCAAAGCGATATACCATTATTACAAGAAACTATAAACAATAGTGAAAGTCTTGGTAATGATGTTAAGGATTTTGTATCCACATCAAAAAGTAGTTTGAATGAATTATCACCAACAATAAAAGAAAGTATAAGAATAGCAAATGATATAAGTGAAGATATTTCTAATTATACAAATTTGAGTATTGAAGCAATAAATAATGGAAGTGATAAAACGCCAGAGATGATAGATAATATTATAACTAAAACTAATAATTTAGATAATTTAATAAAATCTATCTTAAAGATTTTAGAAGCATTAAATAAAATAAATCCTAAATTAAACGATGTAATAATTAGTCTGGAAAATATTAATACTACAATAAATAATTTTCAAAAGGAACTTCAAACTGTTAAAGATAATATAGTTTCACGAAATAAACCAGATTTAACATTATTAAATAATATAAAGAATTTTTCTGATAATATGAATTCTTTATTATCAGATATATATTTTAAATATGATAGTGATATTTTAACTAAGATAAATGAAATATTTGATTCAACTTATAGTACCACAGATAATATTATAAGCGTATTAAATGAAGCAGAAAATAAACTTCCGCAAATAAGTAATCTCTTAAATACAGCCAATGAAGGATCAGAAAAAGCTATTTCTGCAATAGAAACTATTGATAAGAATTTACCAAGAGCAGAAGAAATGCTAAATGAATTGGTTGATAAAATGGAAAAAGCTAATAATGATGAAGGCATAAATGACCTTCTAAATTTATTGAAAAGCGATGTAGAAGCAAGAAGTGAGTTTTTAGCTAATCCTGTTAATTTAGTGGAAGAAAAATTATTTCCTATGGGTAATTATGGAACAGCTATGGCACCGTTTTATACCACGTTATCTCTTTGGACTGGAATATTATTTTTGGTTTCTTTATTGTCAGTTAATCCACATGTTGCTGAACTTAAAGAATCTAAGAATTCAAATGAAAATTTAAATAATGTATATACAGTAAAAGAAAGTTACTTTGGAAAGTTATTATTGTTTGTAAGCATATGTATAATTCAAGGGATTATAGTTTCGCTAGGAGATTTATATATATTAAAAATATATTGTTTAAATCCATTCTTATTTATTATATCTTCAATATTAACAAGTATAACTTTTGCATTTATTGTTTATACAGCATGTTCAGTGTTTGGAAATGCTGGAAAAGTAATTTGTATAATTTTATTAGTATTTCAGATAGGAGGCTCTGGAGGAACATTCCCGATTGAACTTACACCAAAGTTTTTTCAAAGTATACATCCATTTTTGCCATTTACATATACAATTTCTTTAATGAGAGAAAGTATTGGAGGAATTGCAAGAGAAGTATTTATAAAAGATCTCATTATAATCTCATTTGTTATAATTGGTTCAGTATTAATAGGCATATTTTTAAAAAAGCCACTAAACAAAATAATTAACAAGTTTACTGAAAAGTTTGAAGAAAGTCATTTAGGAGAATAAAAATCTATTGATAAATTCGAATAGAGTATTTTAAAGGTGGCATAGCCACCTTTTTATGATATAATTATAAATTAGTTTATTAGTAAAGGAATTTTAAAAATGACAGAAAATCAATATAAAATAATAACTAATTTTTTTAGAAAAAGTAAGTTCAGAAAAAAAAGTATAGAGATATTATGTAAGTACTCTCCTAAGCTTGTTGTAATTATTTATATATGTACAAGTATGTTTTTATACTTAAAAAATGATAGGAGATTAATATTATTTTTGCTTATACCAGCATTAAATTTAATTTTTGTTTCTATGTTTAGAAAAATACTTAATGTACCTAGACCATATGATGTATATGATTATGAACCATTAGCAAGTTATGAAAAAGGAAAAGGTAGATCTTTTCCAAGTAGGCATACAGCTAGTGCATTTATAATTGCAATGGCATGCTTATATTTAAATCATACATATGGATTTATCATGATAATTATAGCAATAGTGGTTGGAGCTAGTAGAATACTTACAGGAGTTCATTATCCAAGGGATGTAATAGGTGGAGCTATAATTAGTATCTTGTTTGGATATATAGGATTTTTCGTTTAAAAAGAATAAATAAATTTTTGTTTTAAAAACTGCAATCATCTTAAATTTTAAGTTGATGCAGTTTTTTATTATGGTAAAAATTATATGGCACATATTGACAAAATAGACCAGTCAGTCTAGAAAGATAAAAAGAGGTGGTGAAATTATGGATAAAAGAAATAAAGGTGATGAAACAAAAAATAAGATAATAGAATGTGCTGCAGAATTATTTTTTTAGAATGGTTATAATGCAACAGGAATAAATGAGATATTAAAGATAACTAATGTACCAAAGGGATCATTTTATTTTCATTTTGATAGTAAAAAATCATTAGCCATAGAAGTAGGGTTATACTATGAAAAACAATTAACAGAATGGATTTCACAATACTATAAAGATAATGATGGAAAAAATTTTATTGAAAATTTCATTGGAAGCATGATCAAAAAAGCTGAGAAAAAAGAATATTATGGATGTCCATTAACTACAGTTGGTCAGGAGTTATCATTTTTTGAACCTAAAATTGCTGAACATTATAAGAAATCATTACAAAAATTAATTTATCTCTTTTATAAAATTTTTAAAGAGAAGGGAATAGATGAAAATAAAAGTAAAGATCTTGCTCAAACTGCTTTTATAATGTATGAAGGATATTTAGTATATTATAGGATTTCAAAAGAAATAAATGTTCTAAAGAAAATGAAAAGAGATATTAGCAGGTTGTTTAATATATAGGAAGTTAATCTAAGTTAGGAGTGTGAATTTTTATGAAAATTGCAGCAGTACATATGGACGCAGAATTTGGGGATGTAATTAAAAATATGGATAATGTAGAAAATAAAATTAAGGAAGCAAAAACTAAAGGTGCAGAACTAATTTTATTTCCAGAGTTTTTTACAACAGGATTTGCATTTTTCAATAAACTATATGATTCAGTATTAAAATATGATGATTCTCAGGATAAATTAAATGAATATGCTAAAGAATATAATATTATAATAGGAGGATCATATTTAAAATTAAGAAATAATAATGTTTATAATACATTTACACTAACATTTCCAAATGGACAAGTATTTGAACATAGTAAAGATATACCAACACTATATGAACATTTCATTTATACTTATGGAGATGAAAATAACGTTTTAGAAACACCAATAGGAAATAGGTGTAGCATTATGTTGGGAGCAAATAAGATATGATACTTTAAAAAGAATGGCTGGAAAAGTTGATTTAGTTTTAGCGGGTTCATGTTGGTGGGGATTTAGTGAAAATGATCCAAAGGCGTTACAAGATTTAAATGAAGTTCATAATGAAATGGCAATTAATGCTCCAATTGAAATTGCAAAGAAATTAAATGTTCCAGTAGTTCATGCTAGTTATAATGCTCAATTTAAAGGGGTAACCTTTCCAAATGTTGATAAAGAAGATATTAGAGAGATAATGGGAGCAACTCAAGTAATAGATAGAAATGGAAAAATGGTTTCAAGGAAATTATATAATGGAAAACCAGATATTATAATTGAAGATATAGATTTTGATATTAAAAACAGACCTAAAAATACAATAGATGCTAATGAATATTGGGTTCCTAAAATGCTAGATGTATACTTATATGGATGGAAAACAATACCTCCTAAGGTTGAAGAATATTACAATAAAATAAGTAAGCAGATGTATTTAGATAAAAATTAAATTATGGTTTAAAATGACAAGAAGGTGTATAATAAGAGTATGAAAACATTTTCTAACAAAGATATTTTTTGAGGAAGTGACGCGTATGAACACCTTAATAGTAACAAATAGAAATGATTTGAAAGAAGCTGTTGAAAAGAGATATGATGAAATAATATTAGAAGGAAAATTAGCTGATAGATTTAAAAAGGCTGCAAAAATACAGGAATTATCTCAGACAAAATTAGCAGCATTAATAGCTTTTGCATCAGGTGCAGGTGCAACAATAATAGCAAGTATTGTTGCAGCGACAGAAACAGTAGGAATGTCTTTAGCTTTTTCAGCCACAACAGTTACAGTTTTTGCAGCAGCAGAGGAAATAAACATAGCAGTTGTAGTAGAATATCTTATGTTGTGCGCACTTGTTGGAACAAAAACCGTAAAGAAGCTTATGGAGAATTATGATATTCAACTCAAGAATAAAGATGGACAATCTACTCCTATAGTAGAATTAAAAAAATATGATATGTAGGGAAAATTTATATTTAATATAAATAGTTGAAATTAATTAGGGTTTGCTTAGTAAACCCTAGTTAATTTCAGTTCTGCTTATTGTTGCCAATATAAATTAGGTTTGCAAATTTCTGCTGAATCTAATATATTAATATTTAAGTTTTATAAATATATAATTATTAAAGAATGGAGAAAAAATGAATATTACAGGTGATATTATAAGAAAATTACGATTGAAAGAAAATGTTAGCCTTGAAGTATTTACTAATAAATTAAATGCTGAATTTGATACAAGGTTATCACGTGGAACTATATCTAGGTGGGAAAATGGAAAATCATCTCCTGGATATACAAATTTAAAAATTTTGGCTAAACATTTTAATGTAACTATTGACTTTTTGAGGGGAGTTAGCAATAATAATCGTCCGAATATAGATATTAAATCAAATACTCAACAAGTAATAAAAAAATCCCCAAAGATTTATGCAATAAATAGGCTAATTAAAATTTTAGAAGATGATAAATTTACTTCAAATCATATAGGCTTAATAAAAAAATATATTGAATTTCTAGAATATAAAATTGATAATAATATGATGGAATAGTTTTATTACTGCTCAAAAGTTGTACAAAGAATTAAAACGAGTTATTTATGTTAAGTTTCTTAATGGGATAACTCGTTAATTAATATATAAGCGTATATTAATAAGCAAATTTAATTAAATCAAATTTAATTCAGAGGCTAATTGTGAATAATATTCTAGGTTTTCATCATTATCAATAAAGCAAGGGAAATTCATATTATAATTTCCCCATACTGTTATGGGCTTATTGTTAAAATAGAAAGTAACAAAAAATACTTCACTAGTATTTAAACGAACTAAAAAAGGAATTAGACTTTTATCAATAAGTTTAAAATATACTCCATTATGATCAATATTCATAAGTTCTTTTAAAGTATCTTTATCATTAGGAGAAATAAGATTTATCAAATTATCCTTATCTTTATCTGAAATTCTATTTATATAAAAATCAATATAAGCATTATCAATATTTTCTTCAAATATCTTTTCGATGAATTCTATAATTTTTTCTTCACCATTAGAAACATTACCATTAATAGTGAAGTTTTTAAACAAATCAAAACCAGCTAAAATATTATTGAATTTTATATTAATTGTATTTTTAAAATCAATATCGCTTATTGGAATTAATGAATTTTTCATATTTATTCTCCTATAATTTATTAATTACAAAAAGATGTTATTAGGTTAAACAATTTTGGAGAGTGAACTACATAGCTGCTATGAGTTTCACCTTCTAAAATATTTAAATTACTATTTTTTATATGTTGTGCAATTTCCTTAGTATTATAGTCACTAATCATATCATTACTTCCAGCGAGAACAAGTGTTGGAATAATTATCATTTTTAAATCATCTTTTGATATATTAGGCTGAGTAAGCATCATTTTTATTTTTTTATCTCTTGTAATTAAATAAATTAATTTAAATAAGTAATACCATTTTCTTTTTAATCCATGAGGATTTGTGTTTGCACCACTTATAATAAGATGAGATAAAAGTTCTGGATGCTTAGAAGCAATGAGTAATCCAATAATACCGCCATCACTAAATCCATAATAAATTGGATTTTCTAGTTTTAATTCTTTTATAAAATACACTATATCATTAGTCATATCTTCATAGTTATATTCATTAACTTTGCTACTATTTCCATGACCACGTAAATCAACTGCATAAACAGTAAATAATTCACTAAGTAATGGTATGATTTTATCAAATATATTATGATTTTCACCATTACCATGAATAAGTATAATTGGCTGCCCAGATCCATATTTTTCATAAAATAATTCTATTTCATTAACTTTTAGTATCATTTTTTCTCCTAACTACAAAATATTTTAATAAATAATGATTTTGTATGAGTTTAATATCAAGATTATAATTTTATTTATAATTCACTTATTATAATACTGAAGATATTTGTAATTTAAAAGACTTTTGTAAAGTGATTTTTATTCTTTATGGAATTATATTACTGCATCATCAGAGGTACTGGTGACGTTATAATTTTTAGAGAGGAATGGGAATATATTAAGTTTTAATATGCAACTATTAGTTTACAAATATATGGCGAGTGGTTTATGGTAAGTTTATTTGAAAATTGATATAGTTTTATTAGGAGGTAAATATTATGAGTTTTCCGGAAAAGATAAAAGCTTTAAGAAAAGCTAATAAATTATCACAAGAAAAATTAGCAGAAATAATGAGTGTTTCAAGACAAGCAATTGCAAAATGGGAGTTAGGAAAATCTTATCCTGATATTAATAAATTAATAGAAATAAGTAATTACTTTAATATTTCAATTGATAATCTTTTAAAAGAAAAAAATAATGATTGCAATCTTAAAAAGAATATAACTAAGATTGGAGAATATGTTATGGATAAAAAAATAATAGAATTTTTATGTAGAGCTAAAAGAGAGACTTATGCATCTGGAAAAGCTAAAGAAGAGATTCCATGCAGACCTAATTCACATGATTTAAAATATTGTGAAGGAAATTTACAATACATTGATACTTACTTAGGTGGAGAAAAATTTGTTGGTGAAGAAGCAATATGGAAAGAAAAGATACCATTATGGTCAATGAATTATGTTGGTAGAGTTATAGATGAAGGATTTGAAGGAAGCTTTTTAAAAGAAGCATTAAGTTTAGTAAAAGAAGAATATCCATATCGTGGGCCATTTATTTATAGAAATGGTGAATTTAAATATGAATGCAGTATTGAGGGAGGTTTTGAATGGTTTAATGGTATAGAAGGTATTTATAAAAATGATGTTAAAGTTTATGAATGTATGTTCCACGGTGGAATTATTATTAATTAAAATATTAACGGACTAAGATATATATAAAGATAGACTAATGAAAAAATTATACTATTATGATGGATTTCAGAAATAATAAAGAAATCGTATACTAATTAGCCAGAAATTATTTCTTATGTATTAAAAATATGCTTTAATAAACTAATATATGTATTATAATTATTATATAAGAAAAGAATTCATGGGATGGAAAAATTTTTATGAAAGATTTAGAGTTTATAAACAATGAAAAGATTGAATTAGCTTATGATATAGGTGCAGGAGCTATGGCTATTATAGCAGTACTTGTTGTAATGCTTGGATTCTCAGATTCTCTATCAGCTAATGAAATGAGAATAGTTAATATTGCAGATGTCTGCATTTATATAATATTTGTATTAGATTATTTTATACGTTTATTTACATGTAAGAATAAAAAGATCTTTTTTAAATATAATATCATTGACTTAATAGCAATAGTTCCACTGGGATTTGGACAAACTACTGCTTTTAGCGCATTTAAATTAATTAAAGTAGTCGCATATATTTTAAGATTGTTAGTAAATATTAAAGAAATTTTATTTACGAATGGTTTTATATATGCATTAGGATCAACTTTTGTCATAACTATAATTAGCTCAATAGGTATATATATTTTTGAATATGGATCAGAAGGTATTAATAATTACGGAGATGCACTTTGGTGGAGTTTTGTTACAGTTACTACTGTTGGATATGGAGATATTAGTCCAACAACTAATGGAGGAAGGTTCATTGCCTGCATACTTATGATAACTGGAATAGGCTTTTTGAGTATGCTCACAAGTACAATATCTACTTTCTTTTTTCAGACAATAGAAAATAAAAAGAAAAAAGAGAAAATTATATATAATGAAGAGGTTATAGATAAATTAGACATTTCAGATTTGCCATTAGAAAAAAGACAAAGTCTTATAAGTTATTATGAATATTTAAAGGATAATTAATATTATTAACAGCTTTTGAGAATACTTATAATATAAAATTAAGTACAAAAGGAGTTAATGGTAAATGAAGAACAAATTTATAAAAGGAATAATTATAGTATGTTTAGTAGTATGTTCAATAGCTATAAGTGGTTGTAATTCAAAGTCTGATTCAACTGTAAAACCAAATTCTGAAAACACAAATGTTAAAGATGAGACAGTTACAGAGGATAATTCAAGTGTAAAGAATAATAAAAGTGAAGAAAGTGAAAATAATATAATATTAATTGATAATGATAATATAACATCTAAGCTTTCAGAAAATGTAGAAAATCCAGAGCTTGTAAAAGCGATAATTGATGAATTAAACTTAGATGAAAAGTCTGCAAAGGAAACAAGATATTATTATAATTATGTTGATTTAAATGGTGATGGTATAAATGAAATATTTGTTCAATTAGTGGGCCCATATACAAGTGGAACTGATGAGAATAACGTAATAATATTTACAGAAGTAAATGGTAAATTAGAAGATATTGATGATTTTACATTAGTACATAATCCAATAATTATCAGTAATGAAAAAACTAATGGATATAATGATATTATTGTTCAGAGAAGTGGGGAAGGAACCAAAAAAGAATATGTTCTTCTAAAATATGATGGTAATGATTATTCAGATGTCAATGAATCAGAGGTTCTAAATAGTATCGATAATGTTTCAGGAGTTGCAATAATATCAAATGATGTGGTCAAAGATACTGAAGCTGGAAAGGGATTATATTTAACAAAATAGAAAATAAAAGTATGGATATATCAGGCACAAATTTATTATGATATATCCATATTTTGATTTTCAATAATATATATTATAATAACTATAAAAATTTATACAAATAAGAAAATCGACTATGATATATTAAAAGTATTGGGTTTTGTTTATAAAATAATGGTAACATGAATTTGCTGTTTAATAGAGTTTAAATATTTAAATAGATAGTTCAATAATTTTGAACTTAAATATTTTTAACTCAAAGAAATTTATAAATACAAAGTTAGTTTTAGAATCAGGTAGTATAGAAGCAATTAAAATAAATAGAAAAAATTGTTAAGTCCCAATAAGGTTATTGCATGATAAAATTTAATATGCAGTAACCTTATTTTAATAACTTTTTTAAAATTGAGAATTAGTTCCATCTAGAATGCTTTCCAATAATTTAACTACAGCTTCTTTTTCATTACAATTTTCTTTGTCCATAATTAATTTCATATCTGAAAAAGTAAAATTTTTTGAAAGTCCAAGTTGCTTTATTGAGCATATTAGAAATGGCTTATCAGTGGAAATTTTAAATTTATATTCTAATTGTGGATTAATTTCTGCTAGCACGTCTTCGAAGTTATTAAGCATTGTAAGATAGTTTTTTGCTTGTGAGTTAACGAATTCTGAAATATTATTATGAGTATTAATAATTAACACCATCCTTTATTTGAAATAATTTATTATCTAATAAATATTTATTCGTATTTTTTGAAAAAGTACCAGATTATTGATGGGTTGAGTTTAATTATATTATTTCTAAGATTATATATATTCTTATAATCTTAGAAATAATATAATTAAAGAAATTTCGAAAAGATTTCAACTACCATTGTCAATTGTATAATGTAAATTGTTAATTAGAACATATATATAATAAATATACAATAAATAAAAAATAATATATAATTATCCATATATTGAGGGAGGATTATAATGGCAAAAATATTAATTATAGAAGACAATGATAATATAAAAAAGGAATTGATAGATTTCTTATCAAGATATGGGTATGAAGCTTATGGAATAGATGATTTTAAAAACATTATAGAATTATCAGTAAATAGTAACCCAGATTTAATTTTATTAGATATAAATCTTCCATATTATGATGGATATTATGTATGCAAAGAAATTAGAAAGATAAAAAATATACCAATAATAATTGTGACAAGCAGAGATAGTGATATGGATGAAATTATGAGTATTAATTTTGGTGCAGACGATTTTGTGACAAAGCCATATAATACCCAAGTATTACTTGCAAGAATTGGTGCTGTTCTTAGAAGAACAACACAAGGAGTAGATAGTGATGTTATTGAACATAAGGGATTAAAGCTAAATCTTAGCAAAGGTGAAATAGCGTTTAATAATATTTATGTAGATCTAAGTAAAAATGAGTTAAAAATATTAACATGTTTAATGAAAAATAAAGAAAAAATTGTAAGTAGAGAAGAATTAATGGATTATTTATGGAGCTCAAATCTGTTTATTGATGATAACACATTATCTGTGAATATAACTAGACTCAGGAAGAAATTAGATGATATAGGCTTTAGAAATGCAATAGAAACTAAGAGAGGGTTAGGATATATTTTATTATGAAGATAAAGGATTATATTTTGTCTAAGCTACCATATTTAATAATGAATTTAAGCATTTATCTTTTATTGGCAGTTATTCTAAGAGTAGCTGATATGCCATTAATAATATTATTTTTGATATTATTAATTTGGTTTATTCCTTTAATAGTATATATGATTTTAGAATATATAAACGAAAGAAAATTTTATGGTGATATAATAAATGTTATGGAAAAACTAGATAAAAAATATTTATTATCTGAAATAATAAAAAAGCCTAACTATTATGAAGGAAGAATATTCTATGATGCACTGAAAGAAGCACATAGAAATATGCATGAAGAAGTAAATTTTTATAAGCACTTACAAAGTGAATATAGAGAATATGTAGAAACTTGGGTTCATGAAATTAAAACACCTATAGCTTCTTCAAAACTGATACTAGAAAATAGTGACATAAAAGAAAAAGCTGCTTTAATTGATGAAATTAATAGAGTGGATCAATATATAACACAAGCTTTATATTATTCAAGAAGTACAGATGTAAGTAAGGATTACATTGTAAGAGAATTTAATCTTGAAGATATAATTAATGAGTGTATTAGGGATAATAGAAGAGCCTTTATTAATAAAAGAATGGCGGTTAATATTGAAAATGTGGATTTGAAAGTAGTTAGCGATCAAAAATGGATTAAATTTATAATAAATCAGATAATTATAAATTCGATTAAATATAGTAAAAAAGAAAACGGATATATAAATATATATTTATTAGAGAAAGACAGTAATAGATTTTCATTGGTAATAGAAGATAATGGTATTGGTATACCTAAAAGTGATATTAACAGAGTATTTGATAAAGGGTTTACTGGAGAAAATGGACGAATTTATGGAAAATCTACTGGAATAGGATTGTATCTTTGTAAAAAGCTCTGTAATAAATTAAATTTAGAGATTAATTTAAAATCAGAAGTTAACAGTGGAACAACAGTTATAATTAACTTTTAATGCTTAAATCTTTGGGGGAGGAGAGGGCAGTAAAAATATGCAGAATGAAGAAAAGAGGATTACAAGAGCTGAAAGAAACAGAAAAAAGTCAATATTTAAATTAAATAATGTTATAAAGCCATATGAGATTAAGAAGCAAGAAAATAAAAATTTAACAAGAGTTGAGAGGCTGAAAGAATTACAATATAAAAGAGAAATAATTAAATTAAGAACTGTATTATCTATAACAGTTATATTAATAATATACTTTTTAATAGCTGTGTATTTTAAAAATCATTTTTATTTTGGATCAACAATTAACTGTATTAATGTTTCTGGAAAAAGTGTAGAAGAAGCTTATAATTGTGTTAAAGAAGAAATTGATTCATATGTGTTGATATTAAAAGGTAGAAATGGATTAAATGAAAAAATAAATGGACAAGATATTGACTTATATTGCAATTTAGAGAGTAATGAATACATAAAAAACATTAAGAAAAAACAAGGCTATTTGTTCTGGTTATTAAATACATTTAGTGAGAAAGAATATAAAGATACAAAAATATTAATTTATGATGAAGAGTTATTAAATAAATCCATAGAGTCACTAGGATATTTTAAAGAAGAAAATATTACATATCCACAAAATCCAACTTTTAAATATGAGAATAACAAATATGAAATTATAGATGAAGTGAATGGAACACAGATAAACAAAGAAAAATTATATGAAGCAATAAAGCAAAGTATTTCTAAAGGGGAAAATGTTTTAGACTTAGAAGATAATGAATGTTATGAAAAGCCAAAGTATACTATAAATTCAAAAGAAGTTTTAGAAGCAAAGAAAGTATTAAATCAGTATAAAGATATAACAATAACATATATATTAGGAAGTAAAAAAGAAGTTATTGATGGAAATATAATACTTGATTGGTTTGGTTTTAATGATAAATTCGAAGTGAGTATAAATGCAGAAAAAATAAATAATTACGTCTATAATAATTTATCACAAAAATATAATACTGTAGGGAAAGTAAGGAATTTTCTTACCTCTGATGGAAAGACTATTCAAGTTTCAGGCGGTGATTATGGATGGGTAATTGATGAGTCAAATATAGTAAAAGAGATAGTAAATTCATTGAATACTAAGAAAAGTATTGAAAAAGAACCTGAATACATTCAAAAAGGAATAACTGATATAAATAATGATATTGGAAATACATATGTAGAAATTAATTTATCAGGTCAACATTTATATTTTTATAAAGATAAAGCACTTATTACTGAAGGGGACATTGTTAGTGGAAATATTATAAATGGAAATTCAACTCCAAGTGGAGTTTATAGTTTGAAATATAAGGAAAGAAATGCTGTTTTAGTAGGTGATGATTATAGAACACCAGTAAACTTTTGGATGCCATTTAATAATAATATAGGTATACATGATGCAACTTGGAGAGGAATATTTGGAGGAGAAGTATATATTACTAGTGGTTCACATGGATGTATTAATGCACCATATTATTTAGCAAATGATGTTTTTTATAATATAGAAGAAGGAACGCCTATAATTTGTTATTATTAAATATATGATAAAAATTTAATATTTTATGAAAAAATTAAAAAAATATAAAAACTTGAAAAATAATGGATAAAAAGATATAATAATATGGGTATTTATTACAAAACAAGGGTGTTTTAGGGTTTAGATACAAATTGGCCTTAAAACACCCATTTTTACAATTAGAAGTAATATTTTTTTATATATAAACAAAATATTACTGAGTAGTATAGGAGGCAGCATGAAACTTAAATTAAAAGGAAAAATTTTATTACTAGCATTAGTACCATTAGTAGTATTAGGAATATCTTTAGGATGTTTTACATCATTAAATGTTAAAAATACCATACAAGATATGTCAAAACGAGAATTAAAAGTAGCGGCACATTCAGCATTAAAAACATATGACATGATTAATAAAGAAGATTATATCGCAATGTCAAATGGCAAATTAGGCAAGGGGTATAAATTTGTAGTATCTAATTATAGTGAACAAATAGATTACTTAAAACAAAATACTGGTATAGAATATACATTTTTTTATGGAAAAGATATAGTATCTACTACAATGAGAGATGAGAAAAACAGCAGATTATTAGGATTTGAAGCTGAGGATGAAGCAATTATAGCAGTTTTAACGAATTATGAGGAGTATTTTAGTACAAACACTATTATTGCAGGTAAAGAATATTATGGATATTATATACCTATAAAACAACCAAGCACTCAAGCAGTAGTAGGAATGTTTTTTGCAGGTATACCAAAAGCTGATAAGGATTCTGATATATTAACAGTAATAATAGGTAATATCACAAGTACTGCTGTAGTTAGTATAGCTTCAATGCTTCTTATTTTAATTTCTATGAGCTTAATTATAAAGAGTCTTAGAAGAAGTGTAGTTAATTTAGAATTAGTTTCAAAAGGAATATTAAATTTTAAAATAAATAGTAAAGATTTAAAAAGAGAAGATGAGATTGGTGATATTGCACGAGCTACAGAAAATGTTAGAAATTCTATAAAAGGAATAATAGAGAATATTAAAGATACAAGTAGTACATTAATAGATTTTGCATCAGATTTAAGAGAGAAATCTAATAAATCAAGCAATATGACAAAAGAAGTTGAAAAGACGGTAGAAGAAGTAGCGCAAAGTTCTACTAATCAAGCTGAAAATACTCAGTCAGCAGCAGAGAGTGTCATAGTAATAGGAGAAATGGTAGAAAAGAGTGTTAAGAAGGTTAGAGAATTAAATAAGAATAGTGAAAATATGAGTAAACTCAGAAATGAAGTTTTAGATATTCTAAATACTTTGAATGATGCAAATGAACGAACTAAAAGTGCCGTTAAGACTATTTCTATAAAAACTCAAAATACTAATAATTCAGTTGAATATATAAAGAAAGCAACAGAATTAATTACTGAAATAGCATCAGAAACTACATTGTTGGCTTTAAATGCCAATATAGAGGCAGCTAGAGCTGGAGAACATGGAAGAGGATTTGCAGTTGTAGCCAGTCAGATTCAACAATTAGCTAATCAATCAACTGAATCAGCTAAAAAAATAGAAATCATAATAAAAGATCTTATAAATAATTCTAATGATACTGTAGAAACCATGCAAAAAGTTGAAGATATTATAGAAATTCAAAATAAGAATGTACATAAAACTCAAAATACTTTCAATATGTTTAGCGAAGGAATTAACATAACTAATGAAAGTGTTAAAGAGATAAAAGATAATGTTAGGATTTTAGACAAGTCTAGAAAAGAGATTGTTGAAGATATACAAGTTCTTACTTCTATAGCAGAAGAAAATGCAGCAAGTACTCAAGAAACTGCTGGAATATCTGCAGAACTTAACAAAATAATGGATGATGTATATGAATCTGCTGATAAGGTAAATAAAATCAGTGATAAGTTATCAAATGAAATTAATATTTTTACAATATAAATAAAGGACGTACTAAGTTTAGTGGATAACAACCGAAATAAAGTTCTCATATTGACTCGCTTGCTACAAAAATGAAGCTAAGAATTTTTGCCTCAAATTTTCCTACAATCGAGCCTATCATATATTAAATTTCGGTTGTTATCCACTAAACTATGATTCTACATCCTTTATTTATTTTCTTATCTTTCAAAATTGTAAGCTTTATGAAAGATACTTCAATATGAAAAATTTATCAAACAGTTTAAAATAAACTTATAACTTAGAAAAAAATTAGGAGGAATTAAAAAGTGAAAAGTATTTTAACTGTGGCTAATATAGAAAAGTATTATGGAAATAAAGATAATGTAACAAAGGCTATTGATAATATAAGTTTTAGAGTAGACAAAGGTGAATTTGTTGGAATAATGGGGCCATCAGGAAGTGGTAAAACAACACTTCTTAACTGCATATCTACAATAGATAATGTAACAACAGGTTCCATTATGATTGATAATGATGATATTACAAGATTAAAGGGAAGAAAACTAGAAGATTTTAGAAGGAAAAAACTGGGCTTTATATTTCAAGACTTTAATTTGTTAGACACACTAACAGCATTTGAAAATATATCTTTAGCACTGACTATTGGTGGCAAAAAGGGTGAAGAAGTAAAGAAATTAGTTAATTTAGCTGCAGAAAACTTGAATATTAAAGAAGTACTTAATAAATATCCATATCAAATGTCTGGTGGGCAAAAACAAAGGGTTGCAGCAGCAAGAGCAATAGTAAATAATCCTAAATTAATCTTAGCTGATGAGCCAACTGGTGCATTAGATTCAAAATCAGCAAAGCTATTATTAAATTCAATTGAAAAATTAAACAAAGAATTAGAAGCAACTATTTTAATGGTAACTCATGATGCATTTACAGCAAGCTATGCTCACAGAATTTTATTTATAAAAGATGGAAAGATATTCAATGAACTTGTAAGAGGTGGAGATACTAGAAAAGAATTTTTTAATAAAATTATGGATGTGGTAACTGTTCTTGGAGGTGAAAGTAAAGATGTACTTTAAAATGGCGGTAAGTAATGTAAAAAGGAGTTTTAAAGATTATACAGTATACTTTTTAACATTAACCTTTGCTATATGTATATTTTATAGTTTTAATTCAATTAATTCACAAACCATGATAGCAGATATGAATTCAACACAAAGAGATTATATTGATTTAATGAATCAATTTATGTCTATTTTGTCAGTTGGTGTTTCTGTAATACTTGGTAGTTTAATAATATATTCAACAAACTTTTTAATAAAAAGAAGAAAAAAAGAATTTGGAATTTATATGACTCTTGGAATGAGAAAGAAATCAATGTCAATAATATTGTTCTTTGAAACTTTATTTATAGGTTTAGTATCTCTTGGAGTTGGTTTAATATTAGGGCTTATTTTTGCGCAAGTATTATCAGTATTTACAGCAAAATTATTTGATGTCGAGATGACTAAATATGTTTTTTCCATATCTATTGAGGCAATTGTAAAAACAGTAGCATATTTTGGAGTAATGTATGCAATTGTAATGATATTTAACATAATTATTATATCAAAATATAAATTAATAGATCTTTTATATGCAAATAAAAAGATTGAAAAGATAAAAATAAGAAATCCATATATATCAAGTATATTTTTACTTATATCAGTTATTATTATTGGAATTGCATATAAATGCATAACAATATCTGAATTAGATTTTTATACAATACAGTTTAAAATATCAATTACATTTGGAATTATCGGGACAATTCTATTCTTCTATAGTGCTTCATCTCTAATGATATTAGTGTTACAAAAGAATGAAAATTTATATTTAAATGGATTAAATACATTTACAATCAAACAGATTTCAAGTAAATTCAATACCAATTTTTTTTCAATGAGTGTAATATGCTTAATGCTATTAGTTACTATAGGCAGTTTAGCTTCGGGATTAAGTGTAAAAAATTCTATGGAAGAAGGATTAGAGCAAAATACTCCAGTAGATGTATCAATATTTTTACAAGGTGATGATGATTCTAAAAATAATTTAAAAAATATTAATTTATTAGAGGAAAGTGTAAAGAAATATGATCTTGATTTAAACAAGATGAGATATTCAATTATTTCTAATTACTCAATAAATTTTGATTTAAAAAGCTTATTATATGATTATGCAGAGAACGATGAAAAACGCAAAATGCTTGATTATCCTATTGCAAGCCATGTAGATTTTATAACTATATCAGATTACAATAATTTTAGAAAATTAAGAAATTTAGATCCAGTAGTATTAAATGAAAATGAAGTCATCATAAGTAGTAATTATTCGCCTATAATTGATATGACTAAAAATTATTTAGATAAAAATAAAACAATAAAAATTGAAAATAAAGAATATAAAATAAAGAATGATAAATTACTTGAGGAATCTTTTGGGAATACACCAATTTCAGCAAATGTTTTTTCTATAATTGTTCCAGATAATGTTGTAAGTAGAAAAAATAAGAGTTCTGAAGCTTTGAATTTCAATATAATAGGAGATAGTAAAGAATATGATTTAGAAAATTTAATGAATAAATTGTCGTTGAATAAGAATGGAAATAATGAGACTGAAGGCTTTTATATAGGTGGATATACTCGTGAAATGTGTTATTCAGCGAATAAAGGACTGACATCAATAATTCTTTTTATAGCAATTTATATAGGAATAGTATTTCTTTTAGCAAGTGCAGCAGTATTATCACTTCAGCAATTATGTGAATGTAATGATTCATTAGATAGGTATATATCATTAAATAAAATTGGAGCAAGTAAGAAAATGATTAATAGAAGTATATTTAAACAAGTATTAACTTTCTTTTTATTGCCATTAGCTTTAGCATTAGTACATTCTTATGTTGGAATAAAAACTGTAAATAGCTATCTTCTTGCATTAGGAGAGAGTAATAATATTTACCCGATGTTAATTACAGCTTTAATATTAGTAATTGTATATGGTGGATATTTATATGCAACATATATATCATATAAAAATGTTATTAATAATGAAATTAGTTAGAGAGGAAATATGTTATATATTGATGTTGTTATAATACAAATCATAAAATTAATTATCCATGTTATAAGTTCAATAATTTAAAAAATGAATTTAATATACTAAATAAAATTTATATTAACATATCTTTGAATTATATTTAAAGATATGTTTTTTATGTTAAAATAGTAATAATTTTGCTATCATTATCTTTGTAAGGTATTTTTGAAAAGATGAGTGTTGATATGGAGCCATAATTATAAATTATAGAATAAATGAATTTAAGGAGTGAATTTTAAGTGGATGATTTAACTAGTACATTAGAAATATACGAAATGCTTTTAGATAATATACCATTAGCGGTATGGATTGAGGATACTAATTTGAAAATTATTTATTTTAATAGCATGTATGAAAAAATGTATGATGTAAAATTGGACGAAGTGATAGGAAAAACGAATGAGGAAGCATTCCCGAAGGAATTAGCAGAAATATATAATAAGCAAATAAAAGAATGTATAGATAAGGATTCAATACATATAGTTCAAGGAGTTGTAAAAGGTACAATAGTTGAATGTTGGATTGTACCATTAAAAGATAAGAATGATAATCTGAAAGCTGTAGCAGGTTTAATTATGGATATAAGTGAAAAAAGAGTAAAAGAAATAGAAATGGAAAGTCAAAAAGATATATTAAGAACTATAATAGATGCGTTACCTGAATCCATCTTTTATAAAGATAAGGAAAGTAGATTTATAGGATATAATAAAAAATTTGAACAGTTTTATAATAAGAGAGGTATAGTTAACATAATAGGAAAAACAGATTTGGAAATATATCATGATAAAGAAGTAGCAGAAAAATTTATAAAACTAGATCAGGAAATAATGAATTCTCAAAAGGCAAAATATTATGAACAGGTCTTGCAGGATAAAAAAGGAAGAATAGTAGAAGAGGTTGTAAAAATTCCGATTGTAGACAAAAATAAAAATACATGGGGAGTAGTTGGAGTTGCAAGAGATATAACTGAAAGAAAAAATATGGAAGATCGTTTAAGATATTTAAGTGAAACAGATATATTAACTAAATTATATAACAGATATAGTTTTGAAGAAAAATCCAAAGAATTAGATATTAAGGAAAGTCTTCCTCTTGGAATTATTATGGGAGATGTAAATGGACTTAAGATAGTGAACGATACTTTAGGGCATCTAGAAGGAGATAAACTTCTTATTAATATTTCTAACATACTTAAAGAGCTATGTGAAGAAGAAGGCTATGTTTTTAGGTGGGGGGGAGATGAATTCGTTATACTTTTGCCTAATTTTAATGAAGAAAAATGTGATAAAATTATTGAAGATATAAATAATAAATGTACCAATACTCAGCATGAATTTATTCAGTTAAGTATAGCATTAGCAAGAGAAGTGAAAAAAAACTTAAAAGATGATATATATGATTATATAAAAAAAGCTGAAGAAAAGCTTTATAGAAAGAAGCTTTTAGAAAAGAAGAGTGTAAAAAGTTCAATTATGGAGTCTTTAAAGAAAAGCTTAGAAGAAAAGAGTTTGGAAACAAAGGAACATACTGAAAGAGTTACAGAATATGCATTATCTATAGGGAATATAATGGGACTTGAAACATCTGAACTAGATGAATTAATATTAGCAGCAGAACTTCACGATATAGGAAAAATTGCAATTAATGAAGAGATACTTCTTAAGAAAGGTAAACTTACTGCTGAAGAATTTGAAATTATCAAAACTCATACAGAAAAGGGATATAGAATAATAAATGCATCTAGTGAACTTGATAATGTAGCTAAATGTGTATTAACACATCATGAAAAATATGATGGAACAGGATATCCATTAGGATTAAAAGGAGAAGAGATACCTATTATAGCAAGGATAATAAATGTAGCAGATTCTTATGATGTAATGACTCATGATAGAGTCTATAAAAAAGCTATAAAAAAAGAAGATGCTATTAAAGAATTAAAAAGATGTTCTGGCAGTCAGTTTGATCCAAAGATAGTTGAATGTTTTATAAATATATTAACGAAATAGGTTTAAAGATTACATATACACAAACGTTATAAATATAGTATAGTTATAATTTGACAAGTAATTCATCTAGCGATAGAATATTCTTTAGAAAAAAAACATTATAGGAGTGGTTATATATGATAAAAGAAAATGGCAATATTTCAATTGACACAGAAAATATATTTCCGATAATCAAAAAATGGTTATACTCTGACAAAGATATATTTATTAGAGAAGTTATAAGTAATGCATGCGATGCAATTAGTAAATTTCAAAGATTAGTGTCACTTGGAGAAGCTACAGCATCAAATGATGAAGAATATAAAGTTATTGTTTCATTTAATAAGGAAAAAGGAATCTTGAAATTCAGTGATAATGGTATTGGTATGACTGAAGAAGAAGTTAAAAAATACATTAATCAAGTTGCTTTTTCAGGTGCTACAGATTTCCTTGAAAAATATAAAGATAAGATGGATGAAGGTAAAGATATAATAGGACATTTTGGTCTTGGTTTTTATTCAACATTTATGGTGTCTACAAAAGTTCAAATAGATACACTATCTTTTAAAGATGGAGCTGAAGCAGTTAAATGGGTCTGCGAAGGTGGTACAGATTACGAAATTTCTTCTTCAGAAGACAGAACTACAAGAGGTACTACAATTACATTATATATAAATGAAGAAGATAAAGAATTTTTAGAAGAATATAAGGTAAGAGAAATAATAACAAAATATTGTTCGTTCTTACCGACAGAAATATATTTAGAAGATGAAAATAAACCAAAAGAAGAACCTAAATATGAAACTAAGAAAAAGGAAGATGGAACTGAATATCAAGAATTAGTTGAACCAGAAGCTCCAAAGCCTTTAAATGATACACATCCACTATGGATGAAGAAGCCAAGTGAATGTACAGACGAGGAATACAAAGATTTCTATAGAAAAGTGTTTATGGACTTTAATGAACCATTATTTTGGATTCATTTAAATGTTGATTATCCATTTAACTTAAAGGGAATTTTGTACTTCCCTAAATTAACTCATGAAGTTGAAATAAGAGAAGGTCAGGTTAAATTATTTAATAATCAAGTATTCGTAGCAGACAATATAAAAGAAGTTATTCCAGAATTCTTGTTATTATTAAAAGGAGTAATTGATTGCCCAGATCTACCTTTAAACGTATCAAGAAGTTTCCTTCAAAATGATAGAGATGTAGCTAAGATATCTAATCATATAATTAAGAAGGTTGCTGATAAGCTTGTTGATTTATTTAAAAACAGTAGAGAAGAATATAATAAATTCTGGCCAGATATTCAAATATTCATTAAGTACGGATGCTTAAGAGATGAAAAATTCTATGATAAGATTAAAGATATAATCATATTTAAGAATTTAAAAGGTGAATTTGTAACATTAAAAGATTATCTTGAAGCAAATAAAGAAAAGCATGAAAATAAAGTTTTCTATGCAAATGATGAATTAAAACAATCACAATATATCAAGATGTTTAAAGAGTATGATTTAGATGCAGTAATATTAGATTGTACATTAGATGATCATTTCATAACATTCCTTGAAATGCATGAAAATGGAGTTAAATTTAAGAGAATAGATTCAGATATATCAGAAACATTAGGCTCAAAAACTGATGAAAATGATACTGAAGCTGTAGAAGCAAATAAAACAATAGAAGAAGTGTTTAAGAATGCTCTTGGAGAAAATGCTCCTAAGATATCAGTTGAATCTCTTAAAAATGCTGAAACTCCAGCTATGATTTTAATTTCAGAAGAATCAAGAAGAATGGCTCAAATGAGTAAAATGTATGCTCAATCTGGAATGGGCTTTGCAGGAATGTTTAATGAGGAAAAGACATTAGTTATAAATAATAACAATAACATTGTTAAGAAGCTTGTAGAAGTATCTAAGGATGAGTCTAAAAAAGAAGATATTAACTTTATTTGTGAACATATTTTAGACTTAGCTAAAATAGCAAACAAAGAATTAAGTGCAGATGAAATGGATAAATTCTTAAAGAGAAATAATGAACTATTAAGTAAAGTTATTACACTATAATAAGAAATATTTGTTAAAAATAAGCAGTTGTTTGATTAATGTAGAACAGCTGCTTATTTTTTTATTTAAAAAAAATAAAAAACATACTATAAGGATAAAAAAATACATATATTATTAAAAAAAATAAAGTTTTTTGTAGAATAAACGATAATAAATATAATAATATGTTAAAAAATAGCTAAAATAATAAAAAATAAAAATTATAGGTGGGGATTATTATGAAAAACAAACAGGTAAAAATAAGTTTAAAACAAAAGCTATTATTAGCCACATTGCCATTAACTTTAGTCTTAGTAGTTGTATTATTAATTTTTTCATATAATCTAAACAAAAATTCAATAATAAATTATAGTAAAGAAATTTTGAAAGCAAAGACTGAAGAAAAAGTTAAAACAATAGAAAATGAAGTTGGGGGAAAACTTTCTATATTAGAATCTATAGGACAGTCAATAGAAGAAAATGGTTATAATAAAAATTATATAGAATCATTAGATGGAAGTTTTGGATTAGAAACTGGAATATACCTATATACACTAGATGGAGAATATATGGATTCTACAGGATATGTGCAGGAAGTGGATCCAAAAACAAGAGATTGGTATAAAGAAGGAAAAGAGCATAAAGAAAAATTTGAACTAGGACAAACTTATAAGGATTCAAATACTGGAAAGCAAATAGTTACTGCAAGTAAAACTCTTAAAGATGGAACTGTAATTTGTGCAGATATTTTTTTAGATGTGCTAAGTAAAGAAATAGCTGAAACAAAGGTCCTTGATAATGGAAAAGTGTTGTTGATGGATAAAACAGATAATAGCATAATAGCATATGAAAACACAGAATATATAGGTAATAGTATACAAAAATTTAATGATTTTTCACTTAAAGATGCTATAAAAAATAGTAGTCCTATTGAATTAGGTGGATATACAGTTGAAAGTAAATATGTTGAAGGTACAAACTGGGTATTAGTTAGTTTTATACAAACTGATATATTGTTCAGCGATTTAGAGAAAACCATTACACTTATGTTTAGCTTAGCTATTTTATGTATTATAATTATAGGTGGATTACAGTGGAAACTTTTATCTAATATAACTAAGCCAGTACAAACTGTTACAAATGCATTAACAGATATGATAAGTGGAGATTTAACAGTAGAAGTTGAAACTAGAAGTGATGATGAATTAGGTTTGATAGCAGATACATTAAGAAAATATTCAAGAAGCATGAGAGAAAAAGTAGGTACATTTATAAGTACATCAGATGCATTAAAGCAAAAGAGCAAAGAAGGAAATTTACTTGTAGATACACTTCAAAATGAGGCAATGACTCAGTCACAATCTATGAGTGAGTTAAAGGAGACTATGACACAAATAGCAATAAGTGTATCAGATGTTGCAGAAAGTACTGTAAATTTATCAGAATCAATGGAAGAATGCTCTGAGCTAGGTGATAATATAAATGAAAGAGTAAATTCTACTATTGAAATATCCGATGCAAGTAAATTGGCAATGAATGAATTAGATAAGGTTATGGGGAAAATAAAGAATTCAACTAATACACTTGAATTAAATATTAATACAGTAATAGATGCTAATAAAGAAATGAAGAGTATTATAGAGTTAATAAAGGGAATTGCAGAGCAGACTAATTTACTTTCATTAAATGCAAGTATTGAAAGCGCAAGGGCTGGGGAGGCTGGTAAAGGATTTTCAGTTGTTGCTAACGAAATAAGAAAATTAGCAGAAAGAAGTAATTCAGCTGTTGATGATATAACCGAATTAATAGATAATATTAATAATAATTTAAATGATACAAGTGAGGCGACTAGAGACAGCGTTGAATGTGTTAATTCAAGCCAGGAAGTTGTTACTAAAACTTTAGAAACATTTGAAAAAATTATTAATGCAGTTAAAACAACTGGTGAAAATACTAAAATAATTAACAAAAAAATAGCATCATGTGCACAAATAGCTACAAACATTGCAGCAATATCAGAAGAACAGAGTGCTGGTGTAGAAGAAGTATTAGCTACAGTTGAAACTCTAACAGAATCAGCTAACTCTATAGCAGCTAGTAGTGATAAATTAAAAGATGACTCTGATGATACTTATGCAATAAGTGAAAATTTATACAATTCTGTACGGGATTTTAAGGTTAAGTAAATACATATAATTATGATTTATATTCTTATAATCATAAATTTATGTCTAATAATAAATAATATGCAATTTTCTAAAATGACTTTTAATTATTGAGAATTTAACCTTATAATGGTATAATTACTAATGAAAATTTTATATGGAGGAATCTTATAAATGAAGCATATTAAGACAATAAACAGACCAAACATCAAAAATAGTTTATGCAAACCAGGGTGTAAAGAATGTGCAAATTCTTGTCAATCAGCTTGTAAGACTTCTTGCACAGTTGCAAACTTAGAATGTGAAAACTAGTTTTGAACAAGCAGTAACTAGAAGTTGCTGCTTTATTTGTGTTTTTTGAAAAGGTAAAAGGAATATATTTGGAAATTTAAATGGCGGTGGATGTTATTTATTATTAGGAGGATGTGGGATGAGTTTAATACATAAATTTAAGCAAGATGAAAACTATTTTGTTTTAGATGTGAATACAGGAGCAGTTCATATTGTAGATGAAATGGTGTACGATATTTTAGATGATGATAAATTAAGAAATAAATCTGAAATATTAAAAGATCTTGAAAATAAATATGATAAGGAAGAGCTTTCAGAAGCTTATGATGAGATACAAGAGTTAGCTGAAGATGGAATACTATATTCTGAAGATGCTTATGAAGAAATTGCTCATAATTCAATGGATGATAGAGATTACATTAAGGCTATTTGTTTAAATGTTATTCATGGATGTAACTTAAGATGTAAATATTGTTTTGCTGATGAAGGTGAATATCATGGACACGGTGGCGTTATGAGTGTTGAAACAGCTAAAAAAGCAATTGACTATGTAATTAAAAGAAGTGGTCCAAGAAAAAATATTGAAATTGATTTATTTGGTGGAGAACCAACTTTAATAATGGATAAAATTAAAGAAATAATTAAATATGCTAGAGATAATGAAAAGAAGTGGAATAAGAATATAAGATTTACAATGACTACTAATGCCACTCTTTTAACTCCAGAAATGATGGATTATATGGATAAAGAAATGGGAAATATAATTCTTTCATTAGATGGAAGAAAAGAAGTAAATGATAATGTAAGAATAAAGCCAGATAGAAGTGGTTCATATGATGATATAGTTCCTAATATAAAAGAAATGATAAAAAGAAGAACACCAGGTAAAACTTATTATGTAAGAGGTACATTTACTAGAGATAATACAGATTTCTATGAAGATGTTATGGCAATGGTAAACGAGGGATTTAGAGAATTATCAATAGAACCTGTTGTTTTAGAAGATAATCATCCATTATCACTTAGAGAAGAAGATTTACCACAAATTTTTGAGAATTATGATAAGCTTTATTATGAAATGAAGAGAAGAAAACAAGATGGTGATGAATTTAAGTTCTATCACTTTAATATAGATCTTCAAGGTGGTCCATGTGTATATAAAAGAATATCAGGATGTGGAGCAGGTTTTGAATATGTAGCTATTACTCCACAAGGAGAAGTATATCCATGTCATCAATTTGTAGGAAAAGAAGAATATAAATTAGGTGATATTTATGAAGATACTTTTAATGCAGATTTAGCTAAAAAGTTTAAATTGGCTCATATATATAATAAACCAACATGTAAAAAGTGCTGGGCAAGATTTTATTGTAGTGGTGGATGTCAAGCAAATAATGTTAATTTTAATGGGGATATGAAGATACCATATGAAATTGGATGTAAAATGCAAAAGAAGAGAATAGAATGTGCAATTGCCCTTAAAGCTGTAGAATAAATTATGTAATATCAGAGTTTTGTGGATAACAACCGAAATTCAATATATGATAGGCTCGATTGCGTAAATACTACGCCTATTCATATATTGAATTTCTTTGTTTTTTCTAAAATCATATATATGATATTTTTTATTTATGAATTATGAGAACTATGTTATTAGAGAAGTGTTTGTATTTTAAGTATATGGATTAGTATTCCGAATAGGAAAAGAGATATTTACATTGGGGAATAATTTGAAAATTAAATTTTTCTAAACAACAATTTGTCTTTAACATGGGGAAATAAATTCTTTTTTGAGAAAATAGGAGAGAAAGATGGAAGAATATATTTTAGAAAATAATTTGAAATTAATATATAAAAAATGTGAAAGTGAATTATCATCTATTTGTATATCTTTAAAGGCAGGTGCCGGTGTTGAAAAAGATAAGCTTGGGGTGGCACATACAACTGAGCACATGTTATATAAGGGGACTTTAAACAGAAATGAAGTTCAAATCAATAAAGAATTAAGTAACATATTTGGATTTCAAAATGCTATGACAAATTATCCATATGTTATTTATTACGGTACATTATTAAATGAAGATTTAGAGAATGGAATAGAAATATTTTCAGATATAATTATTAATCCTATATTTCCAATTGAAGGCTTTAAAGAAGAAATGGATGTAATAAGACAAGAGCTCAATGAGTGGGATGAGGAATTAGATCAATATTGTGAAGATAAACTATTTTTTAACTGCTTTAATGATAGAAGAATTAAATATCCTATAATAGGAACAAAGGAAAGTTTGAATAATATAGCTATAAATGATATAAAAAGTTTTTATGTTGAAAATTATTTCCCGGAAAATACTTCAATAGTAGTGATTTCATCAAAATCATTTGAAGAAGTAAAAGATATGATATCGAAATATTTTGGAGAATGGCAAAAAAGAAAATTAAATAGAGAAGAAGAAATATTAATACAATATGATAAATTATTATCAAAAAGATTTGATGATAAAAGAGAGGGAATAAAAACATGCAAGGTTCAGATGATTTTTCAAATTGATGAATTGGATTATAATGAAGTTAAGTTATTAAAAATATTTAATGAATATTTTGCTGAAGGTGTAAATTCAGTGCTATATGATACATTAAGAACTCAAAATGGACTTGTCTATGATGTTTTAACAAGTATAAACAATGAAAATTATATTAAATTATATAAAATAATATTTACTACTTCAAAAGAAAATGTTGATAAATGTATTGAGCTTATAAATGATTGTATAAATAAATTGGATTATTATAAAAGCAATATAAATAAAAATGATATTGATAGATTTATTAAGTCTTTAAAAATAAAGAGATTGTTTAAGGAAGAAAAAAGTATAATGTTAGCTAAAGAACTTGCAATTTATGATATTATGTTTGGAAATTATAATGTATATATAAATGAATTAAGTAATACATCAGCAATAAAAAAAGAAGAAGTTTTTGAGGTGGCTGAAAAAGTATTAAAGACTTCAAGTGTTCAAGTTGTGTATTAGTTTATATAAATAAAGGGGAAGTTTATGAAGGAGCCATTATTATTAAATGAATTATTAAAATATAATGATGAAAAGAACTTAATACTTTCTATGCCTGGAAATAAATGTGGCATAGGATTTGAAAAGGATGAGATAGGAAAAGAATTTCTTAAGAGAATGGGAAATTTAGATATAACAGAAGTTGATCCTTTAGATAATCTACATTGTCCTAATGGTGTAATTAAAGAAGCACAAGAGCTATTGGCTAAAACATATAAAAGCAATAAGGCATATTTTTTAGTAAATGGAAGTTCAAGTGGAAACTTAACTGCAATATTTTCGGAATTTAATGAAGGTGATGAAGTAATTGTTGAAAGAAATTGTCACAAGTCAATTTACAATGGACTTATTTTAAGAAAACTTAAAGTCACTTATATTGAAGCTGTGATTGATAAAAGGAATGGAATATTTCTTCCAGTAAATAAAGAAAATATATATTCTGCTTTAAATAAATGTAAAAATCCCAAAGGGATAATTTTAACTTATCCAAATTATTTTGGAATTACATATGATATTGAAGAAATAATAATTGATTTAAAAAGAAAAGGAATTACATCAATAATAGATTGTGCACATGGAGCACATTTTGGATTTAATGATAGATTACCTAAATCTATTACTAGTTTTGGGGATTATGTAGTATTAAGTGCTCATAAAACATTACCAGCACTTACACAAGGTGCATACTTATTAGTGAATAAAGAAAATAAAGAGTTAGAATTTTACTTAAAATCATTTATGACAACATCACCATCCTATTTAATTATGGCATCATTGGATTATGCACGATATTATTTAGATAAATATGCACAGAAAGAATATGAAAAGCTAATAGATAGAGCAGAAGTTTGGAAAAATGAGATTAATAATTTGAAAAAAGTGGTTATATTATCAAAAGATGATTTGAGTTTTAAAGGTTATGAAATGGACTTATCAAGATACTTGATGATTTTACCAGAAGGATATAATGGCAATAAATTATTAACGTATTTAAGAAAATATAATATACAGGCTGAAATGAGTTTTTCCCGTGGGGTAGTTTTAATCTTATCTCCATTTAATACTGATGAGCATTTTGAACTTTTGTATAATGCTGTGATCAAATTAGACATGGATATATTGAAAGGAAAAATTGAAGAGTGCTATGACTTAAGTATTCCAGAAAAAGTATTAGAGCCTTATGAAGTGTTTAATATGGAGAGTGAATATCTTGATTTTAGACAGTGTGAAGGTAAAATAGCAAAAGAAGCAATAATACCATATCCACCAGGAATTCCTATTGTATGTCCTGGAGAAAAAGTTACAAGAGAAGCTATTTATGTAATTAAAGATTATATAGATAATGATAAAGATATACTTGGAATATATAATAAAAAAATTAATATAATAAGATAATTTCATAAATAATTATGAAATAGTTGTGTTGTATTGCTTGAAGTTATACTAATAGTATTGATAGTAAAATCAAGAATAATTAGGGAAAACATAAATGACATTCCTTATTTTAAAGTTGGAGACTGGTGGGACTTAGTTAAAAAATAGTTGACATCAGCAATGTTGGTTTTTTCTATTGGAGCTACTGTACTATGGAGAAGTCTTATAGTTACACTATAAATTACGTTTTAAAGTGAAAACACAAAATAAATTATTATAATTTATTAATGTTATGCACCGATTAAAATATGTAGGGATATATTATAAGTTATAGGGGGTGATACCAATAGCCCGCAATAACGAATATTATACATCATACAATAAAGAAAAAGAATATAATGGTGACGACTCAAATAATGAAGAGCCAGAAGAAAGTATACCTGGAATAGATAATTTTGATATTAAACTTTTGAACTTGCAAGCAACAGCACTTCTTCTATTGATTTATGGATATGTATTAGAATATGTATCCACATTACAGGGGATTGAGGTAATTAGATTAAAATATTCAGAAAGCAATTCTGAGAATAAACCTGATCCAGATATTACAGCATTGGCAGCAGCTCAATATGAAGTAATTGCACAATCTATATTAGTACAAATATCACGAATCCAATATAAAAACACACCTTTTCATTTTAGCACTGGTGAAGTAAATGCAGCAAGATCAGCGAATTTTGAATTACTATTATCTGATATTACTGAATTGATTGCCTATTTAATTAATCTTGTTGGGGTTAGAAAAATTTATATACTAAATAATGAGGGACCTATTTATGGAGGGTAATCATGATTATATAGAAGAATATCTAATTCAAAATAATTTTGGATTTTTAGAAAGTGCTGCATATATAGTTAATAAAATAAATAAAGTATCTTTTAAAATGAATTATATTTTAGAAGATACTTTATTTATTTAGATAAAAATTTGTAATAGTAGTCAACTTATTATAAAATATAAGTAAAGCATTTATAATTTATAAGTAGGTATATAAATAACAAAGGGGAAAGTGGTCAAGCAATGAAAAAAATAATATTAAGTTGTTTTATTGTTTTATTAGGTTTAAATCTAGTGTCGTGTAATGATAGCATAAATAACCTATTAAAAAATGACTCAAAAGAAAATGAAACCGTTAAACCTATTAAAAAAGATTTGGAAGTCTATTTTATAACCACAAGTAAAGAGGAAAAGAATGGAGCTAATTGGGTAATAGGAGAATCAAATGAAAACCCAGTAGAAAAAAAAGAAGAAACTATTAAAGAAGATAATGTTGTTGTAGAAAATAATATTCAAAATAGGCCAGCAGAAAATAATACAGTAGAAGAACCAGAAATTCAAAATAATACAATTAATACTAATACTAATACTAATACTAATACTAATACTAATGTACCAGATCCTAATTATAATATGAATGATATTGTGCCAAGTCCAGATGATACAACATATAATCCAATTGATTCCAATGCAAATCCTGATGATATAGTTTCAGATCCATATGCTAATGATGATGGTAATGACGAAGATGAAGATGAGGATGATCCTTCAAAAATGGCTGAACATAGATATTTAGGAAATGAACCAAATTAAAACTTTAAAGTAGATGTAATAATTTATTAATTTTAAAATTACACGGTTATTTAGTGATAATATGAACTAAATGACTGTGTTTTATTATATATATATTAAAGAAAGTTGTATTTTTTTAAATGTATATGGTAAAATGTTAATATTATACATAAATTTTATTTATAATAAGGGGGCATATAAAATAATGACTAATATTACAGATAAAAATTTTTCTGAAATAACACCTAAAATAATAGAACTGAAAAATATATGTGTTGAAAATAGCACAATTGAAAAAAAATTATATATAGAGAAGAAAGTAAATAGGGGGTTACGTGATATAAATGGCAAGGGAGTTCTTACTGGACTTACTGAAATATCAGAAATATATTCTAAAGCCATTGTTGATGGTAAGGAAGTACCTTGTGATGGAAAGTTATTCTATAGAGGAATTGATATAGAAAAGTTAGTTGAAGGATTTGCAAAAGAGAACCGTTTTGGCTTTGAAGAAGTAACATATCTTTTGATTATGGGAAAATTACCAAATGCTGAAGAATTAAAGGATTTTAATGAACTTTTAAGTGAATATAGAACTATTCCAACATCATTTGTTAGAGATGTAATAATGAAAGCTCCAAGTTTTGATATGATGAATGCTTTATCACGAAGTGTATTAACTTTATATTCCTATGATGATAGAGCAGAAGATATTTCTATAGATAATGTAATGCGCCAGTGTTTAATGCTTATAGCAGAGTTTCCTTTACTATCGGTTTATGGATATCAAGCATATGATCATTATTATAACGGAAATAGCTTGATTATTCATACACCACAACCTGAATTGTCTACAGCAGAAAATATTCTTTATATGCTTAGACCTGATAGCCAATATACTGAACTTGAGGCAAGAATTTTAGATATAGCATTGGTTATCCATGCTGAACATGGTGGAGGAAATAATTCTACATTTACAACCCATGTGGTTTCATCATCTGGAACTGATACGTATTCTACTATATCAGCAGCACTAGGATCATTGAAGGGACCAAAACACGGTGGTGCAAATATAAAAGTAGTTCAAATGTTTAATGATATGAAACAGAATATAAAGAATTGGAATGATGAAGATGAAGTGAGAGCATATTTAAAAGCACTTCTTCACAAAGAAGCTTTTGATAAAGCAGGATTAATTTACGGTATGGGACATGCTATATATTCCTTATCAGATCCAAGAGCAAAAATATTTAAAACATTTGTAAAAAGTTTATCAGAAGAAAAAGGTTTAAATGAAGAGTATAATTTATATGAACTAGTAGAAAGATTAGCTCCAGAAGTAATTATGGAAGAAAGAAAAACTTATAAAGGGGTAAGTGCAAATGTAGACTTTTATAGTGGGTTTGTTTATAGTATGCTGGATTTACCGCTAGAACTTTATACACCGATATTTGCAATAGCACGTATATCTGGATGGAGTGCGCATAGAATAGAAGAACTAATTAATGCAGATAAAATAATAAGACCTGCATATGAAAATGTAGAAGAACGTAAGGGGTATATTCCTATGAATGAAAGAAAATAGAAAAAACAATCGTTAGAGTTTTACAAACATTAATAAAATAGTAAAGTTATGGTTTAAAAATTCGATAATTTTATTTATGAAGGTAATATTATTTTGGTTTAGGAGATGAAAATTTTATGGGATTAAAAAATAATGAATCACCAGAATATGTATTTAATACTTGGCTAAATGAGAAATGTAATGAAAATGACTTAGTAGTTGTTAATGATATGCCATTTCTTATTGAAGATTGTATTTCTATCTTAAGAGGTAATATAACTGAAGTACAAAAGAGTACTGATAAATTAATAGTTATAACAGAGGATAATATAAGTTATATATTAGAAAAATTTAATGAAAATGTGGCTTTCTGTTAAATTAATAATTAAATAATTTAAAAGCAAGTATAAACAAGCTGTTCTAAAACATTTATTTTTAGAACAGCTTGTTCATATTTGAGTCTAATTATCGCATAAATTGTTAATAACATTATCAATTATTATTAATGCTTTTTCTAATTCTTCGTTATTTTTTGGTGAACATACAGAAAGCCTTGCAGCTGGCTCAAAATTGCTATTTCCAACAACAAATCTATCAGCACAAAAAATTTGAACACCATTTTCTAATGCTTTTTTTTCAAATGTAGTGCTACAAATATGTTTGGGTAACACAAGCCATCTAAAGAGACTATAATTATTTCCATAAACAGTTCTATTTTTTAATATTTTATTTACTATTTCATTTCTTTCTAGTGTTAAACTTTTTCTTTCAGCTATAATTTTATCGCTTATATGTGTTTCTATAGCTTGGCATGCTATTTCGACATTAAAAGGAGAAGTGGTAACATTAACATTATATATGCCTTGTTCAAGTTTAGATTTATATTTATCAGGTACAACAATAAATGAAACACGTAATCCAGCACAAATAGATTTTGAAAGACTTGATATATATATACTATGGTCTGGAGCCATTGATGATAAAGGTATGGTGTTTGGATCACTTGAGTAAGCATATATTCCATCTTCTAGTAAAATCAAATTGTTATTTGTTATAACTTTAGCTATTTTTTCTTTTTGAATATTTGACATAGAATATGTTGTTGGATTATGCATTTCTGGAATTAAATAAAGGCCCTTTATACTTTCAGTTTTACACAATGAATCTAATGAATTAATATTAATTGAATCATCATTTAATGGAAGTGGTACTAGACGTATTCCAAGCATATTAGCAAGTGATTTAAATGCAGGATAGGTTAAAGGGTCAGTTCCTATTTTATCTCCAGAATTAAATAAAGACATTAAAATAATAGACAAAGCATTTTGAGAGCCTG
Source organism: Clostridium butyricum (assembly GCA_015058475.1). Taxonomy (GTDB): domain Bacteria; phylum Bacillota; class Clostridia; order Clostridiales; family Clostridiaceae; genus Clostridium; species Clostridium butyricum_B. The sequence continues at coordinate 2,588 of SVCF01000002.1, read as the reverse complement.
ATGTTATCATTATATTGTTTATATCTGCATTTATATTAAATTTTTTTAAGTATTTAGCAGCTGTTTGTCTATGAGATAAAAGTCCAATTGGAGGGGAATACTGAAGAAAGTTTTCAATATTAGTCTTTTTAATTAATTTTTTTATTAAGTCTATAATATATTTATTTTGCTCGTATAATGGAAAAGCCGCACCCATATCTATATAATCTTCATTTAGTGTACTTAAGAGTAAAGGAGAAACCTGAACATCAGAGGAGATATATGTTCCTTTACCAGTTGTACCACTTATTAATCCTTTCATTTCACATATTTTAAATGCTCTAGTTATAGTACTGAGATTCAAATCTAAGAAGTCAGCTAATTCTCTTTGGGGAGGCAATTTATCTCCTGGATTTAATGTTCCTTTTCGTATATCATCTTCTAGTAGTTGAGCAAGAGATTTATAAAGTGGAGGAGTCAGGTCTTTAGAACTTGGTTTCCAAGACATTGGATAATTATCAAAAGAGTTTACTGGCATTTACTTCACCTCTTATACTTTCTGATTTTTCATAATGTAAATATATTACATTTTGAGATGGTATATTTCTTAATATTTAAAAAAATATTGTTTTGCATACAATTTTATCATTGAAATCATACATTTACAAGAATAGAATATTAATAAATATTTAAATGAATTGGGGGCATTAAAAATGAGTTTTGAGTTTGCAGAAAGAATGAATAAATTAGAAGCATCGGTAATCAGAGAAATATTAAAGGTTACAGAAAAGCCGGAGGTTATATCTTTTGCTGGAGGCCTTCCAGCACCAGAGACTTTTCCAATAGAAGCAATAAAAGAAGCAAATCAAAAAGTACTTGAGCAAAATGGAAGAAAAGCTCTTCAATATTCTACTACAGAAGGATATAATCCATTAAGAAAATGGATAGCAGAAAGAATGAATAAAACATTACATACTGATTTTTCTTTTGAAAATATATTAATAACACATGGATCCCAACAAGGTCTAGATCTTTTAGGAAAAATATTTTTAAATAAAGATGATATTGTATTATGTGAAAGTCCAACATATCTTGCTGCTATTAGTGCATTTAAAGCATATGAATGCAATTTTATAGAAGTACCGACAGATAAAGAAGGTATGATTGTAGATGAACTTGAAAAAATATTAAAGACAACAAAAAATGTTAAGCTAATATATACAATACCAACATTTCAAAATCCAACAGGAATAACATGGTCATTAGAAAGACGTAAAGGGGTAGCTGAGCTTGCTAATAAATATAATAAGATAGTAATTGAAGATAACCCTTATGGAGAACTTAGATTTAAAGGAGAAAGCATGCCATCATTAAAATCTTTTGATAAAAGTGGTAATGTTGTATGTCTAGGAACTTTCTCTAAAATATTCTGTCCAGGATATAGAATAGCATGGATAGCAGCTCATAAAGATATAGTAGAAAAATTAGTTGTAATTAAACAAAGTACAGATTTACAATGCAATACAATTGCACAAATGGAAATAGCGAAGTTTTTAGAGCTGAATGATATTGATAAACATATTGGAAAAATTCGTGAGTTATATAAAAAGAGATGCAATTTGGCGATAGAAACAATGGAAAAAGAATTTCCAGAAGATGCGAAGTTTAATAGGCCCGATGGAGGATTATTTACTTGGATTGAGCTTCCAAGTAATATTAATGCGAGAGAACTTCTAGAGGAATGTCTTAAACAAAATGTAGCATTTGTTCCAGGAGGTCCATTCTTCCCTAATGGAGGAAAAGAGAATTTCTTTAGAATTAATTATTCTAATATGCCAGAAGAAAGAATTATTGAAGGATTAAAAATAATGGGAAAAATAATAAAAGAACATATTTCATAACATAAATAAAGGATGTAGAATCATGTTTTAGTGGATAACAACCGAAATTCAATATATGATAGGCTCGATTGTAAGAAAATTTGAGGCAAAAATTCTAAAGACAGAGGATGTACCAAAAAATGTTTGCTCCAAAAAACAAGTTTTGGACAAACAATTTTGGAACAGCCTCTATCTAAGAATTTAAAGCATCAAATTTTTAATACAATACTACACCTAAGCAGAGAACCCAAATCTTTGATTTGGTGTGAATCGCTTACCCAGCGAATGAATATGAGTCGGGTATTCATATATTGAATTTCTTTGTTTTCTCTAAAATTATAGATACCCAACTTTGTTAATTATTTTTTATGCTTTTTGGAATATTCTATATCTGAAAGTATAGTTTTCAACTAATAAAAGTAACTTATAGAAATTACCTTAACCATCATAAAATAAGGAAATACTTATGAATAGGTGTTTCTTAAAAAATCAATCTACCTCCATGAAATAAGCAAATTCTTATATTCATATATTGTTACCTTCTTAAAAATGATAAAATATTAACTTGTTTAAATAACTACTTCATAATTTAAAAATGTATTTATGTATAATAGCAATAATGCTGAAACTTTGAGATCTTTATTTCGGTGTATCCACTAAACTCTGATTCTACATCCTTTATTTAAATTGCTTAATTATAAGTTCGGCTGTAGCTATGTTAGTAACTAC
>SVCF01000024.1 GCA_015058475.1 Clostridium butyricum | reverse complement strand
TATATGGCGGAGAGAAGGGGATTTGAACCCCTGATAGAGTTGCCCCTATACACGCTTTCCAGGCGTGCTCCTTCGACCACTCGGACATCTCTCCATAATTTTTACAACTATTATTAAATTAGATACTTTTTTATTCTATCATAGATATAATTCCATCTCAAGATAAATAATATCTAACTATCATCTTTATTCATTTTGAATACTTATTAACATTTTAAAATATAATTTTATATACTCTATTATAATTATATTTATTATCTCTTAATACACTTCCATATATGCTTAATTATTACTTTTAAATATTTTTATGTTAAATGTATGTAAAATTTGTTACTTTAATATTAAAAGTTAGTTAAACTTATTTATGTTCTATTATTACAATTTAATTTTAAGGAGAGGATTTTTTGGATAGTTTAAAAATGATCATTGAATTACTCGGTGGGTTAGGTTTATTCCTATATGGTATGAAATTAATGGGAGATGGTCTTGAAAATGCAGCTGGTGAAGGTCTAAAAAGCATTCTTGAAAGAGTCACAAGCAATAGAATTATGGGGATTTTAGTAGGTGCCATAGTAACAGGTATAATTCAAAGTAGTAGTGCTACTACAGTAATGGTTGTTGGTTTTGTTAATGCTGGATTAATGAATTTATCTCAAGCATTCGGAGTTATTATGGGTGCAAATATAGGTACCACAATAACAGCTCAATTAGTGGCATTTAAACTAGATGCTATTGCACCACTTTTTGTATTTGTAGGAACTATAGCAATTATGATTGCTAAAGCTAAGAAAAGACGTGAAATAGGTAATATTATACTTGGTTTTGGTATTCTGTTTACTGGTATGGCAGCAATGGGTAATGCCATGAGCCCATTAGCAGATTCTCCTTTTTTTACTCAAGTTGTAATTGCTATAGGAGATAATTGGTTTATAGGTATAATAGCTGGACTAGCTTTCACAGCTTTAATTCAAAGCTCATCTGCTACTACTGGTATACTTATAGCTTTAGCATCTACTGGAGCAATTAATATTACTTTAGCATTACCAATATTATTTGGATGTAACATTGGTACTTGTATCACAGCTATATTATCTAGCATTGGTACCAATAAAACTGCACATAAAACTGCTTTACTTCATTTAATGTTTAATTTTATAGGTACAGTAATTGCTATTCCATTCCTAGGAATACTAGGTGACTTTGTTCAAATTACAAGTCCTGATATAAGTAGACAAATAGCTAATGCTCATACAGTATTTAATGTAGTTAACACAATAATTTTATTTCCATTTAGCAACTATCTTATTTCTTTTGCTAATAAAATGATTCCTGAAAATGATGATGATGCTATAGATAAAGTTGGTCCTAAATATATGGATAATAGATTTTTAGAAACACCAGTTATAGCAGCTGGACAAGTTGTCAAAGAAACTATTAGAATGGCAAATAAAGCAAAGAAAAATGTTGAACTGTCCATGAAATCTTTTGTAGATAATGACGAGAAGGCAATACAAAAAGTATATGAAAATGAAAAAATCATTAATGTACTAGAAGAAAGCATTACAGCATATTTAGTAAAACTATCAAAATGCGAATTATCTTCAAAAGAAAAAGAGCTTGCTTCCTCAACGTTCCATGTAATCATTGATATTGAAAGAATTGGTGATCATGCTAAAAATATTGCTGAACTATCTACTGAGAAAATAGATAGAAATCTTAAATATAGCTCTAATGCAATAAATGAATTATATGAACTATATAATTTAACAATGGAAGCCCTACAAATTGCTATAACATGTTATGCGACTAAAGATATAGAAAAGGCTAAAACTATTTTAGAAGTTGAAGAAAAGATTAATAAACTTCAAAAGAATTTTAGACAAAAGCATATTCAAAGATTGAATGACGAAAAATGTACAGCTTATGCTGGTGCTATATTCTTAGATTTAATAAATAATTTTGAAAGAATTGGTGATCATTCAACTAATATCACTGAAGCAGTTATAAGTAATTATTCTAACTAATTGCCAATTACATACATAAATAAATTTTAAAATCAATATATTATGGTTATTTTATACTTAGAAACCATAGTATATTGATTTTTTAATATCCAAATTTATGCTACAATTGGAATATATTTATATCTAAATAAGTAGGTGAAATTGTGAATATAAATGAACAAGATTTTAAAATCATCCAGTCTCTTGTTGGACAAGAAATTACACAAGAAAATTTAAAATTTGTAGACTTTTATATATCTGAGAAATTAAGCATATTTATACCTAGTATTGGATTTTGTGAGTATGCAATTAAACCCAATCATACGCATCCAGCTTACTCATTTACTATATTTTTTTCTGATGAGCAAAAAATAGTTAATTCTGATATAGATATACCTAATGATCACTATTTGATCACTTGCATGTCGCCAGAAATTCCTCATGAAGAAAAAGTTTCTGATAGCTTCAATAGATATATTGCTGTTTTCATTGATAAAGATTTTTTTAATTTTAATCTTTCTATGTATATGTGTGAAGAAGCCCCTTATTATTTCTGGGATACATTTACTATACATAAGAATATCCTCTTCTTTATAAATAAGTTCATGACTGAATATGAAGAAAAAAATTATGGTAGCAGTAATATGTTAAATAGTTTATCTGAGATTATAACAAATGAACTTATACGTTGTACTTTAGAAATGAAACAACCTGATTACTCGCACTTAAAAACTAATGATATTCATAGTATTGTTCATTATATAAATCAGCATTTTTCTGAAAAAATTACAACCTATTCATTATGTAAATTAATTAATATGTCTGAATCCAACTTTAATAAATTATTTAAGAAAGAAGTTGGTTCTTCACCTATAGATTATTTAATTAATATACGACTAAAAAAAGCAAGAAAATTTCTTAGAGAGACAAACTATCCTATTACTGATATAGCACTTAAATGTGGATTCTACAGTCCTTCTCACTTTTCATCTTGCTTTGTTAAGCAATTTGGAATAACCCCTTCAGATTATAAAAAATTATTCAATATCTGATTTTTAATTTATTGAATTTTATAAATTTTTAATAATATTATGAAAGAAATTATCTCCGTTAATTTTTATACTAAATTTATTATTAGATATTAATTATATAAGGAGGTAATTTAATTATGACTAAACAAGAAATACTAGAATCTATAAATAAAAATCCTGTATTCTATTTAGCAACTATTGATGGAGACAAACCAAAAGTACGAGGTATGCTTCTATATAAAGCTGATGATAATGGTATACTGTTTCATACAGGTGCTTCTAAAGATCTGTATTCTCAAATTTTAAAAAATCCTAATGCTGAACTTTGCTTTAATTATAATTAAAATGAGGAGGATATTATGAAAAATATAGCATTTATTGGAGTAGGCGGTGTTGGTGGATATTTCGGTGGAAAGATGTCTCAATTATTAAATAATGATAAAATTGACATTAATCTTTATTTTATAGCTCGAGGTAAGCATTTAGAAAAAATTAATAGTGGAGGACTAATTCTAAATACTAAAGATGAAGGTACTTTTATATGCAATCCCACTTTAGCAACTGATAATTTTGATTTACTTCCAACACTTGACGTATGTTACATATGCGTGAAGCAATATGACCTTGAAAATGTGCTAAAAAATCTTGTTAGTAAAATTAATGATAATACTATTATTATCCCATTATTAAATGGTATAGATATTTATTATAGAATCAGAAAAATAATTACGAATGGATATGTTCTTCCAGCATGTGTTTATGTTGGAACTCATATAAAACAACCCGGAGTTGTTGAACAATCTGGTGGAGAATGTAGTATAATTTTAGGACAAGATCCTAATAAACATTGCACTGAAATTCCTTCTCTGTGCCAACTTATGAACAAAGCAAAAATTAAATATAACTATACGGATGAATGCATAAAAGAAATTTGGAGTAAATATATATTTATATGTGCTTATGGGTTAATTACTGCCAGTGAAAACAAAACATTAGGTGAAATTATAGAAAATCCCGATTTAAGTAAAAAAGTAAAAAAAATAATGATGGAAATTATCTCTATAAGTAAATGTGAAAATATAGATCTTCCTGAAAACATATTAGATATATCATTTAATAAAGCTTATAAATTTCCTTATGATACCAAGACCTCCTTTCAAAGAGATTTTGAAATACCAACAAAATTAGACGAAAGAAGATTGTTTGGTGAGTCACTAATAAAATTATCTAAAAAGCATAATATATCTATCCCTAATATAAAACGAACATATGAAAGTATAAACACTCTTATGAATAAGTCATTTCTAATATAAAACAATGAGAGTTTGATTAATTTTTAGTCAGATTCTCATTTCATTTTATACTCTTATATTGCAATCTTATTTAGGAAATATCACTTTTTATTTCTAGCATTCTCAAAAAATCCTGTTATAAGCTTAATACACTCCTCATCATATAGCCATTCTACAGGTACAAATGAGTTCATATATCTATTATCTAATAAATTTATTACACTTCCACATGCACCCATTTCATTATTGAATGCCCCTATATGAACCTTGGATATTCGACTTTGAATAATAGCACTTGCACACATAGAACATGGTTCAAGCGTTACATACATTTCACATCCATTTAATCTCCAGTCACCAATCACCTTAGCTGCTTCTCTAATAGCAAGTATTTCTGCATGTGCAGTTACATCATTTAATACTTCTTTTAGGTTATGTGCCCTACTTATTATAAATCCATCCTTTACAATTACAGCACCAACAGGTATCTCTCCCTTATCCATTCCTTTAACTGCTTCTTTTATTGCAACTTTCATAAAATCATTATTAGAATTTCTCATATATTCTAAACATCCTTACATATTTTATTTCAGTATGATTCATTATTAAAATAAATTATATATTGTTTTTATTCTCTTAGTCTATACTAAAATAAATAAGTTACTTCTTAAAATTATGTATTTGGGTATATTTCAAGTATATATACCCTCAAGGTATATATGGTTCATGGATTTTATCATAATTTGTACAATAAAAAACTGCTGAAATTGAAATTCAGCAGTTTTTTTATTCTATTCATCTTTTTCTTCTATTTTTAAATTAGTAATCATTCTAACCTTTTTGATTCTATTCTTATCTACTTCCTCAGCAATAAATGTTATATTATTTACTTCTACTTTTTCTTTTTCTTCTGGCATTCTGCCTAAATCGCCAATCATAAGACCACCAACAGAATCAAATTCTTCTGAATCTATATCAACACTTAATAATTCACCAATATCATGTAGCCTTGTACTTCCATCAACTATATATTCATTTTCCTTTATAATTTCAATTGAAGTATTTTCATCATCATATTCATCTTCAATTTCACCAACTATTTCCTCTACTATATCTTCAATGGTAACCAAACCAACTGTTCCTCCATATTCATCTAATACAACAGCAATATGGTTTCTTGCTTTTTTCATTTCTTTAAACAACTCTAAAATCTTTTTGAATTCAAAAGTATAGAATGGTTCTCTTACATATTTAGTTATATTAAAATCTTCTTTTATGTTTTCAACCATTGCGAAATCTTTTATATTTATAATTCCAATAATATTATCTATGGTTTCACTATACACTGGTATTCTAGAAAATTGTTCGCTTTTTATAATATCCATAACTTCATCATAAGTAGCCTCTTCATCAACTGCTACAATATCAACTCTTTGTACCATAACATCTTTGACTTGAAGATCAGCAAAGTCAAATACATTGAATATCATCTCTTTTTCAACGTCTTCTAAAACGCCTTCTTCTTCACTTACATCAACCATAGTTTTTAATTCTTCTTCTGTTATAAAAGCTTCTTCTTCATTTGGATTTCCACCTAAAAGCCTAATAAGTAAAGAAGATATTCCTGTAAATATATATACAAACGGCTTAAAAATTATAACGATAAACTTTATCGGTCTTGAAACCTTTAATGCAACTGCTTCTGCATTTTGTTTTGCCATTGATTTTGGAGTTATTTCTCCAAATATAAGGATTAATATAGTCATTAATCCTGTTGCTATTCCAACCCCACTACTTCCAAATATATTAGTAGCAAGAATTGTTGCTAAAGATGATGCACCTATATTTACTATATTATTTCCAATTAAAATTGCGCCCAATAGTTGACTAGGCTCTTCAACAAGTTTTTCAACCAACTTAGCGCCTGAAATACCTTCTTCAACCATATGCCTTAATTTAATCTTATTCACAGACATCAATGCTGTTTCTGACATTGAAAAAAAGCTAGATAATGCAATTAGTATAATTAAACTAACTATCTGCCACGTATAACTAGGGTCCAAAAATAATCACTCTCCTAATAATTTAAATATATGTTACTAACTATTATACCACATTTTGTTTGACAAAGTATGCAATATAAATTATTACTGTATTAAACAGGTATTAAGGAATATTTAATCCAATCTTATATTTTTTTATTTTTTAAACAATAACATAATTTAAATTCATAATTATAATAAAAACATTAGTGCTAAAGTAAATATCCTAAGGTATGATATTTATTTTATTACACTAATGTTTTTATTATACTACTTTATATTATTTACTTTTTCTAATGTTGGCATTGATGCTATTGCTCCATAGTCAGTACATGTTATTGCTCCAACCTTATTAGCAAATGTGATTATGTTTTTCCACTCTTCCATGCTGATATTCTTTTTATCTTTTATTTCAGCCACCTGCTTTAATACTGCTCCCACAAATGAATCTCCAGCACCTGTAGAGTCAACTTGATTAATTTTTATAGATGGAATTATTACATTTTCTCCATTGACGCTTAAATACGTTCCCTTTGAGCCTAAAGTTATAGTTACAACTTTGGCACCTAATTCATGCAATTTTTTAACTCCAGCCTCTAAATCTTTTTCTTTTGTTATCAATATTAACTCTTCATCACTTAATTTGGTGAAATCACTCACCTTCAAGAATTCAATACAATCAGCAACAAATTGATCTAACATATCATCCTTGATTAACGCATCTCTATAGTTAGGATCAAATGATACATATATATTATTAACTTTTGCATAATTTAATAATTTAAAATATGTCTTCTTTAATTCTCCATCTAAGAACCCAGTTGCTGATCCAAAATGAATTATGTCTGAAGATGTTATTTTTGATGTATCAATATTATCAAACGAATACGCTCCATCACTTCCTCTTAAGAAATCAAAGTTACGTTCTCCACTCTCATCAATACCAACCAAGGCTATTGTAGTACTTCCATTCTTAACAGTCATGCTTGTATTTATATTTAAGCTTTCTAGCATTTCAACTAAGAATGTTCCAAAGAAATCATCTCCTACTTGCCCTAAAAAATACGCATTTCCTTCTAATTTGCATATACTCGCTGCAACATTCGCTGGAGCTCCACCTGCTTTTTTTTCAAACTTTTCTCCATCTTTTAATCCTTTATTGTCAACACAAACCATGTCTATCAAAAGTTCACCTATACAAAATACATTACTTTTCATACTTCATCCCCCTTAAGTTCCATACTTGAAATTCATTAATCTTAATATTATTTTTGATTTCTATTTCTAATCCATCTTCTTTTGGGAAATACATTAAAGTAGTAGCCTCTAATCCATCTTGATAATATATTTCCATAATTGAATTATCTATGAACATATGAAGCTTCATGGAGTCTTTAGCTTTTAATTTAAACTTTCTTATTCCTTTACCACCAAGCTCCATGTTATTTCTATCTAAAGTACATATCTCATCCTTTTTGTTATACAGTAATGAAATATATTCATCTTTGAATTTAAATCTTATCTCCAAATCTTCTATATCGCTTAAATCTAAATCCAATTTGCATTCTATTCCCTTAGAGTCTAGCTTTGTAATATAATTATTTTCTATACTATCTTTTATATGTATAATTTTTTCATGTCTCATATTTTCTATAAGTTCAAGTGGTTTTTGATACAATATACCATCTTTATATTCTAAAACTCTTGGCATAGTTAATCCAAACATCCATCCATCTTTTGAGCTAATATATTCATCATCTCTATCAGGCATTCCTACCCATCCAATCATGGTATTTCTACCATTATAGTTAAATACTTGAGGTGCATAAAAATCAAATCCCATATCTATTTCTTTAAATTCAGAATAATTTGTTAGTGAAACATCATTTAAATCTAAATCTCCAATCACATACCCTGATTGATATATATTTTGATATTTTAACTCTTCAGCCTGTAACCCTTGTGGCGAGAACATAAATGCATATTTATTTTCACTTACTCTAAATATATTCGGACATTCCCACATATACCCAAAATCTTTCATATCAGTTTTTAACTCACCAAGCAATTCCCATTTTTCTATATTTTCTGACCTATATATTAAAACTCTTCCTTTTAAATTATTATTTTGTATCCCAAGCACCATATAAAAAATATTATCTTCAGCGAATATCATAGGATCTCTGAAATGAGCTGTATAACCTTCTGGTTGTTTTTCTATAATTACACCTTTCTTTTCAAAAGATCCGTCTTTATTATAATCAACTATGCATTGATATGATTCTCTTTCATTATTAGGTCCCTTTACATTTCCTGTATAAAATAATTTTAATGTATCACCCTTAACATATGCTCCTCCAGAATAACATCCGTTTTTGTCAAACCAGTCTTCTGGCTTTAATATTATTTCTGGAATTGTAAAATTAACAAAATCCTTAGTTTTTACTAATCCCCAATGCTTTGTCTTATGTTCACACCCAAATGGGTTCCATTGATAAAAAATATGAAATTCATTATTGTAGTAACTTAAACCATTAGGATCATTAACCAGCCCGAATGGCATCTCTATATGAAATTTATTTCTCCAAATATTACTATCTTTGTGAGAATAATATTTTTCTAAATCTTGCTTTATCTTTTCGTATATCTCTTGCTTTACCATAATGAACTCCTTTTATTTAAATTTCTATATTTATTCTAATTTTTTAACACTTTCTCTCTCTATTAATTTCAATGATACTTCATTATCTTTAAGTACTTCTTCTTCATCAATTAATTTTAAAATGCCTTCTGCTGCTTGCTCTCCTATGGATTCATAATCGAATGCAATAGTTGTTAATGTTGGGTATGATACAGTTCCTACCTCATATCCCCCAAATCCAGCTACAGAAATCTCATCTGGAACCTTTATTCCATTTTCATGCAAATATCTAAGTATTCCCAAACAAATATTATCAGTTGCACAAACTATTGCTGTAGGGTTATATTTTAAAGCTTCTTTTGATTTTTCATATGCCTTTATAAAAGAAAAATCAGACTCTATAACTGTAACTGTTGAATTACTATTATTCTCTTTAAAAGCTTCTATAAATCCATTTTTTCTCTCTATACCAACAGCTTTATCTTCCTCATTTACACCTATAAATACAACATTCTTATGGTTCTTTTCTTTTAAAAAGTTACCCATTATTCTTCCAGCTTCATAATCATTTATCTTAATATAATCCACGAGATCATTCTTTTGACCTGTAAACATAACAGGAATATTTAATCTATTAATTAATTGGATATGCTCTTTAGTTATGGCTATAGAATTGACAATTATACCATCAACTCCCTGTTGGTATAAGCTATTAATATTAGCTAATTCCTTTTTAATGCTTAATTCACTGATAAGTATGATACCTTGGTATCCTTCCTTTTCTAATCCCCTATTTATTCCAGCTAATAATTTACCAACTGTAACAGAGTCAATTCTAGGAAGAATTATACCTATAAGCTTACTTTTCTTTGTTTTTAATCTTTTAGCAAAAAAATTAGTTTCAAAACCTGTCTTTTCAATAGCTTCTCTTATTTTTTCTGCCTTTTCTTCACTCACATATCCATTATTTAAATATCTAGAAACACTACTTTTAGATACATTAACCATGTTAGCAATATCTTGAATTGTAACTTTTCTTTTCATCCAATTTTCCTCCAAAAATTTCTCTAATAAACATCAACTATTATCATTATATATCATTATCTATCAGACTAAAAAATACTTATTGATAAATATTTTTATTTTTGAAGGATTTTTTATTTTTTTAAAACTAATGTATCTATATAATATTAGATAGATCTAATAGAGCTTGCTCTACTAAACCTATCTATAGTTTTTCTATTAAATTACTCCTCTGTCTTAAAGAAGAAATAAGTTAAACAGAATGCTACTCCCATTGAGATTGCATTTACTAATAAATATTGTCCTAAATTTCCGATATATAATAATATTCCTGGAAGTACTGTTATCCCCATTCCTGTACCTGCTAAATGTAATATTCCTGAAACCATTCCTCCAGCTGCTCCACCTATGCATCCAAAAACAAATGGTTTTATAAACCTTAAGTTAATACCAAATATAGCTGGTTCAGTAATTCCTAAAAATGCTGGAACTGCTGATGAAATATATAATGAACGTTTTTTCTTATCTTTAGTTTTTACTGCAACTGCAACTGATGCTGCACCTTGAGCTGCTATTGCACAAGTAATTATTGCATTAAATGCATTTGTTCCTGTAGATGCTAGAAGTTCCACTTCTAAAGCATTTAAAGCATGGTGAATACCAGTAACAACTATGATTTGGTGAACCCCACCTATTATTAATCCACCTATTCCAAATGGAAGCGCCATAAAGCTTCTTATTGCTCCGAAGATAATTAATTCTAAATTATGCATTATTGGTCCAACTACTAAAAGACCTAATATCATTGCAATTAATAATGTTAAAAATGGTGTAACTATTAAATCCAGTACGTCTGGAACTACTTTTTTAAGTGCCTTTTGAGTTTTAGCTGCAATTATACCTAATACTAATGCTGGTAATACTGATCCTTGATATCCTACTACTGGAACTGTTAAACCTAATAGTGATAAATAAATAGGTTCAGCAGTCCCACCTGCTACTGCATAAGCGTTTGGTAAACTTGGAGATACAAGCATTAATCCAACTACAATACCGATAACTGGCGTACCGCCAAATTTCTTCATTGTTGACCAAGCAACTAATGCTGGTAAAAATGCAAATGCTGTATCAGTTAGAACTTCTGTAAATAAATAAAAATTAGTTCCTGATTGTAATAAACCTAAGTTAGTTAAAAGTCCTCTCAGTCCCATAAACAATCCTGTAGCAACTAATACAGGTATTATTGGAACAAAAACATCGCCTAATGTTCTAGATATCTTTTGAAGTATTGTCATTTCACTATATGCATCTTCTTTAGCACTAGTATTTGCTAAATCTGATGACTCTCCAACAATTACTCCATACACCTTGTTTACAAACCCTGTTCCAAGAATAATTTGATATTGAGCAGCTGCAAAAAATTGTCCCTTTACTCCATCAATGTTTTCAATCGCCTTTTCATCTAATTTTGATTTATCCTTTAATATCAGTCTTAGCCTTGTTGCACAATGTTCAATTGATTTTATGTTTTCTTTTCCACCTATGTGTTTTAAAATTTCCTCGGCTACTATTTTTTCTTTCATAACCCTTCCCTCCACGCTTTTTATAAATCGTTTTCACGAGGTAGTCATACCATCGTTTTATATGATCACCTTATGAGAATATGATACCAGTTCCACATAGCTTATGTCAATACATTTTTTAATTTTTATTAAACAACTTTATTTGCAGAATAGTTGTTTTTTTAATCTCTATTAATAATATTACTCATAGTACTGCAACTTCCAGTCTTTATTGATTAATTTATTTACAGCATATCTACTTCTTTTTATTATGCATATTTTTTATAAATTAATATTTTTCATTTTAAATCAAGTTTTATTTTTTCACCTTATTTATGATATCAGTTCCATACGCTTCTTAATCTTTCCATATACTATTAAATGATTTTTCAATAGATTGATCTATTGTTTTTCCATATACTAATTAATTATTTAATTTTATATTTTGGTGCACAAAAAAGATCTCATATTGATGCAATATGAAATCTTTTTTAATAGCATTTAAATTAAAATGTAAACTTTTGTTTATAGTATATATCTACCATCTCAGAAAATTTTTCATTTAACGCTAGCTGAACTTTCTTTTGATTTTTCAATTCGAAAGTATATATCTTTAATCCTTCTAGATTTGTGTTGTAATATGCTTGGACACCCTTTTTTAAAGCGTCTTTTCTTTCCACAACATATACTTTTCTAACTTCATCTCTATCAATCTTTTGAGCTAATTTTCTCTTACTTGCTTTATATATTTTGCTTACAGTTATGTTTCCTTCAAATAGTTCATATTCATAATCAATATACATAAAATAACTTCCTATGAAAAGTGCTGCTGCTGCTATTTCTAGTGCTATTCCAATTATATTAGATGACATAAACACTAATACTCCTGCTGATGCGAATATTATTGCTAAATAATTAAATACCTTGCTGGTTCTTTTAGGCCTATCTGATGCTATAAATTGTTCTAAAACTGTATCCATTCTCTTTGTCCACCCTCCATATTAATTATTATCTTTATTTATATTTTATATCATTTTGAAATATAATCAACCTTCTATAACAACGTTTACCTAAAATTAAAATTCATTTGTATATTCTCACAATAGTTTTGAAATTTATAACTATTCATGTTTGGATATTTTATAATTTACTATTGCAAAATTGCAAAATTATTACTAAAATATATAGTATAGGAGGTGGTAAATTTTGGGAGTAAATGAAATAATAAAAGTTGGTACTAATATTAAAACTTTAAGAAAAGAAAAAGGGTTAACCCAAAAGAATATGGCATCACTACTAAATATCCCTTCATCAACATATTCAAATTATGAAAACAATAATAGAGAACCAGGAAAAGAAATTTTATGCAAAATATCTGAAATTCTTGAAGTAAGTATTTACGATTTATTAAACATAGATAAAAACAATGATTTTATTATATCTAAAGATATATATATTCCTGATGAATCAATTGATATTAATGAAGTAAATGTTATAGAAAAATTAATAGGACTCTGCGGTTTTAATATTAATTTTAATAAATTTGAAGAAAATGATTCTACACTGAATGAATATTTAAAATTTGAGATTAAAAATAATTTAATTCCTTTAGCCTATATAAATAAGGGCAACTTAAATCTCAATTTAAATAATGATCAGTTTAAAAAATTTAGTGATAAAATACTACAATTAGTTGAATTTGAAGTTAATGAACTTATTAAAAATGCATAGTAAATATCCTTTTCCTATATATTTTTTATAGAAGAAAAGGATATTTTTTATTTTACATAATAAATTCTATTACTTATAATTAAGATATCTGTATACTTAAAATAAAAATAAATAGAAATTAATATTAGTATTTAATCCACTTTCAAAACCAATATGGTACTCCCAGCGGGATACCTTTATTTACTTTTTAAACATTTTTATACATTCATTAAAGTTCATTAACCTTCATATATTCTAGGTTTTCTGGCTTATGATACATTCATATAAATTTATAAAAACATATTAAATATTTTCAAAATGTCTGACCTGTGTCTGACATTTCACTATAAAAAACACCTAATTTATCTTGTTGCATTTCTGTATTTTTATTCATGCATCATTCTGCATAATCCCTACTGTCTTTAATTTAGCGGGATTATTTATTTCTATCAATTTAACATTTTGAAATATGCTTAATTAGTTCTTTAAAATTCATTCTTATCAAATATATTTACCAGTATTCACATTAAATACAAAATTATTTCTTTATCTTCTTCTTCTATTTTCTCAAAAATTTGTTCAAATTTATTATTCATTTTATTTTCAACTGCATCAAACAATTGCTTTCCCTCATCTGTAAGTTTAACTATGAATATACGTTTATCTTTATCTGATTTCATCTTAATAGCATAATTCTTTGCAATTAAATTATCTACAGTTCTGCTCATTGTGCTTATATCTAAATTTAACAATTGTGATAAAGATTTTATTGATATACTATTGGCTCGTCCTATTTCTACCAAAGCATGACATTGTGCTAAAGATACATTATAACAGTATCCTCCACCTTCTTTATTAAGTAATCCTAGCTTTCTTTCTAAATTCCGTATTAATTCTCTAAATTCATTACTTCTATTCATAATAACGTTACCTTATAGTAGTCAATACCAACTGTTTTACTTCTAAATTCCATTAATACTGTATCTGACCATTTTCCATTGCTTAATTTTTCAATTTTTTCTCGTATACCTATTTCTCTAAATCCACATTTTTTGTGTACAATATTTTCTTCTATTATTTCAGAATAGAAACTCCATATACCCTTTTCTTCTCCTTGCTTAATTGCCTCTTTCATAAGCGATTTACCAATACCATTTCCTCTAAAATCTTTTCCAATATAAATGCTTATTTCTACTACGCCAGAATATACACATTTGCTTGATGTTGGACTTAAAGCAACCCATCATAAAACTTTTTCTTCATTACATGCTACAAATCTACCAAATTTTAGATGAGAATTATCCCATTGTTCATAACTTGGTATTTCTGTTTGAAAGGTTGCTATTCCTGTTTCAATACCTTCACAGTAGATTTGTTTTACTTGTTCCCAATGTTCTTTTTGCATATTTAGTATTTTATATTCCATTATAACCTCCTCCAAATAATTGCTATACTTTCATAATATTACAATACAGTTTTGATATACAACTATTTAACCAGTCTTATCATTTTGTTATGCCTCTTAATTAATTTCACTATATTTATTCTATAGCTTCTACATACTTTTTTCCTACTTTAATTTCATATAGTAAATAAGCAAAAATACCTTTAAGAATACTTGAAAGTGAAATACTTAACCATATTCCATTTATACCAAAAGGTTTAAACGCCATTGGAAATCCCAATTTCACAATTTCTTTTATCTTTATATAATCTATTGATATTTTAAAATCATATTTAAGTATTCCATTAGAATTTATTTTAAATAAAATGAACATTATTATATTCGCAATCAGAGTAGCAAGTCCAGCTCCTATAACTCCAAGTTTAAAAAAATAGATGAATATAGGGTCAATTATTATATTTACAACTACTCCAACTGCATTAATTTTAAATGCCAACTTATTATTTCCAAAACTCCCTAATATCCTTGTATACATCATATTAAAGAATACAAAGAATAAAATAGGTGCATTTAATACCCAATAGTGATATGCATTTCTTTCAACTTCATAATTATTAAGATTTAAAAATCCTATGAAGCCCTTTCCTACCAATATCAATATAATTCCAAAAATAATTCCAATAATCGCATTAATGAGTATCCCTGAATTTATATATTCTTTTACTTCTGTATTATCTTTTCTGCCAATTGCATGTGCTACAGTATTCCAGCCCCAATAACAACTAATGCATTTATTAAATATCCTATATTTATATATAAACTTGATGATCCAATGCTTGCAACTGCTCCACTCCCAAGTCCACCTACCCACATCATATCAATCAAATTATAAGTAAATTGCAAGAAAGAGCTTCCCATTATTGGTAATGCTAATGCGGTTATAACTGAGATAACTCTTCCTTTTGTCAAATCTGTTTCTTTCATTTCTTCTCCATTCATTCAGCAAATATTTATCTGGAGCTTATATAATTGAATTTTTTTTACAAAGCACTCAAATAACATAGATGTCATTTTCTATAGTTAGCGTCTATCTAATAACTTTAAATATTGATCTTTATTTATTTCACAAAAAAAATTAAGCACAAATTCTGTATAAGAGCTTGTTTTTTCCTCTTTTATTTTAATAAAACAATCAATTGGATCAATATCTATTACTTTGCTAAAATAAACTCTCTCCCCACTAAATCTAACTTGTGCACTATAAGTTATAATATGATACTTCATAATTTACACTCCTTTTAATTATTAAAAAACTACAAATCTGTAAAATGTTTTTCTTTAGTACATCAATTTTTATCTATCATAGTAAGTTTGATATTTTTAATTACTAATTATTCTTAAACCACCCTATAGTATTATTGGCTATTTTAACAAGTGCTAACATTACTGGCACTTCTACTAGAACACCTACAACAGTAGCTGTTGCAGCTCCACTTTGTAATCCAAATAATGATATTGCTACTGCCACAGAAAGTTCAAAAAAATTACTAGCTCCTATCATTCCAGCTGGCGCTGCAATATTATGAGGTAGCTTAAGTAACTTTGCTCCTAAATAAGCAATTGTAAATATAAGAAATGTTTGAATTGTAAGTGGAACAGCTATTAATAAAATGTGTAAAGGATTGTTTAATATGATCTCACCTTGAAATGAAAACAATATTATTAACGTCAATAACAATCCTATTATTGTTAGATTATCGAATTTTTTCAAGAACATATTGTTAAAATAGTCCTCACCTTTTTTCTTAATAATCATAGTTCTAGTTACATATCCAAATGCTAAGGGAATTACAACAAATAATACTGTTGAAAGTAATAATGTAGCTATGGGAACACTAACATTACTTACACCAAGCAAAAATGCTACTATTGGTGCAAAAGCTACTAAAATTATCAAATCATTTACTGCAACTTGAACTAGTGTATATGCTGCATCACCTTTAGTTAAATGACTCCAGACAAACACCATTGCTGTACATGGAGCAGCGCCAAGAAGTACTGCACCTGCTAAATATTCTTTAGCAAGTTCTGCAGAAATAAAGTTCTTAAATACCACATAGAAAAAGAACCATGAAATTGCATACATTGTAAAAGGCTTTATAATCCAATTTGTTGTACATGTTAATAGAAGTCCTTTTGGCTTTTTGCTTGCATTAATAATACTTGTAAAATCTATTTTTAACATCATTGGATATATCATAAGCCATATTAATATAGCCACTGGAATTGATACATTATAATACTCAAATTTATTTAATGTATCTGGTATTATAGGCAAAAACCTTCCTATTGCGATGCCTATAATAATACATATTGCCACCCATAATGTAAGGTATTTTTCAAATACCCTAAGACCTTTTTCTTTATTCTCTGACATTATACACTTCCCCATCTTTTATAATTTTTTTCAATTAATATATTTAAAATCTTCTTATTAACAAGTCTCTACTCTTAATTATATTTAAACAAAGCATTATTTAAATTTCATTATTTCTAATTCGCTTTACTAAATC
Organism: Clostridium butyricum; assembly: GCA_015058475.1. Taxonomy (GTDB): domain Bacteria; phylum Bacillota; class Clostridia; order Clostridiales; family Clostridiaceae; genus Clostridium; species Clostridium butyricum_B. The sequence goes on along the minus strand of SVCF01000024.1, from coordinate 24,662 downwards.
TTTAACTTTTTCTTCAATTATTTTAGCTGTCTTTATAAACTCTTCATCACTCTTTCCAGTTGGATCATCTAGTCCCCAATCTTCTGTATGCTCTACTGGCAAAAATGGGCATACTACATTACATCCCATTTTTATTGCAATATCAATCTCCGGTATATCAGTTAATAATTTGGATTTATGAGTTTCATTCATATCAACTCCATATAAATCTTTTATTATTCTAACAGCATCTTGATTTATTTCTGGCCTAGTTTCAGTACCTGCCGAATAACTTTCAAAAACTCCATCCCCATAAATTTTTCCAAGTGCCTCTGCCATTTGGGATCTACATGAATTATGAACACAAATAAATGCTACTTTTTTCTTCATATTTATTTTCCTTTCAGTGTTAATATTGTGTATTATTTTAGCAATTCATTAAGATTATTACCCTTTACTTCATCTGCTTTCCAATCTATAATTGCAAAGTTTTCATTTGAAACTTCGTTTACTTTATTTATCCACTTTATTTCATTATTTGCTTTTGCTTTTAATATACTATTAGTAACGTTAGCTCCATAAAAACTTGAATTAATAACCCACCATTTATTATAAATTTCTGCTCTATCTAAATCTTCTTTAAGTCTTATAGCTTCATATACTGGTGTTGCTTCTCCAAGTGTTACTATTACAACTTCTGTATGTCTTTCATCTTTCAACTTCGGTAATAATTCAATAACAGACTCTGGAATATCACCTTCACTTCTTGAAATTTCCTTATTATAGCTTTCAGTTGATTCTAACAGCAATAAAGTATGTCCTGTTGGGGCTGTATCTATTACTACAATTTCATCATCTGATTTTTTAACTATTTCTGCAAACGCTCTAAATACTGCAATTTCCTGAGTACATGGCGATCTTAAATCTTCCTCTATATATTCAATATCATCATCAGTCATATTATTTTTTCTAGCTTTATCTAGAACTTCATTCTTATACTTTTCTAACTCTTCTTTTTCATCAATATTGCTTACAGTTATCCCAAAGCTTTCATCCAATATAAATCTCAAATGACCTGCAGGATCAGTAGTCGTCAAATGAACTTTTTTACCTTTTTTAGAAAATCCAAGTGCAATAGCTGCTGCTACAGTAGTCTTACCTACACCACCTTTACCCATAGTAAATATTACTTTCTTATTGTTCTCATATAAATCATCTATAATATCATTTAATTTCTTTAGCGACAAAACATTTAAAACATCTTCTGAGTATTGTACATGATTTTCTTTTAATAATGCTCTTACATTTTCTAATCCAGTTATATTATAAGGTCTTAATGGAATTTCAAAAGTTTCAATGTTTCTGAGCTTTTTAGGAATTTCATTTAACGCTTTTTGTTGTTTATTATAAATTGCTGTTGAAAGTTTATCATCATGCTCCTGTAAAACTCCATTAATAATTAGCATTTGATTATTAACACCTAATTCCTGTAACTCCTTAGATGCTCTTTCTGCTTCTTTTAACGGCGTATCTTCTGGACGAGATACTAAAATCAAAGTAGTTTTTTCTTTATCTACTAATGTATTCACAGCTTCTTTGTACATTTCTTTTTTGCTTTCAAGTCCAGAAAGTTGACCTAAGCATGATGCTCCATGTTTACTTTCACTAATGAAATTGCTCCATGCAGATGGTAATTGTAACATTCGTAACGTATGCCCTGTTGGTGCTGTATCAAAAATAATATAATCATACTCCTTTTGCACATTTACATTAGTAATCATAGATGCAAATTCATTAAATGCAGCAATTTCCACTGTACATGACCCTGATAACTGCTCTTCCATATTATTCAATACAGCTTGTGGGAGTTTATCTCTATATGGTGCAATTACACTTTCTCTATATTCACTTGCTGCTTTTTCGGGTTCAAAATTGGCAACAGTTAAATTTGGTGCTTCTTTTATCTGAATTCCCTTATTATCTAAATTAGCATTAAATACATCTTGTAAATTAGATGCTGGATCTGTACTAACTAGCATTGTTTTTTTCCCCTTGTCACTTAGGCTTAACGCTACTGCACATGCTGTCGAAGTCTTTCCAACCCCACCTTTCCCTGTAAAAAATAAATATTTAGTTAGATTAATATTATCTATGTCAAATTTATTGAACATGCTTTATCATCCTTCCACATAAAAGTATTTTTAATTTACTAAAAATACTATCTCTATTAAGAGCAACCACATTTACAATTTTATTTACCTGCTTTTTTTATAGTGATATTAGTACGTAAATAATCAGCTGATATTCCAAGAAATCTGCAAAATTCTTCCTTTGTTGGATAGCTCCCATACTTTGCAACAGCTCCATCTACCATAATTATAGGTAATGCTTGAACTCCTCTTGTATTTAATATTTGATTTATTATTTTATTATCTATAAAAGCTTGTGGATTTTGTGAAAGATTATATCTTTCTATAATTATCCCTCTATTCTTTAAAGTATTAATAGTTGTAGCAACCCTCAATAATTCAAGATTTACAGATGGACCACATACACCTGTTGAGCAGCACATAGCTGGATCAAAAATTATCATTTTTTTCATTTCAATACCTCCAAATATAATTTTTATTTAACTTAATTCATATCTATTTTTTTCGATATGTAAATTATTTTTTAAACCATCTAAAAAGATGGCTTTAAATTTAATTTTATAATTTATGTATGGCATTTAATATCTCGACATTTTTCATGAGAATAGACTTGTGTTAGTTCTTGTAATAGTTTGCCAGCACATTCACTACCTTCAGAGTTAATTGAATAATAAGTCCATTTACCCTCTTTTCTGCTCGCAACAATTCCTGATTCACATAGTATCTTCATATGATGTGATAATGTAGATTGACCAATATGCATTTTCTCTAACAAATGACATGCACATTTTTCTCCGCTTTGAAGCAATTCAAGTATCATTAATCGATTTTCATCACAAAAAGCTTTAAAAACTTTAGCATTTACTTGATATTTATTCTCCATTTATTTACCTCATATCTAAATTTTTAAATACGTTTTATATTTATATATTATTAATCATTTAATAATATGTTCCTAAAAATTCAAATTTTTATTTCTTATAATAATTCCCCAATTCTATTTTTTAGTTTTTCACATGTTTCAATTGTAATATATTCTGTCTCAATCCAACCCCCATTCCTATCTCCTCTAACATAGCACTTAATACCCTCAAAAGACTTATCAAAAATCACTTTTATATCAACACCATCATATCCTTCATAAGTACATGGCAAATACTTTGTAACAATATAAGCATTCTTTCTTCTGTTTTACTTGTAATATTACTATCAATTGCATTACATAATCTATGTGCTAACTGCTCCCATGAATACTTATTATAAATATCTATATCAGTTTTTGAATCACAAAAACAAATCTCAAAAATTATATTTGGTGTTTTTATATTCTTCATTTCATATAATGCATTTATTTTTACACCTCGATTTTTAAATCCTAATGAAGCAAAGTTTTCACATACTCTTTTTTCATATGAATATGATTTACTGCTTTCTGAATAAACAATACACTCAGTTCCATTTGCTTTTCCATCATAAACATTCATATGTAAGCTAATGAATAAATCAACATTTGCATTATTAGCCTTTGTTACTCCTTCTTTTAATTCTTCACTTGATGTTGCTCCATTACTATTACAATCAACTACTGTATGTCCATATTCAGTTAATAATTTACTTACATGAGTATAAAATTTCTGCATTTGATCATATTCATTTGCAATATAAAAATAGGCTATTAAAATTCAGAACACCAACGTTCCTGCATTTAATAACCTATCTAATAAAACTCCAACTATTAAAACTACTAATATCAATGACTTTCTAGCAATTCCAACAAGCCCAACATTTGAACTTATTTCTTTCTTTACAAATGCTCTTATAACTCCTGTTATGTAATCTAAAACCATAAAGCATATAAGTACAGTTAAAGCTGTATCCCATGCACCAAACAGCCATGTAATTGTAGTTCCAATTGCAGATACAAATACTTTTTTTAATCCATTAAACCATTCATCAAATTCATTACTATTCATTTTTTCATTTAAATAATTTTGATAAGTATTGAATATATCTGTTGTATCAACCTCATGGACTGTGCCACATACGACTCCACAAAGTTCTTTATTTAATCTTAAATCATTTATATAACTATTTTGAATTGAAATAACACCATTATTGACTTTAACTTCTGCCAAAACTAATTCATAAATATCATCATTTCTAGTTATTTCTTTAGGTATTGGATTACTTAAATAATAACCTTTCTTTATCTTTATTCTAATTTCTCTTTGCAAATGATCTAAACATACTACAATTCTATCTATTCTATTTAAAACTCCATCTGCATTATTAATTATTAATGTTAAATATTTGCTAGCTAAGCATAATTAGCTGAGGACACTTCTTGAATTTCAATACATGTCTTTCAACTCTCTAAATAACATAAAAAGTGTCACAAAGCCTTATTTATACTGGCTTTATAACACTTTACATTATTTGATGAAACACATCAAAATCCATATTGGTACTCCCAGCGGGAATCGAACCCACATCTATCCCTTAGGAGGGGATTGTTCTATCCATTTAACTATAGGAGCAAATATAAGAGAGTTTTTATTTATCTCTCTTATAAAGTTTATTATAATTATTTATTATTGTCAAATATCAATATCAAAGTATTATTCTTTCTGCATTTCTTTACATTTAAATATAGTATCTTTAACACATATTTTACTGTGTTAATATATATACTTCCACATTTTTATTTATGAATATTTCTTACTTACTCTACTCCTAAAAATATCAACAAGTTCTGTTATTATAGGACCTGATCCAAATATAACAGCTAATGAAATTAACCAATGACTTAACTTTAATGTAGTTAAGCTATAAATGAATCTTCCTGGTGGAGTTAAAAATGCTATTGCTATAATACAAAACATTGTTAAGCACAAAGCAAATTTAAATTTACTTAAAGGTCTAGCTACTCTAATTAAAATCATCATACTTATTCCTGCAAACATCAATAATGATAGTGTTCTACTATAAATCATCTCTACACCTAAATATCTAGATATGACAAATGTGCTTATTGTAAATGTTGCTAATATGATTCCATTAGGTATACTAACACTTAGCACTCTATGCAAGAATCCTTTTTCAGCTCTACCACTACTAGGTAATAAAGCCAAGAAAAATGCTGGGATACCTATTGCGCAGCTTGAAACCAATGACATTTGAATTGGTTCTATTGGAAACGGAATTAATAAAATAGATGAAACAACAGATATAGTTATTGAAAATACTGTTTTGGACAAAAATAGCTCCGATACTCTTTCTAAATTTTGAATTTGTTTTCTGCCTTCTTCTACAATCTTAGGCAAAGCTATGAAATCCGACTTCATAAGTACTAGTTGCGCTACTGCCTTTGTTGCATCTGAACCATTTGCCATTGCAATTCCACAATCTGATGTTTTAAGCGCCAAAACATCATTTACACCATCTCCAGTCATTGCTACTGTATGACCTTGTTCTTGAAGTGCCGATACAATTTTCTTTTTTTGATGTGGAGTTACTCTTCCAAATACACTTGCTTTTTCTACTATTTTTTTTAATTCTTCATAATCATCAGGAAGTTCTCTCGCATCAATATAATCTTTCCAGCCATTAACACCAGCTTTTCTTGCTATCTCTGCTACTGTAACAGGACTATCCCCAGATATTATTTTCACATTAACACCTTGCTCATTAAAATACTTTAATACTTCCTCTGCATTATCCCTTATAATATCTTCAATTAATATAAGAGCAACAGCTTCTATATCACCAGTTAATTCCTCTTTTAAATCGTTACTACATACATTTGCTAATAAAAGTACTCTTTTTCCTTTTTTAGCTTCATCCTCAACTATGCCTCTGATTAATCTATATTTTTCCTTTAAAATTATTTCAGGTGCTCCCAATATCCATGTACCTAGTTTCTCAAATTTTGCACCACTCCATTTTCTTTTAGATGAAAATACTATTTTTTCTAAGCACTTAATTTCATTATTATATGACTTATATTTATCTAAAATTGCTCTTTGAGTTGGATTATTACTAGGTAGGTTATTTACTAAAAGTGCTAGCACTTCATCTATTTCTTTATTATTTCTTTTCCCTATATTTCTGACATCACTTAATTTTAAATTTCCCTCAGTTATAGTTCCTGTTTTATCTAAGCAAAGTACATCTACTCTAGCTAATACTTCTGTTGCACAAAGTTCTTGCACAAGAGTATCATGTTTATATAATTTTATAACAGATACTATAAATGTAGCACTTGTAAGTAGCATTAATCCCTCAGGAATCATTCCAATTATTCCTGATACTGTTCCAATAATTGCACTTCTCCAGTCATTCCCCATGACTCTTAACTGTGCTGCTATTAATAGTGCTGCTACAGGGATTATAATCCATATAAGTGTTTTAAATATTTTATTTATAGAATTTTTCAATTCTGAATTTATTATTTTAAATTTTCTTGCTTCCTCTGCAAGTGTAGATGCATATGTCTGCTTCCCAACCTGTGTAACTTTAGCATATCCTTCTCCAGCAACCACAAAGCTTCCAGACAATAAAATTCCCTTAAAACTTTTTCCTACAGAATCAGATTCACCTGTTAGCATTGACTCGTCTACTTCTAGTCCATTACTATATATAACTTCTGCATCAACTAAAATCTGCATTCCATTTTCTAGATATATAATATCGTCTAAAACAATTTCATTTGCAGCAACTATTTTGATATTCCCATTCCTAATCACTTTAGCTTTTGCCTCATTTAAAACTGATAATTTCTCTAATATCTCTTTTGCTCGTATTTCTTGAATTATGCCAATCAAAGTATTTGATACAATAACCCCCATAAATAGTGAATTTTTAGGAGAACCCGCTATAATTACTATAATTGCTAGTACTAAATTTATAGCATTAAAACTAGTAAATAAATTAGCTCTTATTATTTCTGAGACAGTTCTTGCTGGAGCCTTGGGAATATAATTAACTTTACCTTCTTTTTTTCTTTTCTTAACTTCATTATCACTTAACCCACAAATATTACCTTTTAAATTATTACTAAATCCAGATTCTTTTTCTATTCCTCTCATTTAATTAGTCTCCTATTTATAGCTTAATAAAAATTTTACTTATATTCATCCCAAAAGAACAATGTTCAAGCATATTGAGGCTTTTGAATATTACTTATTAAATATTATAACTCATTTTTTATATTTACTTACTAAAGATTTTATTAACTTAATATTAAATTTTTCAAAAAGTTTACATAGGATTATTTTAATACTACTTTTAAAACATTTGAATTTATAATATACTATTTTGTAGGAATAATTTAACCTTAAGGATGTGTAATTATGTTAAGAACTTTATTTTTTTATCCTTGCATTATTCTAAGTCTTATTTTTGCAAACATTGTTTATGGAACAAAAATGAGATTTTTAGACAAAAAGGAAGATAAATCTGAAAGAGAAGCTTACATTTATAAATCTACTTCGAGTTGGGCAAAGTTTATATTAAAAATAGCTGGCGCAAAGGTGACAGTTAAAGGCGCTGATAATATACCTAAAGATAAAACAGTATTATTTGTTTCAAATCATCAAAGTAATTTTGATATACCGTTATTAATGGCATGTATTGATGTACCAAAAGGATTTATAGCAAAAAAAGAATTAGAAAATTGGCCTTTTATCAGTAAATGGATGAGACATATTCATTGTATCTTTATGGATAGAAGCAACTTAAGAAAATCTGCTGAAGCTATAGTTGATGGAATTAAATTATTAAAAAGTGGTTATTCTATGGTTATATTCCCTGAAGGAACTAGAAGCAAAGGAAAGCCTGTAGATGAATTTAAGGCTGGAAGTTTTAAACTAGCTACAAAATCAAAATGTCCAATAATTCCACTAACTATAAATGGAACTTATAAATTATTAGAAGCTAATAATAATAGAGTAAAATCAGCAGAAATTGAATTAATTATACACGAGCCAATAGATGTTACTAAATTAAGCAGCGAAGAAGTTAATGATCTTCATAATACCGTTCATACGATAGTAAGCAATGGCTATAAAGGAAATTAAAAACTATTTATTTAATATACATAATATTAATATAAATATTCTAATTAATAATTTTTTTTTTGCATGATACAGCTTCGATGTATTGTGCATTTTTTTAATTTCATCTATATATTTTATTCATAATATTTTGACATTGCCAAGAATAATATGTTATAATGATTTTATTTGCTTGTGTAAAAAACAATTAAATTAGAATAATCAATTTTAAAATAAAGAAACGAGGATAATTAATGAACAATAACGAATTTTACAATTTAGGTCTTAAAGAGACCATTGTTAAGGCCATTGAAGAGATGGGCTTTACAAAACCATCACAGATACAGGAACAAAGTATTCCGGTGACACTTAGTGGTGTTGATTTAATAGGTCAAGCACAAACTGGTACGGGAAAAACTGCAGCTTATAGCTTACCTATTATTACTAAAATGAGTGACACTCAAGGAATCAAAGCTCTTATAGTAACACCAACAAGAGAACTTGCAGTTCAAGTTAATGATGAAATCAAAAGACTTTCAAAATATGAAGATATTAATGTTTTATCTGTTTATGGTGGAGATTCAATAGACAGACAAATGAGAGCTCTTAGAAGAAATGATGTTGATATAGTTGTGGGTACTCCTGGAAGAATGTTAGATCTTATTAAAAGAAAAGTTCTTCATTTAGAGAAAGTTGAATTTTTAGTTTTAGATGAAGCAGATGAAATGCTTAATATGGGATTCATTGATGATATAGAAGAAATCTTAAGCCACACACCTTCTGAAAGACAAACTCTTTTATTCTCAGCTACAATGCCTGATCCAATTGCTAAATTAGCTAAAAAGTACATGAAGCCTAATGCTAAGTTAGTTAGTGTTAAAAAAAGTACATTAACTGTATCTAAGATAGAACAAAGCTATTACATGGTTAACGGAAAGAATAAATTCGAAGCACTTTGTAGACTTTTAAGTTTAGATAAACCTACTTCAGCTATAATCTTCTGTAAAACTAAAAAAGGCGTTGATGATTTAGTTCATGATTTACAGTCTAAAGGTTACATGGTTGAAGGAATGCATGGAGACATGACTCAAACTCATAGATTAACTACATTAAATAAATTTAAAAAGGGTACATTACATTTATTAATAGCTACAGATGTTGCAGCTAGAGGAATAGATGTTGATGGCGTAACTCACGTTATAAACTACGATCTACCACAAGATGTTGAAAGCTATGTTCATAGAATAGGTAGAACTGGTAGAGCTAATAAAGAAGGAACTGCTTATTCACTAGTAACACCAAAAGATTTCTCAATGATAAAACAAATTCAAAAAATTACTAAAAGTGATATAAAGCAAAAACCAGTCCCAACTGTTGAACAAATTAACAATAGAAAATTCACTGATATAGCTGATCAAATTCAAAAGACTATTGAATCTGGAGAATTAAGTAGCTTCTTACCAAGTGCAATAAACCTTGTTGAAAATCATGATCCAGTATCAGTAATTGCAGGATTGATGAAAATCAAATTTGATAGTGAACAAATATTTGAATACACTTCAGACTCATTAGAAGCACCTAAGAGTGAAGATGTTCGTTTATTCTTCTCTGTAGGTAAAAAAGATGGATTAACTCCAAAAATATTAATTAACTATATTAGAGATATGACAAGAGTTAATGCTTCAACTATAGGTCAAATAGATCTTATGGAAAATTTCTCATTCGTAAGTGTTGATAGAGCCATCTCTGAAAAGATATTAAATAAATGTCCAGGTGGTAAGATCAATAGAAAGAAAGTTAATGTTGAAATCGCTAATAGACGTAGAAAGTAATTAAATTTATTTTCTTCCATGAATAATGGAAAAAGCTCCACATGTTGTTGTTGGAGCTTTTATTATGCATTTATGTTTTGTTCAAAAGCTGTAATTTACTACAGCTTTTTATTTATCCACAATTTTAAATTTTTACTCTATAGTTTTCCACATTTGTTTAATTGATTGTGGATTTATACTATAAATATTTTATTTTATATTTAATACATCCAATTGTTTTACATAAACTACACTTTCTAAATTTATATTCTAACATTTAATGCTCTTTAACACATTCAATTGCTTTATCTGAACTGCATATTTCTGTATAATCTATATCAACTATTTCAGGAGAATTATTGAATGAATATTTTTTAGGCATTCTTATTGTTAGTATTTCTTTGTCTATACTCTTTAAAATATTATTTGTATCAATTTCCTCAATGCTTTCAAACTTTTTATTATAATGTTTTTTTACTTGCGTCTTTATACCTAATACATTAATACTCATTTCGGAACGATTTAAATTTATTTCAATAATCCCAGGATCATATCTTATACTTAATTCCTTTAGATTTATTCCTTTTAATTCAATAATTAATAAGTACATATCATCATATGATTGAAAATCAATAAAATCAATCTCAGCTCTCTCCTTATCATCATCAGTATTTTCAAAGTAATCAGAAAAAGCTTCTCCATATAAATTTGTTATTTTATTTATATCGGTATTCTCAAAAAATGATTGAACCATTCCATCTACTTTATTAATGGTTCCAAAACTAAAAAACGCGCCACCTTTAAAAGGAAAAAAATTAAACATTTTATCCTCCAAAAATATTTATATATACTATTCTATTTTTTTTATTAATATTTGTTAATTATTTATAGGATTTATTTACTTCTTTGCATAGTTATATATTCTTATATTTTGTGCTATTTAGGCCACATCTATAGTTACTTCTATTATTTAAATGTTTGCTTAATATATATTAATTCAAACTTTCTCTATCCTTTCCATTAAGTTTTATCTTTAATTAATTTCAATACTGTATTGATACACTATTGAATATTATTTTCTTTAAGACTAAAATATGATATAAGGGGGGGAAGAATATTATGAAACGTATTGATAAAATTTACAAATATATATTAGATCATTCTCATGATTTTACTAAAGAAGATATTCTTAATCAAAATGGTCCTACAGCTCAAGCAATTGGCGATACTTTGGATATCTTAAGAAACAATGTTTCTAAGGAACTAAATAATCTTTGTAGAGAAAAAAAGCTTATAAAAATTAAAAATAGACCTGTTTTATATTTTGATAGAAAATATATAGAAGACATTTTTTCTATTAATATTTCCCAAGATTTAGAGGAAATATCCAATACTACTCTTATAAATTCTTCAATAAATTCTGATACAGATAACTGCTCTCCTTTTAACTATTTAATAGGTTATAATACTAGTTTAAAAAACCAAATTGAACAAGCTAAAGCAGCCTTAATGTATCCACCTAATGGTCTTCATACATTAATCCTTGGAAGTACTGGTGTTGGTAAAAGCCTTTTTGCTAATATAATGTATCAATATGCAAAGTATATAAAAAAGCTTTCACCTGATGCTCCATTTATAGTATTTAACTGCGCTGATTATGCTAATAATCCTCAATTACTACTATCTCATATTTTTGGACATATAAAAGGAGCCTTTACTGGTGCTGATAAAGAAACTGAAGGGATTGTATCCAAAGCTGATAGAGGTATTCTATTTTTAGATGAAATCCACAGGCTTCCTCCAGAAGGACAAGAGATGGTCTTTTATTTTATGGATACAGGTACTTATAATAAACTCGGGGAAACTGAAAGAAATCGTAAGGCTAATGTTTTATTAATAAGTGCAACAACCGAAGACCCCAACTCTGCTTTACTAAATACCTTTATTAGAAGAATTCCTATTACAATTGCAATTCCTAGCTTTGATGAGAGACCTCTTGAGGATAAAATTAAACTTATACAGTTTTTGATTTCTAAAGAAGCTCAGAGAGTTAATAAATCTATAAATATATCTGCAGATGCAATAAAAGCTTTAATAGGAAGCACTTCATATGGAAATGTAGGGCAATTAAAATCTAATATTCAATTAGCATGTGCTAAAGGTTTTTTGAATTCAATTAATACTGATGACAGTATTAATATTGACCTCAATTTATTACCTTACAATATAAAAAATGGAATTATGTCTTTCAGTAATAAATTTAAAGATGATAATTCATATTGGAATATGATTCCTAAATCAATAACTATTAATCCAGATGGTAATAAACAATTTATTGATACAGACTCATATGAGCCATCCTTTAATATATACAATATTATAGAAGATAAAACTTCTGCGTTAAAAGAAGAAGGTATGAGTGAAGAAGATATTAAAAATTTTATCACCACTGATATAAACTTACATCTAAAGCAATTTTACGATCGTTTTAAGAATGAAGTCAATTCAAGAGAAGGCTTATTAAAAATAGTTGATAAAGATATTATAGATTTCACTGAAGATCTAAAAAAGTTAGTTGAAGAACGATTAAATGTAGTTTTAAATGAAAGATTCATTTATGCAATAAGCCTTCATTTTAGTGCCCTGTTTAATCGTATAAAAACTAAGTCTTTTTCTTTTTCTAGTGATTTAGAATTATCAATATCTACTGATAGCAAAGAATTCGAGGTTGCTAAAGAGATTTATGCACTTACTGAAGCTAAGTTTAATATAGTAATTCCACCAGTAGAAATTGAATATCTTTCACTACTTTTAAGTTCCATAGATGAATCATCAAACCAGAAAAGAATTGGAATTGTAGTTGCTGCCCATGGTGTCAGCACAGCTACAAGCATGGTTAATGTAGCAAAAAAATTATTTGAAGCTGATAATATAGTTTCAGTAGATATGCCACTTGAAAAAAAGCCTCTAGATATTTTAGAAGATGTAATTCTAAAGGTTAAAGAAATAAATGAAGGAAAAGGTGTATTACTTTTAGTTGATATGGGCTCATTAAATACTTTTGCAGATGTTATTACAGAAAGAACTGGTATTACAACTAAAAGCATCGATATGGTTTCTACTCCTTTAGTACTAGAAGCTGTAAGAAAATGTTCTCTTTCTGATAGCGATTTAAATTCAGTTTATTCATACTTAATTAAAGACTTTCGTGGATATACAAATAAATTAGCAATAAATAAAAATAAGCATAATAATAAGCATAATAATGTTATAGTAACTGTTTGTTCTACTGGAAAAGGTGCTGCAATAAAACTTAAAGAATTAGTTGAAGATATAATTACCAATATTACATCAGATCCAATAGAAGTTATTCCTGTTTCTGTAAATAAAATTTCCGAATCCATTACTCATATATCAAAAAATAAAAATATATTATCGCTTGTAGGCATTACTAACCCGAATTCAGATATCCCTTTTGTATCAATAGAAGCTTTAATCGATGGTTCTGGAGAAGAAACTTTACGAAATATTATTGAAGGCAGTCCCTTAGATGCTGCTCCAAAGTTTCAAAATCCAATTGTTTTAAGAAATCTCTGTAAAGAAAGCTTGCAAGAACTTATTACATTTTTAAATCCAGAAAAAATATATCCTCTTTTGGAGCACTTTATGAATTCATTAGAAAGCTTACTAAATACAACTTATGATAACCCAGTTAAGTTAAAATTTCTAATACATTTAGCTTGTGCATTAGAGAGAGTAGTATTAAATGATAGCTTAGAATATAAAGATGATGCTTCAGTATTGAATAAAACTGTACTAAATGCTCTACATCAGGCAAACCTAATATTTAAAAAATCCTTATCTATAGGACTAAATGATGATGAATTATACTATATGGTTGATATTTTAGAACAGTATAATAAATAGAGTATCAAGCTTCTGTATTATTTTCTATCAAAAATATATATTAGTGTATCATTCTATCTATTAAGTGTATCATGCTTAATTATTGTGTATTTTTCACTAACTAATATCTTTTTATTCACCCATACAATACCTTTACCTTTACAGATATTGGTTGTTCGATACACAATATTGGCATGATATTTGCTTTATATAAAAGTATAAAAAGAAATTTCAATCTCAAATTAAGAAAGGAGAGGTAGCAATGGTAGCATTAATTATTGGAACTCATGGTATGTTTTCCGAAGAACTCGTTAAATCTGCTGAGATGATCTTTGGTAAACAAGAAAACGTTGGTTATGTAACATTTATTCCTGGTGAAGGTACTGAAGATTTAATTTCTAAATATAATCAAGTGATTAGTAATTTAGATTGTAGTGATGGAATTTTATTTATGGTTGATCTCTTTGCTGGTAGTCCATTTAATGCAGCAAGCATGCTTGCTATAAAAAATGATAATATGGAAATTATTACAGGAGTCAATTTGCCAATGTTGCTTGAAGTATTTGGTAACAGAGAATTTTCAACACTGCCTCAATTAGTAGAAATTGCCGAACAATCAGGAAAAGAATCAATAAAAAAATTAATTAGACAAGCTTCTGAAAGCTTGGAGGAGGATGATTTATAATGAAAATCGCATTAGCAAGAATAGATGATAGATTAATACATGGTCAAGTAGTTACTGTTTGGTCAAAAGAAACTAAATGTCAAAGAATAATAGTATGTAACGATGATGTAGCAAATGATGAAATTAGAAAAACTTTACTTACTCAAGTTGCTCCTCCTGGAGTTAAATCACATGTTGTTGATATAGATAAAGCAATTAGAGTTATCAACAATCCAAAATATGAAAATGATATAGTATTATTACTTTTCACTAATCCAACAGACGTTTTAAGATTAGTTGAAGCAGGAATAGACATTAAGACAGTTAACATAGGTGGTATGTCATTTAAAGAAGGAAAAACTCAAATAACACCTGCTGTTTCAGTTAATGATGAAGATATTAAAGCATTTAAAGCTTTAAATGATAAAAAAATAGAATTAGAAATAAGAAAAGTTGCTTCTGATTCAAAATCATTTATTATGCCTTTATTAGAAAAGCTTTAAATAGTATTTTTCTTAAATCTTAAGAATATAAATAATAGTTAGAATATAGCTATTATTTATATCAACCAAAATATGGTATATATTTTCTTAAATATATAAATTATTATAAAAGGGGGAACCATTATGGAAATTAATGCATTTCAAATTATTCTTATTTTCTTAATTGCATGTATTGCTGGTATGGGTTCAGTTCTTGATGAATTTCAAACTCACAGACCATTAATTGCATGTACATTAATCGGACTTGTTTTAGGTGATTTAAAAACTGGAATTATTATTGGTGGTACACTAGAAATGATGGCTTTAGGCTGGATGAATATAGGAGCTGCAATGGCACCAGATGCCGCTTTAGCTAGTATCATTTCAACTATTATTGTAATTGCTGGAAAACAAGACATAAGTTCTGGTATCGCTATTGCTATTCCAATAGCTGCTGCTGGACAAGTATTAACAATACTTTGTAGAACTATTACAGTATTTTTCCAACATCAAGCTGATAAATGTGCTCAAAACGGAAATCTTACTGGAATTGATATGTGTCACATGGGTGCATTAGGTATTCAAGCCCTTCGTGTAGCTATCCCAGCTGTAATCGTTGCAATGTTTGTTGGTACTGATGTTGTTCAAAACATGTTAGCTGCTATTCCTGAAGTTATAACTAGAGGTCTTCAAGTTGGTGGTGGTGTAGTAGTTGTAGTTGGATATGCAATGGTTATTAATATGATGGAAGCAAAACATTTAATGCCATTCTTCTTCTTAGGATTTGTTGTTGCTGCTATAAGTCAATTAAACTTAGTTGCTTTAGGTATTATTGGTGTTGTGTCAGCTGTAATCTACATCCAATTAAATCCTAAATTTAATACCAATGCTACAATGGTTGAGATGGCATCTGCAAGTAATGCTGATGACGAATTAGACTAGAAAGAGAGGTAATTATAATGAGTGAGAAGAAATTAACTAAAAGCGATCTTAGAAGTGTTTTTATTCGTTCTAACTTTCACCAAGGTTCTTGGAACTTTGAAAGAATGCAAGCTTTAGGATATTGTTTTGCTATGGTTCCTGTAATAAAGAGATTATATACTGGAGATGAAAGAAAAGAAGCTCTTAAGAGACATCTTGAATTCTTTAATACACAACCATTTGTTACTGCTCCAATCCTTGGAGTAACAGCTGCAATGGAAGAACAAAAAGCTAATGGTGCTGAAATTGATGCTGGTGCAATCAATGGTGTAAAGGTCGGCTTAATGGGACCTCTTGCAGGTGTTGGAGATCCAGTGTTCTGGGGAACATTAAGACCTGTTGTTGCTGCTTTAGGTGCTTCTCTAGCATTGTCAGGCAGTATACTTGGACCAATATTATTCTTTATTGCATTTAATGCAGTACGTCTTGGAATTAGATGGTGGGGAGTTTCTTATGGATATAGTAAAGGAACTACTATCGTTGGAGATATGGCTGGTGGTAAACTTCAAAAATTAACAGAAGGTGCCTCAATCCTTGGTTTATTTGTAATGGGTGCTCTTGTTAACAGATGGACATCAATAAATGTTCCATTAGTTGTTTCAACTATAACAGCTCAAGATGGTACAACTACAGTAACAACTGTACAAAATATTTTAGACCAATTATTACCTGGATTACTTCCATTATTATTCACATTCATCTGCATGAAATTACTTAAGAATAAAGTTAGTGCTGTATGGATTATATTCGGAATATTTGTCCTTGGTATAATTGGATATGCATTAGGAATATTCGCATAAGCCTTTATTAATCAATAATATAATATAAATAATTAAAATAAAGTAGTAGCTATATTTGTTATAGCTACTGCTTTATTTTAATTATTTTTTTAAATTTCTCTACCTCTTCCAATACCTCTTTTCGTTTTAAGCTATTTATATTTCCTCTTCCTAACCTATCAGCGCGTGCAACAATTGATATTTCATTACTGTCTACTTCCTTTAACATTTGATTTATATTTTGAAATTCCGAGTTTTTACATACAAATAAAATTTGCATATGCCACCTAACTAATGATCTTACTTTTTCTATAAACAAATCGTCTTCACCAAAATGCTCTAAAAATTTTCTTGCCATTTCAGCACCAACTTTATCATGATCATAAGATGTTAATCTTCCTTTTCTAAGCTTTGTTGTAGGCTTTTTACCTAGATCATGTAATAAAAGTGCCCACATAAATGCCCTCTTATCTTTACTTCTATCTCTTACTTCTGCCCCTTCATCCACCACCATCATTGTATGGATAAAAACATTGCCCTCTGGATGATACTTAGGATTTTGTTCAACAGTTGTTAAATCTTTAATCATAGATAGTGGATATTGATCAAATTCTCCGTTTTCTACTTGCTCAGTTAAATATATTGATGGCTTTTTATCGTTTAATAAATGCTTTTCAATCTCTAAAAATTTTTCCTTCATTAATACTCTCCTATTTTTGTAATCTCTTAGTATTTTATTTAATTAATTTCTTTAAGTATAGTATTTGAATATAAGTAAATAAAATTCACTTAATTATATTACAATACAAAATAAATAAAATGCGAAGCATTTTTTAATTGACAATGAACAATGGACAATTGACAATGAAGGAAAAAAGTCTTCGACTTTTAATTATATATTGCATCGTTATTGCTTTAGCAATAACATCCACTTAGCGGATTATATTTGCATTAGCAAATATAGATGCAATACTAAACTCTTAGAAAAACTGAAAGTTTTTCATCCTTCATTGTTAATTGTCCATTGTCAATTGTACATTATAAGTTACTGCGTAACTTATTTATATTGCTGAATTTCCTCTTTCTCCAGTTCTTATTCTTACACAATCAGCAACATCAATGACAAATATTTTTCCGTCTCCAACTTCCCCAGTCCTAGCTATCGATGAAATTAGTTCTATAACCGATTCAACTTTATCATCTTCAACAACAATTTTTACTTCTATTTTGGGAAGAACATTTGTAACTACCTCATTAGTTCTATAATATTCTTTCCATCCATATTGCTGTCCACATCCCATTACTTGGCTGATAGTTATACCATTAATATTTTCATCTTTTAAAGCTGTTTTTATTGCTTCAAGTTTTGAAGGTCTTATAATCGCTTCTATTCTTTTCATAATCTTCTACCTCCTTAATCTAACCCATTAAATGCTGGATAAGCTGATTCACTGTGTTCAGTTATATCTAAACCTTCTGCTTCCGATGCTTCTGAAACTCTAATATCACCTAATAATTTCATAACTTTGATTATTATAAAAGTTATAACACCCGCAAATACTATAGTTATAATTATACTTATTATTTGTGCAATTAACAATTGAGTGTCACCAAAGAATAACCCATTCCATTCTGCTGCTGAATTAATTGATTTTTGTGTAAATAGACCAGTAGCTATTCCACCCCAAACACCACCAATTCCATGACATCCAAATGCATCAAGTGCATCATCATATCCAAATTTACTTTTCACTTTTCCCATAAAGAAGAAACATATAGGAGATACAAGTCCACCAATTATGATAGATGCCCAAATTGGTACAAAACCTGCTCCTGGAGTAATAGCTACAAGTCCTACAACTGCTCCAGTTGCTGCACCAAGCACTGTTGGTTTACCATGCTTAACTTTTTCTACTAACATCCATGTAAGCATTGCCATTGCTGCTGAAGTATTAGTTGTCATAAATGCATGCACTGCTAATTCATTAGCGCCTAGTGCACTTCCTGCATTAAATCCAAACCATCCAAACCAAAGCATCGCTGCACCTAAAACTACTAATGGAATGTTATGAGGTTTATATGACATCATGCCATGTTCTCTTCTACGTCCCAATAATATACAGGCTACAAGTCCTGATACTCCTGAACTTATATGAACTACATTTCCACCTGCAAAGTCTACTGCTCCCAATGCTTTTATTAATCCTCCATCTCCCCATACCATATGAGCTAATGGGTAATATACCAAGACAAGCCATACAGCTATAAATACAAATAAAGAAGAAAATTTCATTCTACCAACTAATGATCCTGTTATAAGGGCAGGAGTTATTATTGCAAACATCATTTGAAATGCAGTAAATAACAACTGTGGTATATTACTTGCATATGCAGCATTTGGCTCTGCACCTACACCACTAAGACCCAAATAATTAAGTCCACCAACAAATCCATGAAAATCTGTTCCAAAAGATAATGAATATCCAATTAGAACCCACATTACAGAAGCTAGTCCGCATATAAAAAATGAAGACATTATTGTATTAAGTACGTTTTTTCGACGAGACATCCCTCCATAAAAAAACGCTAACCCTGGTGTCATAAAAAATACTAAAGCAGAACAAATTATTATAAAGCTAATATCTGCAAAATTTAATTCCATATAAAAGTCCCCCCTAAAATTAATAAATTTAACTTTTCAATTTAAAATTTATTATTCATTCAAAAATAAAGTGCACCTTAATTTAAATAATAATTTCCAAAAAAAAGACGCTTAGGATATTCTCCTAAACGTCTTTGTTTATATTTTATAGTATATTTACCTAAATTTGTTTTGTCAATAACTTTTTAAAGAAAAAATTAAATTTTATTTAACTTATAATAAATTTATTATATAACTTTTAACCTTTATACTCATATTTTTTTGCTTTCTGTATGATTTTTACTACTTCATCATAAAACTTATTATACCAACTGAAATAATATATAATTTTTCACATTAAGATTTCTTATAATCATCTAAAATTTTTTTCATAATTTCTCTAATACTCAAGTATTTGTTAGGCATGTCCCCATCTTTATCAATAAGTTGAATTAAGTTTGCCATATCTCTAATTTTGCTTATTTTATACCAATTTTCAGGCAAATTATAATCTGATTGCTTTCTATATTCATCTTCAAATGAATTTATAAGTCTTTTATCAAAATATTGATCATATCTAAAAAATTGCCCTATATCTGCTATTGGATGACCAGCCATACAAAATTCCCAGTCCAATATACCTGATAAATTCCCGTGATTATCAATAAGTATATTGGTACCTTGTAAATCTCCATGAACTAGTCGTGAATCATTATCAAGCATTTTTAGAATGCCTTCATTTTCTTCCACCACTTTATAAACTTCATTCTTAATTTCTTTTCCTAATCTTTGCTCTGCATTTTTTCCCATAAACATTCTATACCATTCACTTAGAGGCGAAAGTATTTCCTTCACCTCTAATTCTTCATTTAAAAATCCTATATTATCATATTTATTTTTATGTAACTTAGCCATGGACTCAGCAACTTGTCTTACAAACTTTTCTTCTATTGAATTTCTCTTTTTCAAATAACTACTGATAGTTTCCCCTTCTAAATACTCATAAATTATATATTCTCTATCTTCAATGATTTCATCTTCACTAAATTTGTATATTTGAGGTACTTTTATATCTTTTATTACTTTTTTAAATAACTTTTCTTCTCTTCTATATGACTCCTCTTTTAAATAAAAAATTTTTAATACGAATTTTCCTTTTGTAAAAGTATCAATTAAATAATTTGTAGTCCTACATCCTTCATTTATCATTGATATATTTTTTATCTCATCATTTTCTATAACACCATCAAGTAATCTCTGTATCTGCATGTTATTAAGCTGCAAATATGGCAGTGTTCTTTCCCAGTTATTCTCCAAATAAATCACATCCTAAAATATCTTATATTTTTTATATCTATCTCTATTTAAATATTTGCCTAGACATCTATTATTTTTAAGTTCTGATTGTGGAACGTCCAATCTTTTTATATGTGTATATTATATCTCTAATATATTTAGGCGCAAACAAAAAATATCTCAAGCTGTTATAAATTAGCTTGAGATATTTTCCTCACGAAACTTATCGGCATTAAATTGGTTATTTATCCCAATTTAATGCTATTTTAATTCAAAAGAATCACAATCAGTACATGCTTTTTCTGTTGGATTACTTTCATGTGTACCTACTTTAATTTCATCTAGAGTACAATAATTTTTTTGTTGTGCATGATATTTGCAATTATTAACTGTACATTTTATACATTCATTTATTGACATATATATCACTCCTTCTAATAATTAAGTCAGTAATATTATCTGCAATATTAGAATAAATATACTTGTCTATATAATTGATAATTCATATCAATTAATTGCATTAATTATTGTTATACTATTAATTTTTGAACATAATTATATGCTTCTACTATAGCTTGTGTCTTTGTTTCATATATATTTTCTTTACCCAATCTAGATGTAAAGCCCATTTTACCTAATACTTTGCTAGGTTGTTCATTTACATGTGTAAGATAAAGCTTTATATTTAATTTTGAACATTGGGTAATAAGCTTATTCATTGCATCTACTGCTGATGCATCTACTGCATGAGTGTGTCTCATATCTAAAATTAATACTTCCATTGATGCATTAAGTTCTTTAGTTTTTTGTATGAACTCCTGAACAACACCAAAAAATATTGGTCCATTTACTTGATAAATACCTATTTTTCCTGATGCCTCTTCTAACATTTCTGTTATATCTTTTTCAAATACTTTTTCATATACTAAATCTCTTATTTCTGTTGTGTCTGTAACTCTCTTCATAAATAATGCCATTGTCATTATCATTCCAAAACCAATAGCAACAACTAAATCGAATATTACTGTACATCCAAATGTAACTAATAATACTATAATGTCACTTTTAGGCGCACTTAATAATTCTTTAAAAGTTCTCCAACCACTCATATTATAAGCAACTACTATTAATATTGCAGAAAGTGTTGTCATTGGTATCATTTTTGCAAGAGGCATTAATAATAACATAGTAAATAGTAATGTTATTGCATGAACCATTCCTGATATTGGACTTTTACCTCCTGATTTTACATTTGCTGCTGTTCTTGCAATTGCTCCTGTAGCTGGTATTCCACCAAATAATCCTGATGTAATGTTTGCAATTCCTTGAGCTACTAATTCCATATTGGAATCATGTGTATCACCTATCATTTCATCTGCTACAACTGCTGATAATAATGATTCTAATGAACCTAGTATTGCTATTGTTATTGCTGGAGTAAATAATTTATTTATTGTTGCCACACTAAATGAAGGTATTGAAGGCATTGGTATAGATGATGAAATTTCAGTAAATCGGCTACCTATTGTATCTACTGGTAAATTTAAAATTTGAACTAAAACTGTTGATACTATAAGTGCAATCATTGAACCAGGTATTACTTTGTTTATTTTTGGCCAGATTGCAATAATAACTATACATACTATCCCAATTACTAATGAATATATATTTAATGTATTCATGCTAGCAAAATAGCTTGCCCATTTCGGAATAAATTCTGATGGCACATTTTCTATCTGTAATCCTAAAAGATCCTTAAGCTGGCCTGAAAAAAGCGTCACTGCTATACCTGCTGTAAATCCAACTGTTATTGTCCTAGGTACATACTTAATTAGTGAACCAAATTTTAATAATCCCATTATAACCATTATTATTCCTGCCATAATTACAGCTGTTATTAATCCATCTAATCCATGCTCAGCAATTATTGAATATATAATAGTAACAAATGCAGCTGTTGGGCCTCCAATTTGAACCTTGCTTCCCCCAAGACAAGATATTAGAAATCCTGCAAATATTGCAGTTATAAGTCCTTTTTCCGGTGAAACTCCAGATGATATAGCAAGCGCTATTGATAATGGCAAAGCTATAACTGCTACAATAATTCCAGCTATCACATCTTTTGCAACCTGTTGTTTGGTAATCTCTTTATTTTTAAACATTGTAAAGAGTTTTGGCATCATTTTTTATCACATCCTTTAAACTTTTCCTTTATAATATTACTCTTTTTTACACTGTTAGTCAAAAAATAGCTTTTTATGAATTATTATCATTTAAATATTCACAAAAATATATAATGTTTTCGTGTTGGATTACTCTAAGTTTTAAAATATTTAATAAAAAATGCTGCTATTAAATATTTAGATACTTAAATAACAACACTTTTATAATTTGCTATATTTAATTATTTACTTTATAAGATTGTCTAATTCAACTTTTAGTTCACCACTTATTGTTGTTAGTGGTAATCTCACTTCATCCGAATCTATTAATCCTTGCTTCATTAAACAATACTTAACAGGTGCTGGATTTGGTTCTTTAAATAAAAGTGGTATAAATCTATATAATTCTTTCCATATTTTTAATGCTTCTACATGATTATTTGATTTTATAAGATTGTATACTTTAATAAAATCATTAGTTCTTAAATGTGCTGACGCCATTATCCCACCATCTCCACCAAGTAACAAAGTGTTATAGAAAAGCACATCTTCTCCTGTTAATATTGAGAAATCTTTTGGCGGATTTAAAAGTAAATCTGTAGTCTGCTTTAAATTTGCACAGCAATCTTTTATACCTACTAAATTATCTAATTCAGCTAATTTATATATAGTTTCATTTTCTATATTTACGCCTGTTCTATATGGAATATTATATACTACAATATTTAAATCAGTTGCTTCGGATAGGCTTCTAAAATGCTCAAAAATTCCCTTTTGGCTAGGTTTTGAATAATACGGTGTGACTGAAAGTATACCATTAACATCATACTTTTCAACTACCTTTACTTTATTTATTAAATCTCTAGTATTGTTCCCACCTAATCCAGCATATATAGGAACTCTTTTATTATTTATCTCAATTGTTTTTTCTAATATTTCTTCATACTCACTTGATGATACAGTTGGCGATTCTCCTGTAGTTGCAAGAGGTATAAATCCATTTACACCTTGTTTTATATAATGATTAATCATCTTTTCATATGACTTAATATCAACCTTCCCATCCTTAAATGGGGTTATTAGTGGTACAATCACACCTTGAATTTTCATTTTTTAATACACTCCTTTTAATTTTATAATTAAATAGGAAAACCCGCCTGATATAAAACCAAACGGGTAGAGTTAATCACTTAAAGTTAAGATGAAAATATAGTTTCAAAATATACATAAAAAATAACTATGCTATTTCCTAAATATACACTTTCATCAAACCTTTGTAGCTCTCCACTTTCGTGACAGTTATACATATATTTTATGCATACCCAGAAATGAATTTGTGCCTAATTCATTTCTTCGGCCATATCACCTTTCCTTATTAGTCATAGCTTGCCAGCTCATAATAAGTACTTATTGCTTATAGCTCCTCTACCTTAGGTTATTCCTAATCAAATTAGTAATAATTATATCATTATTCCATTAATTTGTAAATATATTTTATTACATTCCTATTTTTATCAGATAAAATTAAAAAACTCATATATGAATCCTTCCAAAGATTATTATTAAACAAGGAGTTATTAATAAGCATAGAGAATAACTAAATGGTATTTATGATTATTTAAATAAAATTATATTGATTATTATCAAATAGAGTATAAATATCTAATTTATATTTTTATAGACTAAAAAGAGATAGTTATTTCTAACTATCTCTTAAACTTACCTAGCGACGTCCTACTCTCCCACACAGTCTCCCAT
>SVCF01000023.1 GCA_015058475.1 Clostridium butyricum | reverse complement strand
ACAAGGAAAAACTATTATTTTTGTTACACATGATCAAGAATTAGCAAAACAGAGCAAAATAGTAATTAATATATAGTGAAGTTTAAGAAGAATCTTTATTCGTATTATTATGACAATGAAAAAGTGGAAGGGATAACAGCATATATGAAAACAATAAGAAAACTTAAGATATCTTATAGTTTAATTACTATATTAATATTATTTTTTATTATCTTAAATATGAACGTTAAAGCAAATGCAGCAGAAGTGAATTCACCAAATATAGATTTAATTATTTTATTTAAAGAGAATAGTATTGATCAAAAAGTTAAAGATTTTATAAGTGAATCTGGAGGAAAGATATTAAATGAATTTTCAGAATTAGGTGCAGTGGAAGTTGAATGTAAGGCAGAATTAATACCTCAAATAATAAAACAAACTAGTGTACAATCATTATCGCCAAATCATAATATTAAAATGCTAAATGAGAAAAGAATAAAGCTTTCAGAATGTGAAAATATTTCTGTAAGTATAAATGATAATTATGATAAATATCAATGGGATATTAAGAGAGTAACCAATAATGGTACAAGCTTTGACTTAGAATCAGGTAATAATGATGTTGTTGTTGGTATTATTGATTCAGGGGTAGATATAGACCATCCTGATTTAATAAATAATTTTTTGGGTGGAGAAAATTTAGTACCTAAAGGTTTTGATGATGATGATTCTGAAACAGGAGATCCTAGGGATGTAGATGATAGAGTAGGACATGGAACATCAATAGCTGGCACTATAGCTGGCAATGGCAAAATAAAAGGTGTTGCTCCCAATATAGGATTTAAAAGTTATCGTGTTTTAGATAAAATTGGAGAAAGTAATGCAGTAATAATTTCATCAGCAATAATTAAAGCAACTGAGGATGGAGTTAAAGTGATTAATTTAAGCCTTGGTGGATATGATTTAAAAGGTAAATGTTATTGGACAGATCCTAAAACTGGCATAAGATACAAAATGGGTAATGATATGGCCGAATACTCATTATATAAAAGAGCAATTAAATATGCTATTAACAATGATGTTGTAGTAGTTGCATCTGCAGGAAATGATGCTTTAGACTGTAATGATAAAAAGGGCTTAACTAAATATCTTAATGAACAAAATGAAATGTATGGTTTTAAATATGAGGGATTAACATATGAAGTACCCGGTAGTGTTAAAGGAGTTATAACTGTTTCTGCAACTGACAAATATGATAAACTTTCATCATATTCAAATTATGGGGATGATTTTATAGATATATCAGCACCAGGAGGAGATTTTATATTAAATGATGAAGATGATATAGACTTAGCACTAGAAGGTATGTGTTTTACTACAGCAATTGAGGATGATTACGCTTTTGTAGATGGAACATCAATTGCAGCTCCTAAAGTATCAGCAGTAGCTGCTCTTCTTATTTGTAAAAATGAAGATTTGACTCCAAAAGAAGTTGCAAAAAAAATATATAAGACAGCTGATACTTTAGCTGAAGATGAATTTAGTGAATACTATGGTGCAGGAATGGTTAATGCATATAATGCTTTGAGTAATTAATATTTAGTATAGATAACTATACTCTATAAATAATATAATCACATTATTTTAATAAGCTTGTCACATCTTAAAATGAGGATGACAAGCTTTTACTTTTTTAATCTAATAAACATCTTATACTACGAGTTGATATAAGACATTCTTCTCCATTTGTCATATATGCAATACGTTTTTTTTTATCTATTTGTTTAACATTATCTTTATTAACTATAAAAGAAGTATGGCATCTACAAAATGTTTCTGGAAGCATATTTTCTATTTCTTTCATTTTACCATAAAACTCTACTTGTCTATTTTTAGAATGTAAAATCACTTTATGAATAGTTGAGGATGTTTCAAAAAATATTATTTCATCAAGATTCATGTTAATTATTTTATCTGCAGTTTTAATAGAAAACACCTTATTAAGATCAGATGTTTTAGCCCTGTATTTTGTATGAGCGTTTTGTATGCACTCACTTATCCTTTGTTGTGTATTATTATGATTATCCTTTATTATGTAATCCATAGCTTCAACTTTATAAAGAAAAGTTAAGTAACTCATCTCTGCGTGAGTAGTTATAAAAACTATAAATCCACGAGGATCATATTCTCTTATTTTTTCAGCGAGATTAATTCCATTAATATCAGAATGTAAATCAATATCTAAAAAATATAATCCAGAAGTATTGTTAACTTTCAAATAATCTATTATTTCAAAAGGATTTCCAGTACTTAATTGTAAAGTAATATCATAATTTTCTATGATTATGATATTTTCTATGATACTTTCAAACTTTTGTCTTTGCTCTTTATTATCTTCACAGATAAAAATTTTCAACACATCTATCCCACCTTTTATTTATATTTTCATAAAGAATATCAGTAAAAAAATACACTATATATAACATATTACCATAAATGGGATTTAAAATTGAAGTTTTTATAAAAAAACTAGCAATGTTTACTTATTAAAATATAATAATTACATTTTTTATATAAAAAATATATTTTTTTACTATTTTCAATTTTAAAGTAAAAGACATGATATACTAAATTATAAAGAAAAATAAAAATTATAAAGGTGGTAGAAAATATGAGAAACAACAAGAATAATTTAAAATCAACAATAATGAAAAAACTAGCTGGAACTTTTATAAGTATAGGAGATACACATGCAAATGAATTGTCAGTCTGCATAGGTTTTTATGAACCTAAGATATCTAGTAATTTATTAAAAAGTAATGAAAATAGTATTAAATAGTATAACTATAGTTAAATTTTATTTAATATAAAATAAAGAGGGGAATTATGGTACAACTACTATTGAATTTCAATTTTTTTGAATTTATATGTAAAAAAATATTAAATTATTTTAAAAATTATTTTAACTTAAAACCATTAGAAGTTGAAAAATTGTATTTAGGAATTATGGTTGTAGCACTAAATATATCAGAAATGATGATAGTACTTATAATATCCTTTTTTCTTGGAATTATAAAAGAACTTATAGTATTTTCTATTATGTTTGTAGCATTAAGATTAATGTCAGCAGGTATACATTGTAAAAGTGCATTAGGATGTATTGTTACTACTTCAATTACTTATATAGGAAGTGTGTATATTTCTATAAAGTATCCCTTAAATACTTCTATAGCTTTCATAGTAAGTATTATTTGTACAGTATTATTATACAAATATGCTCCAGCAGATACAGAAAATCGTCCAATACTAGGAGCAGAGAATAGAAAAAAACTTAAAATCAAAACAACTATAATAGCTTCTAGCTTAATACTTATAAATTTATTACTTTTAAATAAGATTTTATTTAATTTAACTATGTTTGCATTGTTGCTTGAGATGTTTAGCGTTTTACCATGGACTTATAAATTAATGAAATCAAGTTATAAGAATTATAAAAAATATGAATTAAATTAGTTACAAATATGGTAATTATAGTTTTATTTATAAAATATGTACTTTTTTGTTTGTTGTAAGTTATAATGTGTTATAGAATAAAAACATAAAAACTTACATAAAGGCGGAAAATATAAAGTATGATTTTTTTAAAATTACTTTCAATTGGAATGTCAATAATTTTGATATTAATAGCATTTATAAATATTAATCCTTATAAACTAAGCTGTAAGGAATATGTGATGATGATATTGTCTATAGCATCGAGTTATATGATAATATTTTCTTTAAGCTCTAATTTAGCTACAATACCTTTATATCTTATTCCAATACTTTTTATCTATAAAAAAAATCATAAAATAACAGAAAGTATAATTTTCGGAATATTTATAACTGTAGTAGTAATATTAGTAGATAATTTTACTGGAAGTATAGTTATAAGAGTAATATCTCCAGAATTTTTAGAATCTACACTTGGAAATTATATTACTTGTGCTATGATAGCATTAATATTATATCCTGTAAGTAAATTTATAGGTAAATTATTAATAAAGTATAAATTGTTTATAGATGAAAATTATAAATCTAAGTATGCAATTTTATTATATATGATATTAATACTTACTTTTGTATTATTTTATGTAAATATTAATTGGAATAAATCATCCACTCCTGTCTATTTAACAGAAATAAATGGGATTGCATTTATAACATATGGAATTATTATGATTATTGTATTTATTTCAATATTATTTATGTTAAAAAAAGAGGAGACGTTTAATCATAAACAAATTCAATTAGATAATCTTAAGGAATATACTGAAAACTTAGAAAAGTTATATATGGACATGCGTAAGTTTAGACATGATTATGTAAATATAATTTCAACTATTGCAGGGTTTATTGAAGAAAGGGATATGGAGGCTTTAGAAGAGCATTTTAATAAGAACATTTATCCTTTAAATAATAAAATGAATAAAAATAATTATAAATTAGGTTTATTAAAAAATATAGAACTGCCTGAAATTAAAGGGCTTTTATCTGGAAAGATAGTTCGTGCTCAAGAACTTGGGATAGATACTAATATTGATATAGTAGAACCTATAACAAAGATAAATATGGATATAATAGATTTAAGCAGATGTTTAGGAATAATTTTTGACAATGCTATTGAGGCATCCTTAGAAAGTGAAAAAAAGGTCGTTAATGTTGCATTAATTAATAAAAATACATCTGTAATTATAGTTGTAATAAATACATTTAAAGGAGACTTACCTTCCTTATCTAAATTGTTTAAAGAAGGGTTTTCTACTAAAGGTGAAAATAGAGGGTTGGGTTTAAGCAATTTAAAAGACATTATGAGCAGATATAAGAATATTTCATTAGATACATATATAAAAGAGGATGAATTTGTTCAAGAGATCACTATAGGAAACAAGTAGTAATTATTGAATTAAAAATGATAACTTAATAATGTATCTAAATAATGAAGGAGAACCAAGTCTAGATTGAGGAGGTTCTCCTTCTTTTGTTGCTTCAAAAAGAATATTGATGATGAATGTTGTAAAGTTACACAAATTATTATATCTACAATGAATACATGAAATTTTTTTTAGGCACTTTATAAATTTTTAAGATATTTTCTACTTTCTAGGAGCTGTCGCACAAACTAGAATTTGTAAGTCAATTAACAATTGAGCATTAAAAGGAAACTCACTATTCATATTCGTTCATAGGAGTGAACCATTTTATTATCTAAGGAAATTTATAAATATTGTGATAATAGCTGAGTTTACAAAATCAATAAAAAGACAGCCAACTATTGGTACTACAAAATATGGTGTGTGAACAAATCCATATTTATTTGTTAATTCATCCATATTAGCAATTGCATTTGGAGTTGCTCCCATTCCAAAACCACAGATTGCAGAAGAAAAGACTGCAGCTTCATAATTTTTACCCATTACTCTGTAAGTTATGAAATAAGCAAATAATCCAACTAAAAGAACTTGAGCAGCTAACATTATTAGAAGTGGAAGAGCTAAATCAGCAAGTTGCCAAAGCTTAAGTCCCATTAAAGCCATTGTTAAGAAAAATGAAAGACTTAATCCGCCCAAAGTTTCAATTTCTTTTTCTACAATTTGTTTTCCTCTAAAATCATATATGTTTCTTATAATAGCAGCAACTAACATTGCACCTATATATGAAGGAAATGTCAAGCCTAAATCTTGAATCAAGTTAGATACAATGGAACCAAGTCCCATTGCAATAAATAAAAAACATGCACCATTCATGAGCTTTTTAAAAGAAAGAATATTATGATTTTCTTCATTGTAATCTCCAAATTCTTCTACAGGCTCTTTTGAATATTCATCATGTACAGTTTTTAATTTATGATTATGTATTAAGTTTCTGGCAACTAATCCACCGATTATACTTCCCATTATAAGGCCAAAAGTTGCAGAAGCAATAGAAACTGTGGTAGCACCACTAATACCAATATCCTCAAGAATAGGACCAAATGATCCAGCAGTTCCATGACCACCTATCATTGGAATTGATGCTGTACAAAGTCCAAGTAGTAATGGTAGTTTAAATAAAAATGCAAAAATTACTCCAACAACATTTTGAGCTATAACAAGTATTACTGCAAGCATAAGGAATGTTACTACTTTTATGCCACCTTCTTTTAATACTTTAAAGCTTGCTGTAAAGCCTATGCTTGTGAAAAAAGCTGTCATAAATATATTTTGCAAAGTTGTATCTAAATTTATTGAAGCTATTCCAGTAACATAAAATATTAGTATTAGTAGTGCAAATATAAAACCGCCTACAACAGATGGAGGTATGCAGTATTTTGAAAGTAGAGAAATTTTATTTCTTATATATTTACCAAGATAAAATACAATAGAAACTAGAGCCATTGTTAAATAGATGTCTAAATTAAATTCCATGTAGAATACTATCCTTTCTTTAATAAATTATTTCTATACTTAGTATGTATAAAACATAATAAAAATATTAATTAAGAGCAGATATTGAAGCAGTTTTTATCTATGAATAATTAAAATTCTAAGAATATTAATTATGATAATAGGGAAACCAAATATTAAATGGAGTGTTCCTGTATCTATAATAAATGATAAGCCAGAATATGAACATAGGGAACTTATGATAGATGTGGTAAGAAGATTTTTTACAGGTACTCAAGTTGGCTTTAGTTCATTTATGACTCATGATGAAAGAACATATGAGTTTATAGAAGATGTTATTAGGGAAACAGCTGCAATATCGCCATCAAAATATTTTCATATAGGTGGAGATGAAGCTGACAGCACTCCAAAAGCTGACTATGATTATTTTGTAGTAAGGGTTGCTAAAATTGCAGAAAAGTATAATAAAACACCAATAGGATGGGACTCTATTGATACTTCTCCAGAAATAAATTCTAGTGTAATACTGCAAAACTGGAAGGATTCAAATGAAGAAGCAGTTAAAAAGCAGAAGAAAGATTGAAAATTGAGGGGGTTAATTATTATAAAGGCTAAGGATTTTTTTTAATGAAAAAGTATGATATTATAGCTAGGTTGATATTAATTAATATAAAAGCTAAACATAAGATGAAGTGGAGGATTAAGAAAGATGAAAATTGCAATGGCAAATGATCATGCAGGATATTCTTTAAAAGAAGAAATCAAAAAGTATTTAGAAAGTGAAGGACACGAAGTAGTTGATTTTGGAACACATAATGAAGATGCTTGTGATTTATCTGACTATGTGTATGAAGCATCATTAGCTGTATCACATAACAAAGTTGATCGTGGAATTTTTGTTGATGGTGTTGGATATGGAAGTGCAATGATAGCAAATAAAATATATGGTGTTTATGCAGCTGTATGTCAGGATCCATTTTGTGCAGCATTAGCAAGAGAACATTCAGATACTAATGTTCTTTGCATTGGTGGAAAAATAATAGGTTCAGCATTAGCTATGGAAATAGTTAAGACATGGATGCACACAGATCATATTACAGATGTTGAAAAGTATACTAGACGTGTTAATAAAGTTAAAGAAATAAATGAGAAACATATTAAAAAATTATAAGAATAATATCTTAAATTATTAAAAATCATTATTAAAAAGCTGATGGGATTTTTAATCTCTCATCAGTTTTTTGAGTCTTTTTTAAAAATATATGCTTAGTAATTATTTATCCCTTATAAGCAATCGCATCAATTTGAATGTGTAAACCATCAGCACCGCCAATATGTGCAAAATTTGTTTCAACTGTCTTTCTTGCTGGGAAGTTTTCAACGAATCTTTCCTGAAAAACCTTTTCCATAATAGGAATATTCCATGCATCTCTCAGCATTGCATCTAGTTTAACTATGTTTTCAAGTGTAAGGTTGACCATTTTTAATTTTCTTTCCATATCATCAATTGCTCCATTTACTTGTGCTTCAAATGATTGCCCTACATTACCAACACAAAAATTTAGAAAGACAAAATCACCTGCTACAACTACATCTGACCATGCATTTTCTTTATTAATTCCATATCGTTTAATGTTACTCATATTAATACCTCTTTCTTTTAAATTATATTTTTATAAAATCTGTACTATATTGGACTGTCTAAGTATTTTAAAAGAATCCATAATTTCAAATCCACCATTAACACCTGCAATTGAGATGACAGGAATACCTGCAAGACATAGTGTATCTATATCTCGCATTATGGTTCTTATAGATACTTCAAAATGTTCAGAAAGTGTACTTGCAGGAGTTCTTTTATGATTTAGTAAATATATTGTAATTCCTAGTAGCCTATCTATCTTCATATTTGCCGCTAAAAATTACTCCGTTATTTTTTTCATAAGAATGCTTATGAATTTCAGCTTCTTTACTAAATTGAGGATTGGTGAAAGTTGTATAATAGTAGTTCTTAACAAGGTTTAGATCCTTTCTATATTTCTCAACATCCATTGCAAAAACTCTCATAAGTAAAAGCCTATCTATTGAAACCATTAATAAATCTCCTTCTTCAATAGCATCATGCTTATAAAAGTTATAATCCAGCAATGCAATACTTCTCCATATTTCGAATTCATCTATTATAACACCAAGATCACCAAAAAGATCCTTGCGCTTATCTGGGTACATTTTTGCAAGTATCTCATAATCTTTATCAGAAATAATAAGGTCAATATCAGCTCCAGCTTTTCTCATACCATAGTATTCCATAGCCATTCCTCCGATAACAAGAGGTTTTTCTATAAATGATAATTTATTTTTTTTCATTTTATTTTCAATGTTCTTTAAAACAGTATTCATAATATCACAATCCACCTTATAAATTACAATTTGTATTCTAAACTAATTATAGTATATTATTATATAGAAAGATATGTTAACCATTATATATTTCGTTAAGTACATTGATAGAAAAAATACATCTTGAATTTTATTTTATACCTTTTATAATATAGAAGTTGCTTATATTTAAAGATGATATACTATAAGCTAAGAAATCTTAAAAATATATAAATTATTATGGGAGAAAACAAATGAATTTTATAGCAATAGATTTTGAAACAGCAAATGAAAAAAGAAATAGTCCATGTTCAATAGGTATTGTTGTAGTTAGAAATGGTGAAGTAGTAGAAAAGATTCATCATTTAATAAAACCTAAAGAAATGAGATTTATGCCAATTAACATTGGAATTCATGGGATACGTCCTAAGATGGTTGAAAATGAACCTGAGTTTGATGAAGTTTGGAATAAGATAAAGCATTACTTTAAAGACAATTTAGTAATTGCACATAATGCTTCATTTGATATATCTGTACTTAGAAAAACTCTGGAGCTTTATGAAATAGAAATGCCTGAATTTAATTACATATGTACAATGAAGCTTTCAAGAAATTTTTATAGAGATTTAGATAATGCAAAATTAAGTACAGTAAATAAATTTTTAGGATATGAGTTTATACACCATGATGCACTTTATGATGCACTTGCATGTAGTAATATACTTCTTAATATATCTGATGAATTAGAAACAACTGATATTAATGAAATATCAAGGCTTGTAGGTGTGACTTTAGGAAGTACTGATAATGAAGGATATAACTCATCTTCAGCAAGAGGTAGAATATTCAGATTTTCTAATAAGCAGCCAGCAAGAAAAGAAATAAGAGAAGAACTAAATTATGATGCATTTAGAGATGAAGTTGTTGTGTTTACAGGAGGACTTGCATCTATGGCAAGGGATGAAGCTATAAGATTTGTAAGAAGGCTTGGAGGAACTTATGGAAGCACTGTAACTAGAAAAACTACAATAATTGTTACTAACATGAGTAATATAGAAGATTTAAGTAAAGATGAAATGAGTAATAAACTTAAAAAAGCTGTGGATTTAAGAGGTAGAGGACAAAATATAGCTTTTTTAAATGAAGAAGAGTTTCTAAATAGATTTAAAAATTAATTTTTAGGCGAATCCATTATTTTTAAGTTTTAGGATTCGCCTTCTTTTGTTATATAACTAATGCCTTATGCTAGTTAAATAATATAAAA
The DNA here is from genome assembly GCA_015058475.1 of Clostridium butyricum. GTDB lineage: Bacteria > Bacillota > Clostridia > Clostridiales > Clostridiaceae > Clostridium > Clostridium butyricum_B. The sequence continues at coordinate 33,562 of SVCF01000023.1, read as the reverse complement.
AAAGTAGAAAAACAGATATTGGTATATATTTTCTACTTTCTTATGAACTTATTATTAATTATTGTTGTTTTGATTCTTGATGAAGTGGTGGTGAAACCAGCCAACCTTTATCTTTCATGATTTGTAATAATGCTGCGGCATCTTTTGCCTTTTTTGCACCCATTTGTCCAAATAATAATCCAACATCTTCACGAATTGATTGAACCATTCCTTGACTGCTTGCTACTACACCTGCTGCTATATCAGCAGCTACAATAGTAGCTATTTGTACATCTTGTAATCTAGCGCCAACTGGAATTTGTTCAAGGTCTGCTTCAGGTCGTTCTGCAGGTGTAGGCGGAACAGCAATATCATTATGTATTAAGAGTTCTTCTATTTCTTTTATTGATGGTTTTATTGATGATTCAATTACTTGCTTTAAAAATGATTTTAAATCTTGGTCACCAGTATGATTAATAAAAACTTGATAAGTGTCTAATGCACCTTTTGCAGCTAATAAAGAGCTCCATAGTCCAAATACTTCTCCATAATGTAGAGGTTCATTTTGAGGACGTCCGCTTAAAATTCCCATAATAATTTTACTTCCTTTCGTTATTAGATTCATACTACTCTCCTTAGTATTGAATAGTTACAAAATTATTATTTGTCTAATAGTGCATTTTATACATATGATATGGTAGAAGAATTGTTATAATTATTCTAAATAATCACCAACTGGAGATGAATTGTATTGCCTTTTGATTTCCATTATAATAGAACCATCAGGTTGTTCATTTTCTGAAATAATTTTATATTGAGAACGTCGTTTTTTAAGTTGATTCTTATACTTTTCAACTTCTTGTTGTAGGGCTTTGACTGCATAGTCATGACCTAAATCTTCCTTTAACATAAAGTGTAGTGTTTGCACTATACATGCTGCTTTTACTCTTTTCATTTTTTTATCCTCCCTTTATTCACTATTATCTATATCAATGCATAAACATCAATATTTCTAAAGTAATATTCGATTACAAATAGCTTCAAATTCTTTTTTTATCTTAATGGATTTATTTAAATAAAATTTGATACATTGATAATTCTATATTTGTAGAAATGCGAAAACTAAATTAGAAAAAACAAATTCATAGTTAAAAGTAGAATATCAATGTTATGGTTTAACCAGAAAATAAAAAAAGAACTTGAAACCCTCAGTGAATTAGAGTGAAACAAATTCTATTAGTTTACTCGATAATTACTAGATATTGTATCTATATTAGTATTTTAACGAAATAAATTAAAAAATGTAAGTTTTTTTTGACAGGCCATATAAAAAATTTATTAAGATATATATACTAAATAGGAATAAAGTAGAAGTAAAGAAAGAATATAATGATTTACGATATTTAGTTATAATCAGTCTGTAGTAAATAATTATAAATTTTAAATATAAACTAAAGAGGAGCAACATTTATGAAAAGAAAGATAATATTAAATTTAGCAATGAGTATAGATGGATATATTGCAGATGAAGATGGTGGATTTGCCTGGATAGTTGGAGATGGTGATGAAAGGTTAGATACACAAAATAAATGGGATTATGAGAAGTTTCTTGAAGGTATAGATATTGTTGTTATGGGAAAGAAATGCTATGATCAAGGGTTTCTTGATGACTTTAAAGATAAAAAAGTATATGTAGCAACAACAAAAGAATTAGAAGATCATGATAATATTAATTTTATAAATGGTGATATATGCAAGGTAATAGAAGAAGAAAGAAAAAAAGAAGGTAAGGATATATTCTTATTTGGCGGAGGAGTACTTATAGATAGTTTTCTTAAAGCAGATATTATTGATGAATATATAATTGGGATAATTCCTACAATATTAGGAAGTGGAAGACCTTTGTTTTTAGAGAATAATCCTAAAATAGATTTGCATTTGGATGAATATATTGCTGACAAGGGTATTGTAATACTTAAATACTCAAAGAGATAAATTGAAATTTGTTATAATAAGGATATGTTTAAATACAAAAGAGAAATTTACTTTAAATCTGAATTAGCTTTAGAAAGTTAATGATTGCCTCAAATGCCAATATGTAAAGCAGATAAATGAATAAAATTACTCGACTTGCTTAAAATATAGCTATATTTTAAGCAAGTCGAGTAATTTTGCATGTATAGTAGTATATTTTTTAACACAATAATTAAAGGTATTCTAATATATGTTTTAGCATTGTTTTTAAGTGAATTAATTAGTATCAAAATAATTTAACAAATGAATTTCTTTACTTAAGAAAAGTATCCAAAGATTTTAATCCAGAAAATAAGTTCGGTATATATTAATAAATTTTAAAAAGTATGGTATAATGTGTAATAATAATTATTATTAATTAATAAACAAGTGAAGGAGAAAGTAAAATATGATACAAGTAAAAGATTTAAATGTTAACAGTTTAGAATGTACTGTTACTTTTGTATATGAAGATCAACAAACAGATAGTAAAATTTTAGAAAGGTTAAAGTCAAAAAAAGTATTTGAGGGAAAAACTGAGCAAGTATTTTATAGAACAACTAATGATTTAAATTATGAGATTTTTGTAGGATTAGGTAAATATGAAGAAGTAGAAAGAAACGACTTTGTAAATGCAATTGCTAAAGCTATGAAACAAGCTGAAAAGTTAAATGTAGATAATATTGGTATTTACTTTATAGAAGTTAAAGGGTTATGTACAGGTGCTATTACAAAAGCTATAGTTGAAGGTGTGAAATTAGCAGGGTATAAATTCAGTAAGTATAATAAAGGGAAAGAAAGCTATACTCCATGTGTGACTATATTAAATGCACCAAAAGAAAAAACAGAAAAGATGGCAGAAAAAATAGCAGAAGCTAGCAATGTTATTGATGGTGTAATTTTAGCTCGTGATCTTGTAAATGAACCAGCAAATATATTATATCCAGAAACTTTAGCAGAACGTGCAGCTCTAGTTGGAAAAGAAAGTGGCTTTGAAGTAGATATATTAGATAAAAATGAAATAGAAGAATTAGGAATGAAGGCATTTTTAGAGGTTGCAAAAGGATCTATTCATGAACCTAAATTAATAGTTATGAGATATATGGGTAATCCGAGGAGTAATGAAAAAATTGGACTTGTAGGAAAAGGTCTTACTTTTGATACAGGTGGATATTCTCTTAAACCATCAGCATCTATGGATACTATGAAAAGTGACATGGGTGGAGCAGCAGCTGTTATTGGTACAATGCAAGCATTAGCAAAGAATAAAGTAGAAAAGAATGTAATAGCTGTAGTAGCAGCTTGTGAAAATGCTATTTCAGGTGGAAGCTATAAACCAGGAGATATTATTGGGTCTATGGCAGGTAAGAATATAGAAGTACTAAACACAGATGCAGAGGGTAGATTAACATTAATTGATGCTATTACTTATATTATTGAAAAAGAAAATGTAGAAAAAATAGTAGATGTAGCAACTCTTACAGGAGCAGTATTAGTAGCCCTTGGTACTGAAATAACAGGAGTAATAAGTAATAATGATGCTTTTTATGATGAATTATTAGTAGCAGCAAAGAGAAGTGGAGAAAAATTCTGGAGACTTCCAAATGATAAGTGCTTTAAAAAATTATATAAAGGTGACTTTGCAGAACTTAAAAATACTGGTGGGCGTAATGCTGGAACAATTACAGCTGGTATGTTTATAGAAGAATTTGTGCAAGATAAGCCTTGGTTACATTTAGATATTGCTGGAACTTCTTGGGTGGATTCTGGAAATGATTGTACACCTAAGGGCGGAACAGGAGCACCTGTTAAAACATTATATGAACTTATTGTAAAACATGTATGCAAACATTCTAAATAATTAAAATAATATGAGAGGAGGAAAATGATCATTTTCCTCCTCTCATATTATTTTACATAGATATAAGAACTTTCTCATGATATTTTTCAAGTGGAAGGGCTACTGATGATACCATGTCAGTAGCTAAATTTAGTTTTGTTTTCAATTTATCATAAAGTTTATATTGCACAAAAATAAAAATATAATGATTGATTTTCTAGATTATTGGAATGTCTATTGTTAAGCATACAAAACAATTTCTATTAACAGTGATTTATTGAATTAATTTACAGTTATAAATGACAATTATAGTTATAAGTGACATACTGTATCATTCATGACTATAGTCCTTAGAATTATTGAATAAAACGATATCATAATATACAATGTGAGTATAGAAAACAAACGGCCGTATTAAAAAAGTTTATATAAACAAAGATAAGAATAAATTGGATTAATTATAAAATTTATATTAGGAGTGATTATTTATGAAAAGATATAATGTTGTTATTGTTGGTGGAGGAAGTACATTTACACCAGGTTTCTTAAAATCATTTTGCAGATTAAAGGAAGAATTTCCATTAAACAAATTAGTTTTATTTGACATAGATGCTGAAAGGCAAGAACCAATTGGAAAATTCGGAAAAATATTAATGAAAGAAAAATATCCTGAAATTGAATTTGTTTATACTACAGATGTTGCAGAAGCTTACACTGATATGGATTTCGTATTCATGCAAATGCGTGTTGGAGGACTTCCAATGAGAGCACAAGATGAACACATTCCATTAAGCATGGGACTTATAGGTCAAGAAACTTGTGGAGCAGGTGGAATGGCTTATGGCCTAAGATCTACAAAAGAAATGATTAAAGCAATTTATGACATAAGAAAATATGCTCCAAATGCATGGGTACTTAACTATTCTAACCCAGCAGCAATTGTTGCAGAAGCATTAAGAAGAGAATTCCCAGATGATAAGAGAATTTTAAATATATGTGATCAACCTGAAAATGTTGTTCGTTCTTGTAGCCGTTTATTAGGATGTGATTGGGAATCTTTAGATCCTGTATACTTTGGATTAAACCACTATGGATGGTTTACTCACATATATGATAAGGCTACAGGTGAAGATTTATTACCTAAATTAAAAGAATTAATAAAAGAAAGAGGATTCTTACCACAAGATGCTGAGCAAAGAGATAAATCTTGGTTAGATACTTATGGAATGGTTCAACAAATTATGGAAGATTTCCCGGATTACTTACCAAACACTTATGATCAATATTATTTATACCCAGATTATAAAGCTGCTCACCTTGATCCTAACTTTACAAGAGCTGATGAAGTTATGGCTAACAGAGAAACTCGTGTATTCAATGAATGTAGAGAAGTAATTGCTGCTGGCACAACAGAAGGAAAAGTTAAGATTGAAAGTGATGCTCATGCTGAAATGATGATTGAAGTGGCACAATCAATTGCTTATAACAAAAATAGAAGATACATTATTATTACAGAAAATAATGGAGCAATAAATAATATGCAAGATGATGCTATGGTAGAAGTGGTTGCAGAGCTTGGTATCAATGGTCCAAGACCTATGGGAGTTGGTAATATACCTCAATTCTACCTAGGGTTATTAGTAAATCAAGTGTCATGTGAAAAATTATTAATAGATGCTTATTTTGAAGAATCTTATACTAAAGCACTTCAAGCATTTACTCTAAATAGATTGGTTAATGATGCTAAAAAAGCAAGAAAAGTATTAGATGCATTAATCGAAGCAAATAAAGGCTACTGGCCAGAACTTAAATAATTGTAGTTATAAAGAATAGTATTTAACATTATACTAACACTTTTTAAGAAGGTAATTTAACAATATATAAATTTATTTGTATTATTAATGAAGAATTTTAAGATTAAAATATTTTTCTGGATAAATTATAAATAAGTATTATCATAATTCCATATTAAAATTTTCACATAAAATATTTAAAAAGATATGTTACAATATGATTCATTTAATACTTGAGTATAAATACTGTACATTTAATTTAGATTTAGGTCTTCAACATATATACTAAATTTGTATGTAAGTTAATATTACCTTTTTATTAATATAGTAAAATTTTCGTGACAAATAAGAAGATTAAAAAAATTTAGAAAAGAGGAATAAATATGGGTAAGCAAAATAGAGTAATGGATTTCTTTTCTGCACTTGGTAGAAGCTTAATGTTACCGATTGCAACCTTAGCAGCAGCTGGGTTATTATTGGGACTGACTTCTGCACTATTAAAACCTCAAATTCAAGAGGTGCTTCCATTTTTACAAGGCACAGTAATTATATATGTTATAACAACTTTAAAAACGATTACATCAACTGTCTTTGGAATGATTCCAGTATTATTCTCCATTTGTATAGCATTTGGATTAGCTAAAGAAGAAAAAGAGATTGCAGCATTTGCAGGATTTATAGGGTATTATGTTTTCTTGTTAAGTGCATCATTAATCATTGGGTCGGGATTTTTTGATTTTAGTGCATTAAAAATGTCAAGTATTCTAGGTGTAACAGACACAATAGAAATGGGCGCATTTGCAGGGATGCTAACTGGTATTTTAACAGCAATACTTCATAATAAATATTATAACATTGAATTCCCAGTTGCCATTGCTTTTTATGGTGGGAAAAGATTTGTCGCAATTGTAGTTATCAGTGCAATGACGGTTTTGGGACAAGTTATACCATTTGTTTGGGTTCCAGTTTCTTCAGCAATTACTGGATTAGGAAATATGATAGCTAGCTTAGGACATTTTGGTGTATTCATTTTTGGATTCTTAGAAAGATTATTAATTCCAACTGGACTTCATCATGTATTAAATGGTGTATTCCGTACTACTTCTGTTGGTGGCGTATATGAAGGTGTAGAAGGTTGTTTAAATATTTTCCTTCAATTCTTTGACAAAGTTCCAGTTTCAGAATTAAGACAATTTACTGCATTCTTAGGTCAAGGTAAAATGCCATTTATGATGTTTGGTCTTCCAGCAGCAGCTTATGCAATTTATAAAACTTCACCTAAAACAAAACAACAAAAGGTAAAAGCATTAATGATTGCTGGTGTAGCAGCATCAGTTGTATCTGGAATTACAGAACCTTTAGAATTTGCATTTATGTTTATTGCTCCACCATTATTCCTTTTCCATGCTGTTATGGGAGGCATATCTTTTGGATTATTAAGTTTACTAAATGTTGGTATAGGAAATACTGGAGGAGGTATTATAGATTACTTAATCTATGGTGTTTTAGTTCCAGGATCAAATTGGCATATAGTAATTTTAGTAGGTATCGCATTTGCAATTATTTACTACTTCGTTTTCAAATGGTATTTTATAAAAAAGAACATTTCTATTGATGTAAATGAAGATGAAGGAGAAGAAGGCACTTCAATTGAAGAAAATTCACAAGGTGCAACTGCTTTAGCGACAAAAATTATAGATGGATTAGGTGGATTTAATAACATTGTAGCAGTTAATAACTGTATTTCAAGATTAAGAGTTGATGTTAAAGATATGTCATTAATAAATGAACCTTTATTAAAATCTACTGGTTCCATGGGAATTGTAAAACCATCAGCAACTCATATTCATGTTATTTATGGACCTAAAGTTGAGAAGGTTGCAAAACAAGTAAAAGAAGCTATGAAAAAATAAAAGTACTAAAGCACCCTATAGGCTTCTTTGAGAAACCTATGAAAAAATAAAAAGAGCAGCTGTTAAATGTTGCTCTTCTTTATTAATTTACATTAGTTTCATTTTTTAATCTATTTACATACAGTTCTAATATAGATTCCACAATAAATTGTATAGATAATCTTGAATTAACATCTATACCATAAAAATTTTTGTTTTGAGTCTCACCATGTAGAACTATATTTGCTATTTTAGATAATTCACTTTCATAGTTTGAAGTAATTGCAACTACAGTGGCAGAATTAGCTTTGCTTAAAGCGGCTGATTTCACAATGGGAACTGTAGAACCGCCAGAACTTCCTATTATAAGAACATCATTTGTGCTCATATGTAAAGCATCACGATAAAGAAGAGGTGGATCAATATAAAATGTACAAGGTCTATTTAAAGATAATAATATATTATAAAAATACTCTAAAGGCATTTGTGTAAGACCTCTGCCAAAGATATGAATATTTTTATTACTACATAAACAATCAACAATGTAGTTCAAATCATCTAAATTTAAATTTGAGATAGTAGTTTTCAATTTTTCAAGACTGTTTGAAACAATGGTATTTGACTCAACATTAATTGAATCATCTATATTTTTTGATAATGAACTATTTTGAGTTAATGAATCAGACTTTATTTGAAATTTTAAATCATTAAATCCTTTCAAATTTAATTTTTTGCATAAACGCAAGATAGTTGCAGTAGATACATAAGTATTTTGTGCTAATTGATTGATATTCATTTTTATAACTTTATCTTTGTTAGAAAAAATATATTGTAATACATCTTCTTCATTTGAAGTCAAGGATTGTATTTCTTTAACATCAAATTTATTTATCATTAATAATCCCCATCCTTTTAAGTGTTATATATCGGTTTTTGATTGAGTTAGACAACAAAGATAATTTTGCAGTATCATATCAATAATATAAAAAATACAAGTTCTACTTTTTATATCAGAATTAGAAAAGATACGATCTCTTGAAAAAAAGTACAATGTAATATCTGCAATTTGTGATAATGGATTATTTGTAAGTGGAGCAATTGCAATAATAGGTACATTATTACTCTTAGCTATTCTAGCAGCTTTTAACATGGAAGAATCAGATCCAGTAGAACTTGCTAGAATTAAAACATCATTATCAGTTAAGTTTTGAGCAGAGTGACAAGCTATTTCATTTGTCTTATACAGAGTGGTAGAACGCTCAGTAGCTAAGAGGTATCTTTGCATATATTCAAAAACCATAGTGGTAATGCCTGTAGCAAATAAATAAATTTTTTTATCGCTTAAAAGATAATTTACCACTATTTCTATATTTTTTGTATCAAGAAGTCGACTGGTATTTTCAACTTGAGTATATAAATCTAATAATACATTTTCGTTATTTATAGGAGTGTTATTAATTGCTACTTGTGAATGTGTACTATTTTTTAATGAAAATTTTAGTTCAGAATATCCACTAAAATTTAATTTTTTACACAAACGTAAAATAGTAGCTGTTGAGAAAAATACTTTATCTGATAATTCATGGATACTCATGTTTAAAACTTCAGATTTATGGTTATCTATGTATTGTAATATGGATATTTCACTTTGTGTAAGAGTATTAAAAATATTATTATCAATAGAATTTAACAACAAATATCGCTCCTTTCATAACTACAAAATTAAGTTTATCAAAAGGAAATATAAATTGCAAGAAAGAGGAATTATCTATGAATATAATGGTTTTAGTTGAGACTATGGTGGTGTTATTTGTAATAATGCTCATTGGGTATGTGTTAAATAAACTGAGGATATTGAGAGAGGAATCTAATAGCGTATTATCAGAATTAATAGTAAAAGTAACAGGGCCAGTTTTAGTTGTTAGTTCTGTTTGTGGTACAAATGAAATGACAGATAAGATGCAAATTATTAAAATTTTCTTTGTTGGAATTTTATTATATGCAGTTTTAATTATTTTTTCTAAAATAATAATTAATTTATTTCATTTAAATGATGAGAGTGGCAATATATATTCATTAATGCTCATTTTCACTAACACATCTTTTATTGGTTATCCTGTTCTTAGAGCTTTGTATGGTGATTATGCTATTTTTACTTCTGCAATTTTACATATGCCATTTAATGTTTTGATTTACTCTTATGGAGTATATATGATTCAAAAAAAAGGAGATTCAAAAAGAGAATTCAAAATTAAAGATGTTTTAAATATAGGAGTTATTGCAGCAATAATTGCATTGTTAATATTTTTACTGGATATAGAAATTCCACATATTATACAAAACATATTAACTATGGTGGGGGATATAACTATTCCATTATCAATGATATTAATAGGATCCTCATTAGCTCTTATACCAATAAAGTATGTATTTAGTAATGTGAAAATATATATAGTATCATTCATAAAATTAATTATGATGCCATTTATTGCATATTTTACAGCTAAGTTATTTACAAATGATAGTTTTTTGATTGCACAACTAACAATAGCTACAGCACTTCCAGCAGGATCAATGATTGTAATGCTGACAACTCAATATAAAGGAAATGTAAAAGCAGCATCTATAGGTGTTTTTATAACTACAGTTTTATCAGTAGTAACAATTCCTTTTATGGTTTATTTCTTATTAACATAGATTTTGCTCATATGCAGAAGTATTTGGAGTTTGTAAAAGTGTTTTCCCGTTTTTTTCAATAATATTTATTGATATAAAAATAATTTGAAACTGGCAGAAAAAATAAGTAAAGAAGAACTATAAGCTTATTTATAGAAGTAAAATGCCCAGAATTTAAGAATTTAAGAATTTAAGAATTTAAGAATTTAAGAATTTAAGAATTTAAGAATATAAGAATATATGAATAGTAGTTATACTGAAATACAAATGTTAATGATATAGGAGGAGAAATATGTTTTCATTTTTAAAGAAGAAAGAAAAAGGATTAGAATTAAAAGCTTATTTATCAGGAAAATGTATAAATATTAGTGAGGTTAATGATGAGGTTTTTTCATCAAAAATGATGGGAGATGGAGTAGCTATTATTCCAACTACTAATTTAGTAAAGGCACCAGGAGATGGAGAAATAACATTAGTTATGGATGGATCTAAACACGCAATAGGAATTCGATTTGAAAATGGAGTTGAAGCACTTATACATGTGGGAATTGACACTGTATCAATGAATGGAGAAGGATTTGAAGTTTTTGTGAAAGTAGGAGATAAAGTTAGACAAGGCGATAATCTTATTAAATTTGACTTAGATTTGATAAAAGAAAAAGGGCTTCTGACAGATACTATGCTTATAATAACTAATTGTTCAGATTATCCTAATATAAAATTATTAGCAGAAAACGAAGTTACTGTTGGTGAAAGTATAATAGTTAAATTTTAGAATTTGTTATGCTATGAATAATGCTGCTATTTTAGCAGATATATGAGGCTATCGCATTAATGGGTTAAAAAATCCGTTAACGATAGCTTCTTTTTTTAAGTATAGTATTTTTTTCATGAATAATTTACTGTTTAATAGAAAATCATATTAAAAATAATGTGATAATAGTAAATATTTTTAATAATTAAATTACATTTATATACAGTCAATCTATAAAAAGGTATAATGAATGGTGAGTATTATAGATAACATAATAATGGGGAAGACATGTATAATATCAAATTTAAAGGGAGTTATAAAAATGAAAGTCAGCTTTTGGATGGGGCATTATTACCTGAAAATGCTAAAAGGATTAATGCACCTACTGGAATAGCTGAGATGAATTTATTTGCAATTTTGTTTATGCCATTTATATTTATGATTAATTTAGTAATATTTTTTAGTAAGGGATTTATTTTAGAATTTGATATTGTTATTTTGACTATATGCTGTATATTAGTATTGCTTGTAAGCATTATATTTTATATGTTATGTGCATTTGTTTCAACCTACATGCTTTATAATAATGAACTAGAAAAAGAAGTATGGATACATGTTAAATCATTAACTATTTTTATACATTGTAATGGTTCTACTTCAAGAAAAAGATATGTTTTAATTAATTTATTACCTATATTACTTTTGGGATTAATTCCTAATATATTATGGGCAATAGGCATATTTGATTTAAATTTTTATTTATCATATTCTATTATGATATTTTGTTCTATATTTATATTATCCAATGTAATTCAAGTTATAAAAGCTATTAAGATTTTGAAGCAAGCACCAAAAAATTCTATGATAATTAATCATGGCTTCAAATTGTATTGGTATGAATAATATTATTATTCTATAAAGAAATTAAATCAGTTTATTAATAATGCCATAAAGTATTCTAAAGGAAATGGAGAGTTTAAGTTTTATGGTGAAGAAGAAAATAAATATATTGCAGAAAAATAAAGTTTTAAAGAGCATGAAAAAAGATAGAATAAAAATTAATAATCTATATGAATTTAGAGATGCATTAAAAAAAGAAGGCTATGATATAAATGAAGCTGATGAAGAAGGTTTTAGAGAACAAATTGCAGAGATTTTTAAATTAGATAGAAGTGTAGAATACAGATTGAATAGCTGCATTAATAACAATGAGATTACATATAAAGTAAATGATGTTCAAGATTTTATAGATTATGTAGAAAAGCTGGTATTATTTGAAGAAGAGCATAATAAATTATGTGAAAAAATAAGCCATGTAAAAAAATTATATATAGATAGAATTGAATATGAACGTGAGGTAGGTCATAAGGAGAATATTGAGCATATTATAAAGAATATAGAAAAAACAAAAAGTAATGTATGTAGAGTAATAAGTGAAAAAGAAGAAGAAAAGTTAAGATACTTAGAAAAAGAAATAGATAAGCACTATATCTATGCAAAGGATATTGAGCTTTTAAAAAAGATGATTCTTATTAATAAACCAGATATAAAAGAAAAATATAATGCTGAAACAAGAACTAAAACAATATTCATAGAATTGCCTGAAAAGATAAATTATAATTATATTAAACCAAAGGAAGGTACTGTGGAGTATCATGATCATTTGAATAATAACATACCAAGAATACAGCGTTTACGAAAGAATATAAGTAAGTACATGAAGGTTGATGAAAAAGAAAAGAATGTATTTAAAATAGATCAAAGCAAAACTTTGCAGGATTCTATAAATATAGCATTAGCAATATATGATAATAAAGAATTTAAAGCAATAAGTGGTAGTAACGATATAGAAGATTATTGCACAGCCCCACCACTTAAAGAAGCAAAGTTTAAAAGTAATAAGGTCAATAAATTGGGCAAATTAGGAACGGGATATAATAGAGTTAATGATAGCGAAAAAAAGATATTCGAAGAAATACATAAGCAAATAGAATCAAAAGAACTAAAGAATGAAGGAAAGCTTATTTTATATAGTAAATGGGAACCGTGTCCAAGCTGTTATTTTGTAATTAGCCAATTTTGTAAAGAGCATCCTAAGATAAATGTTGAGGTTAAGTATAGTAAAACATATGGCGAGTAGATGAGAAAATGATTGATTAAGATAGCAATGGATATTTTAAAAAGACTGTTACAAAGAGAATTTGTAGCAGCTTTTTTCATATTTAAATCTCACTTATACTAATTTATAGTAATAAAATTAGATAAGATTTGATTATGGATAAATATTATTATTATGATATAATTTAGAAGTAAAATGTAATTTGGACTTGCTTAAAGTTCAAAAAAGTATTTAAGTAATAAGGAGATAAATATGCAGTTTAATGGAATAATTATGGGGGTAGCTATATTTTTTATTATTGGAGTATTTCATCCTATTGTGATTAAAGCAGAATATTTTTTTACTAAAAAAATTTGGCCTGTATTTTTAATAACAGGATTAATATTTGTCCTTATATCATTATTTTGTGAAAATGATATGATAAGTATTTTGCTTGGAGTTTTAGGCTTTACTTGCTTTTGGAGCATAAAGGAAATATTTGAGCAAGAAGAAAGGGTTAAGAAAGGATGGTTTCCTAAAAATCCGAAAAGAAAATAATTAAGTAGTAATATATATAAATATTGAAGAAGAACTAAATTCATGTGTGGAGGTAGTTCTTCTTTTTTCTTTTTCAAGAAAGTTAATAATAATTAATAAAGATATAAAAGCAAAAGAACATATAAATGATTTAAAATAACTGCTTACAATATTTATCTACAATTAAATAAAATACAATAATAAAAAAGAAGTGTATATATTAACAATAATTATAAAAAAGAATTTTAATAATATTTTTTTAGAAATAAAAAAATAGCACAAAATACTTATGAAGTAAAGTATTTATAAGGAGGACAAGATGAAAAAATTAAAATTAGCAGCAATTATAATAATAAGCAGTCTTACTTTAGTAGCCTGCGATAATATGACAAACAATAATGGAGGCACAACTAATACTAGTAATATTTCAATAGAACAAGCAAAGGAAATAGCATTAAACCATGCAAAATTATCAGCAGATCAAGTTTCATTTGTAAAATCAGAATTAGATGATGATAATGGCATGCAAAAATATGAAATAGAATTTTATAATAATAATACAGAATATGACTATGAAATTGATCCAGCTAATGGAAAAATATTAAGTTATGATAATGAAATAGAAGATTATAATAATGAAAATGTAACAAATAATAATGGAACTACGACTAATGAAAGCAATAATGAAACTACTAATAGTGGAACTACTAATAGTGGAACTAATCCCAATACAGTAAATGATACTGCAAATAATCCTAGTAGTATTTCAGTAGAAAAGGCAAAAGAAATAGCATTAAACCATGCAGGATTATCAGCAAATCAAGTTTCATTTGTAAAATCAGAATTAGACAATGATGATGGTATTCAAAAATACGAAATAGAATTTCATAATAATAATACAGAGTATGACTATGAAATTAATGCAGCTAATGGAGAAATATTAAGTTATGATCATGACATAGAAAATTATAATAATGGAAATACAACAAATAACAATGGAACTAATAATAGTGGATCAAATAGTACTACAACTAATACTAATAATATTTCAGTAGAAAAGGCAAAAGAAATAGCATTAAATCATGCTGGATTATCAGCAAATCAAGTTTCATTTGAAAAATCTGAATTAGAGAATGATAATGGTGTTCAAGAATATGATATAGAATTCCATTATAATAATAAAGAATATAGTTATAAAATAAATGCTAATACAGGAGCTATATTATCTTACGAGTAAGATTAATACTAAGTATAGTTCAGAATATAATACTTAAAATTGATACTGAGAATTGTATAATAAATAAGAGAAGTTTTTATAAAAATTAAATGTAGGATAGATATTGAGTGTAACTTACCTTTACCATGAAATCTAAGAAAATCTAAAATTTAGATTTTCGATAAATTTGTTTACACCAATATTCCTACATTGCCAAAATTTTATTATAGACTTTCAGAAACTTGTCTTAAAATCTCTCCTGTATCATTTAATTTATTTATTGCTTCTGTGATTTTAGATAAAGCATCTACTTGTTTTTTTGAAATATCATCAGCATTTAAAATTTTATCATTTATATTTTTAACTGATGATGAAATATTGTTAATTACAGTTTCAATTTTACTAATAGATTCTTTAGAAGAATTGGATAAATTTCTTATTTCTTTTGCAACTACACTAAAGCCCTTACCAGCTTCACCAGCTCTTGCTGCTTCAATGGATGCATTTAATCCTAATAGATTTGTTTGAGATGATATACCTTTTATGAAATTTATAACTTGATCAGTGTCAGAAGTCATTTCATCTGCATTTTTTACATCATTAATTATTTCAGTATTTACAGAAGATAAATCATTTATGCCAGATGAAATATATTCAATATTATTTGTAATTGAATTAATCTCGTATATTAAATTATCAGTTATTTTGTTTACTTTATCTTTTTTAGAAAGGCTTTTTCCTATTGCAATACAGCCTATAACTTCGTTGTTTTCTTTAAGCGGTACCATATATGATTTAAAAGCTACACCTATAAAATCTTCTGGAAGTACTTCTATTTCTACGTTGCCTTTTTCCATTGCATTTTTAACAAATTTTCCTGCTTCACTGCCAACAGAAATTTTTGCATCTATTTCATTACTCCCTTGATAATATAACACCTTTTCTTTATCAGTTAATAGAATTTCAATATCATTATCAAAAAAGATATTTATGTATGGAATTGATGCTTTTATAGTGTCTAAAATGTTTTTAGTGTTAATAGTATTGTTCATTTTTTTCTCCTTATGTATTGTTTATCAATAAAATAATACAATATTAACTATACAAAGTAAAATAATTTTATAAAAGTAATTAGATAGATTTATTTATAAAAAGTTATAAAAATATAAAAAAAACTAAAGAAAACTAAAATTTGGATTTTAATAGGTTGCTTTTTTATTAACTGTATTTTTCAAATTTGCCTGAATGCTGTAACTTTCTTAGAGAGGCTAGCTAAATATTATTTGTGTAATTATCTAAAAATCAGAATGGTTTGCTCATACTATAAACCATAGTAATTATTATAGTTTCAATATAGATAATTTATAAAAACATATATATTTAAAAATCTTTAATATTTATTGTATAATTATCAAAGAATAAATATCTAATGAGGTGAATTTATGTTTGAAATATCATTTAAAGTAAAGCATTCAGAAATTGATGTGATATTAAATAAGCTTATAGGTATAGGACTACATTCCACTTATTACGAAGCTCCTTATGAAGTGACAGTAGATTCTAATGGGTATGGATTTTTTGAAAAAGAAAATGAATTTGTGGATTTAAAGGTTTATCCCTTAGAAGATGATAGAGAAAGCTGTATTAAGCATATTGAAGAAATTAAGAAAGTTTTAAATATACAAGATAATATAAAGTTATCAGAAATCAAGGAAGATAACTGGCAGCAGCCTTTTGAGCCTGTTGATTTAAAAAATGGGTGGGTTATTGCAGAACCAAATACTGAAATTTATTATAAAAAAGGAAAAATTAATTTTGAGTCTCAGGGATCATTTGGTACTGGATTACATGAAACAACTCAGGATTTACTAAGATATATATTAGAAGAAGATTTTTCAGGATTAAATGTATTTGATTTAGGAACAGGTTCTGGAATACTTAGTATAGCAGCAGCATTAAGAAATGCTAATCATGTGACTGCTGTAGATATAAGAGATGTAACAAGTGAAGTTTTATATAATGCAAGTCTTAATAATATACAAAATATAGATGTAATTGTTAATGATGTTACTTCAAAAAAATTATCTGTAGATGAAAAATTTGATGTAGTATTTATTAACATAGGTGGAGACGAAACATTATCATCTATGGAGCTTATTAACAATGTAATAAAGGATAATGGAATACTTTATGTATCTGGCCTTGTTGAGTGGAGCAGTGATGAAATTTATTCAGAATTAAATAATCAGGGTTACAATTTAGTAAAGAAAACAAAAACTAATGAATGGGTTACAATGGTTCTTAAAAAAGGTAACTAGAAATAAAATAATAGCTGATAATTAATTTTATAGAATAAAGAATGGGGAATAATTTTATGATGAAAGATAATATTTATGCGCCTTTATGGCTCATGTATCCTAATATTCCAAATGGAAGTATTGGATGGAGAATGGGATATGGTGAAAGTTATTCAATGGAGCAATACAGATGGTTTTGTAAATTAAGTGATGATGAAAAGAGAGAGTATAATGAAAAATTTCCTGAGCCAAAGGTATGGGAAAGAAGAGAAGGTAATATTTTTAGAAGAGATAAATATTGGGTTTTAAAATGGAATAAAGATGGAAAGCCAGAATATGGACTTGAAGACTTAATTTCAGATTACAATAAAAATAAAAACATTGATTTTTTATTTTTCTGGGGACATCATCAAAGTGGTAATAAAGTAACAAAATCATGTTTAAGTCAATGGTATCCAAGTCGTTTTGATGTAGGAATACAGAAATATTTATTTATGGAACAATATATGATGGCGGAAAAAGCAAGACTTTTTGGAGATAGTGAAATTGAAGAAAAGATAATGAATAGTAATAACCAGAAAGAGATAAAAGCTCTTGGACGTAAAGTTAGAAACTTTGATGAAGATATATGGAATGAAGTTAAGTATTCTATTGTCCTTAATGGAAATTACTATAAATTCATGGAAAATGAAAGGCTAAAGGATTTTCTTCTTTCAACAGGAGATTCTGTTTTAGTAGAGGCAAGCCCATATGATAATATATGGGGAATACAGATGTCAGAAAGCTTTGAAAATGTTAATAATCCGCTTAAATGGCAAGGGAAAAATTTTCTTGGATTTGCTCTTATGGAAGTAAGAAATGAAATAAGAAGAGTATGTAAAAACAGCAGTCTTATTAATTTTGATTTAGGCCATTAATAAAAATATTAGAATCTACAAACTATATTAGGAAAGTATATTTAGATGTATTTTTACAACAAATTAATCAAATAATAAAACAAATAGTATGCTAAAGAAGAACACAACTAACAAAAGAAAAGAGGTATACAAATGAGAAAAATATTAGGAAAAATAATAACAATAGTTATGATAATTGGAATGATTACAGGATGTTCAAATTCTGTTATGAACAAGGATAAGCCGCGACATGTTTCTACAGCAGAAGTTGTAGAGAAGATAAAAAGTGGAGTAGAATTAAGAGCTACACAAGTAGTTGAAGGTGATATGCTTTCAGAAAACTTTCATTTGAATATGGATGATGTTGAGGAAGCTACAATAGAAACTGGTGTAGTAAATACAGGAATTGAAACAATAGCTGTTGCAAAAGCAAAAGATGGAAAGGTTGATTCAGTAAAAGAGGCATTTGAAAAAGTAATAGAAGACAAAAGAGCAAATGCATTTTATCCAGGAGAAAGTGAAGCTATAGATGATGCAGAAATAAAGAATGTTGGTAATTATGTTGGATTATTTATAATTCCAGATTATGAACAGGGGAATAAAAATAGTGCAGAAAAGGCAGTAGATATTTTTGAAGAGGCATTAAGATAAATGGTTTTCAGCAGCATTTTATTTTTATTTAGATTTCTGCCAATAGCACTTATTTGTTATTATCTAACGCCAATGAAATACAAAAATTCAGTATTAACTATTTTAAGCTTAATATTTTATTCGTGGGGCGAAGGAAAGTATTTCTTAATAATGATAGCTTCGATTTTAGTAGATTATAGTGCAGGAATTTTTATTTACAAATATAGAAAATATAAGAGGAAGGGCATAAGTATATTATGCCTTTCTCTTATATTTAATTTAGGAATATTATTTATATTTAAATATTTAAATTTCTTCATTGAAAATATAAATACCATTTTTAATTTGGCATTAAGTAAAGTTAATATAACACTGCCGCTTGGAATAAGTTTTTACACATTTCAAACAATGTCCTACAGTATTGATGTGTATAAAGGTAAAGTTAAGCCAGAAAAAAATATAATAAACTTTGCTGCATTTGTTACATTATTTCCTCAGCTTATTGCAGGTCCAATAGTAAAGTATTCAGATATACAAAAAGAAATAAAACATAGAAATATATCTTTTGAACAGGTTCAGGATGGAATAGAGAAGTTTATATTTGGACTTGGAAGAAAAGTTCTTATAGCAAACAATATAGGTATGCTTTGGACAGAGGTTGAAAATACAGGTTTTAATAACATATCAACACCTTTAGCATGGCTTGGAATACTTGCTTTTTCTCTTCAAATTTATTTTGATTTTAGTGGATACTCTCTTATGGCTATAGGACTTGGACAGATGATTGGATTTAATTTTAGAGAAAACTTTAATTATCCTTATATATCTAGGAGTATTTCAGAATTTTGGAGAAGGTGGCATATTACTTTAGGTTCATGGTTTAAGGAATATGTTTATATACCCTTAGGGGGAAATAGAGAAGGCAAGGTGCATACAATAATAAATTTATTCATAGTCTGGACATTAACGGGGTTATGGCATGGAGCAAGTTTTAACTTTATACTTTGGGGAATTTTATTCTTTATTTTAATATGTATAGAAAAAATGGGATTAATAAATGTTTTAAATAAGTATAGAGTATTGTCTCATATATATACTTTGTTTTTTCTATTAATAGGATGGACTATATTTGCAATTACAGACTTTGAAAATATAAGAATATATTTCACTAAGCTATTTATATATAATGGTGGGACAGAATATATTTATTATGTTAGAAATTATGGAATTTCTTTAGTTATAGGAATAATCTTTTCACTGCCAATAGCTTCAAATCTTTATTTAAAGATTGAAAATACTCTTAAACTAAAGTCAACAGAAAGTATTCAGATAAAGAAAAAAATAACATTTGAAGAAATGCAAAAATCAGGATCAAAGTCAGCAGTAAATATACAAATAATAAGGACAGTAATTTTGATGTCTATATTTATTATAAGTATTGCTTATTTGGTAGATGAAACATATAATCCATTTTTATATTTTAGATTCTAGGAGGAAATTATGAAGAAGAACTTATTATTATATTGCTTTCTTATTGTACTTCTAGGAGTTACTGTTTTAGATATATTTAATCCACATAAGAACTTCTCAGAACTTGAAAATAGAAGTCTAAAAAGTAAGCCAGAGTTTTCATTAAAAAGATATTTTGATGGAAACTTTTCTAAAAAGTATGAAAATTATATTAGCGATCAGTTTATAGGCAGAGATATGTGGATAGATTTAAAGTCAAGAAGTGAATATGTTTTAGGAAAAGTAGAAAATAACAATATTATTTATGGAAAAGAAGCTTTTTTATTTGAAAAGATTACATCATTTGATGAAAATAGAGTAGCATCTAATATAAATGCAATCAATAAATTTGCAGAAAATAGTGACGCTAAAGTAACTGTAATGATAGCTCCTAATTCATATACAGTATACGAAAAATATTTACCAAGATTTGTACCAATTCTGAATGCAAAAGAAGAAATAAATAATATATATAACAAGCTAAAAGGTACAGAAAATATTGATCTTATAAAAATTATGAATGATAAAAAGGATGATGAACTTTTATATTATAAGACAGATCATCATTGGACTACAGAAGGTGCTTATTTAGCTTACTCAGAATATGTAAAGAGTATTGGCAGAGAGACTGTTTACTTAAAGGAATATGAAAAAAATATAGCTGAAAACTTCCTAGGTACATATTATTCTAAGGCAAAACCTTTTAAGTATGAATTCGATACTATAACTTATTATTATTTCCCGGGAATTAACATGGAAATTGATGAAAAGAATTATAACACCTTATATGATGAATCTAAGTTAAATATAAGAGATAAATACTCTTTATTTTTGTATGGAAATAATCCTTTAACTATTATTAAAAATATCAATAGTTCAAGTAAAGATAAGCTTCTTGTATTTAAAGATTCATATGCCAATTGTATGATTCCATTTTTGACACAAAACTTTAAAGAAATACATGTAGTTGATTTAAGGTCATTTTCTAAAAAGGTAAGTGAATATGTATATGAAAATAACTTTGATCAGGTTATGATTCTGTATAATTTTAATAATTTTATTAAAGATGTTGATATTACTAGAATAAAGGAATAATTTAAAAAAGAGTTAAGAAATAATAATTATCTATTGCTAATTATTATTGGTTAGTGTATAATACAGTTATAGAAAAGTTATTAAATTTTGGAGGTAAAGTAAATGAATGAAAGATTTTATATAAATAAGAATAATAAAAATGGTATAGTTGTTAGTGGAAGTGGTGAATTAGCACTTGGAAATTTAGGTAGTGAATTTGAAGAAATTACTGCTAGATCAGTAGAAGCTGCAACAGAAAAACATATACCAGTTATAGAAATTGATAAGAATAAAGTAACTGTAATTGTTGGAGAGGTTGAACATCCAATGTTAGAAGAACACTTTATTGAATGGGTTTTATTAAAAACAAAACAAGGAAGTCAATTAAAGAAGTTAGAAATTGGACAAAAACCAGTAGCAGAATTTATGCTTTCTGAGAATGATGAAGTTGTTTCAGCATATGCTTACTGTAATTTACATGGGTTATGGGACAAAGCTACAATATAAGTATAAAAATAAAAATCACTAGGTATTATATATCTAGTGATTTTTATTTAATCAGCCTTTTCAAAAAATCATCTCCATTAAATAATGTTTTAATGTAGTGTTAAAGATATTTTTTAATTTATATACTAGCCCTTGAAAGATGGGTATATATTTTATTTAAAACATTTTTTCGTTTTAAAATAGCAGTTGTATAGCACATGTCTTTAAGTTTAGCATAATTTTTAACAGTATTACCTTTATAGAAAATAAAGGATATAAGTTCCCTTTCTTCTTTATTTAGAGTATCAACTATCTTAGCTAAATATTCATAATAAGATGCTTCACAAAGAGCTTCTTCAGGATTTAATTCATCACATACTAATGAGTCTTTTTCATCATCTAGCAGAGAAAATACTTTTCTGCCCTCAAATTTGCTTCTGTAGTTATCCTTTCTAATAAGATTATTTAAGCTTTGTTTTATACCAACAATAGCATAAGCAACAAATCTATGCTTTTCAGGATTATATAAGTTAAGGCATTTAAACAGAATTCTATAACATTCATTTTGGATATCAAAAATATCATATCCATATATATAAGTAGTTTTAGAAATATTTAATATATACGGTTTAAATTCTTCTACTAAAAGTTCTTTTGAGAGATTGTCACCTTCCTTAGCGCTTATAACTAAGCTTTCAATATAATTGTAGTCCATAAATTTCACCTCCTTTTGTATATTAATTGTAGAACGTATGTTTTACATACTTATATATAGTATATATGCATGAGATTTTAAAAATTGTAGAAATTTAAGAAAATTAAAAAAATTATTAGTAACTTATATTACTGATGGTATTAATAATATGAGTTACCAATTATAGTATAATGATTATATATTTAAATAATATTGAAAAATAAGAAGGGTTGATAGGGAGGATAGTATATATGAGAGATAAAGAGAAATATGATTTACTTTATGCACATGGATTTTCAATTAATCACAAAAATGAACTTGAAAAGGATAAGGTTTGTGGATGCTTTTATTGTGGAAGAATTTTTAATACGTCGGAAATTGAAGAATGGATAACAGATAAAAATGGAACTGCTATATGTCCATATTGTCATATTGATGCAGTTATAGGAGAAAGTTCAGGTTTTCCGATTACAGAAGGTTTTTTAAACCAAATGAAGAAAAAATGGTTTGATAGGTAAGAAGTTTTATAGAAAGATATTTTACTGAATACATTTAATGATTTTTTAGAAATTCTTATGATATAATAAGTGAAAAACTAAATGAGGTATATAGATGAAGGTTTATTTAAAAGATGTTATAGAGGCAATAGAATTTGAAAATGAATTATTAAATCATTTTTATAATAAGAAAACTGGAGTAATTATTTATAAAGAAGATTTTAGTACTTCAACTTATAGTGCAGAGGACATAAACAAAATTGATGAATTTGAAGAATGGGAAAGAGATCTTATATGTAATCTACAAGACTTAAAAGAAAATCCAGATGATTATATTCAGCTTCCACAAAAAGACGAATTATATGAATTGAAAATGATGATGGATTTTTGCAATTCTTTTAGTGATATTTCCTTAGAAAATAATTTAGATATAAATTCATCTGATGAAAACACAAAACTGCATCAAATCAAGAAAATAATTCAAGATAAAGAGCTTATTAATGAATGGTATGACTATAGAGAGGACACAGAAAGAGAAATTGCAATAAAATGGTGTGATGATAATAATATTGAATATATAGAATAAATGAGGCAAAGAAGAAATGATAAGAATTGCAGTTAAAGAAGACTTGAAACATATAGAACAAATTTATAATGAAATACTAGAATATGAAGAAAAAACAGTATCTTATACTAATTGGCAAAAAGGATTATATCCAACCATAGAGTATGCAGAAAAGGCTTTTGAAGAGAAAACTTTATTTGTTTGCGAAGAAAATAATAAGGTGGTCGGATGTGTTGTATTAAATAGTATTCAGCCTAAAGAATATGAAAATATTAACTGGATAACAAAAGCAGAACCTAAGGATGTACGAGTTATTCATACCCTTTGCATTAGTCCAAGTGTTTATGGTAAGGGGAAAGGAAAAGAAGTTGTAAAGTTCTGTGAAGATTATGCAAGAGAGCAAGAAGCAAAGGTAATACGTCTTGATACTTATGAAGGTAATACGCCAGCAAGCATTATGTATCCTAAGTTAGGATATACTTATGTTGGAATAACAAAATTTCACTTTGAAAATGTAATTTGGGAAAACTTGAAATGTTTTGAAAAAGCTTTATAATAATTTTATATGAGTAAATTTTGTATTAAATAGATTAAACCAAGCTGTTATGAAAATAATGAAATTTGAAATAGATATATTATATATAGGAGGCATTATATTAGAGAATGTTTTGACTTGGGCTGATAATGTTGGAATTAAAAAAATTTCATTAAATGTTGTGAATACAAATACAAAAGCAATTAATTTATATAAAAAATATGGATTTGTAGAAGAAGGCGTATTAAAAAATGATAGATTTCATAAGGATGGAAAATATTATGATACAGTTTTGATGGGGAGATTCATAGAGTAGTAGTTATATCATTTAAGAAAGATAAAAAAATGTAAATATGTATCTTTTAAAAAATCTATTCGTTAGTGATTATTATAATGTGGACAATTATACTAGTAGAGAATTTAAGAATAAAAATTCTTAAATTCTAAAATTCTTAAGAACTTTAGAATTTAGGAATTTTTATTCTTCTATATAAAGTGGAGGTTAAATATGAGAATTGATTTTATTGAAAATAATAAAAAAAGATTTTTGGATTTACTATTACTAGCAGATGAACAAGAGAATATGATTGATAAATATATTAAGCGAGGTGATATGTTTGCATTATATGATGATGATTTAAAAGGCATATGTGTGGTGACCAAAGAAGATGATAGAATATATGAACTAAAGAATATTGCAACGTATGAAAAATATCATGGTCATGGATATGGAAAAAAGCTTATTGAATATATATTTGAATATTACAAGGATAAATGTGATGTTATGTATGTTGGAACAGGTGATAGTCCATTAACAGTACCTTTTTATAAAAGATGTGGATTTGTTGAATCACATAGAATTGAGAATTTTTTCATTGATAATTATGATCACCCAATATTTGAATGTGGGAAGCAATTAATTGATATGGTATATTTGAAAAAAGAATTTTGATTAATCTTTTGGTGATTAAATAATCACTAATATAAATAACACTACATTTATTTTTTATAATTCAAGTGAATGGATGCATATAATAGATATGGAATAATTGCATTGATAGAAAATATAATAGGTGCAGGTGACCATCCATTATAATAGCATCAGCTACAAGGTAAAATCGATAGAAAATATAGTGGGTTCAGGTACTAAGAAATGTATGACCAGACAAGATATATAAATTAAGTACAGTGGTTCTCCTTAAAGCATAAAGAAAAAAGTATAATAATATAAAATATAGATGAAATTAAGGAGATATTACTATGGAGAATTATATTATAAAAGAAAGCAATGAAGATGAAGCAGAACTAATTATAGATAAATTAGTAAAGTTCAATTTATCTAAAGTTCCACAAATTCAAGAGAAGCCTTTTATATGGATAAATAAAAATATTAAAAATAATAAAGGTGAGATTATAGCAGGAATAAATAGCAAAATGTATTGTTGGAATTGTTTATATATAGATTCCTTATGGGTTGACGTCAATTATCGAAAAGAAGGATTGGGCACAAAACTTCTAACTGAGATTGAAGAAATAGCAGCAAAAAGAGGTTGTAGGTTAATTCATTTAGATACTTTTGATTTTCAAGCAAAAGATTTTTATATAAAGCAAGGGTATGAAATTTTTGGAGTATTAGATGATTGTCCAGAAAATCATAGAAGATATTATATGAAGAAGAATATGTAAATAGAATTATTTGATATTAATAATGGAGATGAAGAGTATGATTAAGCCTAAAAGACTTAAATGTGGAGATACAGTAGCAATTGTCAGCCTTTCATGGGGAGGTCTTGGAGATTCGACAAAATGGATTCATAGTTGGGTATTAAATGAAGGAGAGACAAAGAAGATAGTCAAAAAGCATTAGATATAAGGTTAATAGAAGAAGATATGAAATATTTGGGAGAAGCCTATGTTACACATGAGATTGTGGGGCATAAATAAAAGAGCTTCAGTATCTTTTACTAGGGCACTTTATTAATTTTTTTGATATATTTCAATAAAATGGTTGCGTTATATAAAAAATTATGTTATTATAAAAGAGTAGCAAAAAGCTAACAAATAATAAGATAATTTAAGTTTCATTTGAATAAATAGTTTCTCGTAAATTAGAGAGTATTATCAGATAGGATCTTTAAATTTAGGAGGAATATTTATGACAGATAAGACATTAACATGTAGAGATTGTGGAAGTGAATTCATATTTTCAGTAGGAGAACAAGAATTCTACCAAGAAAAAGGATTTGAAAATGAGCCAACAAGATGTGTATCTTGTAGAAGAGCTAAGAAAGAACAAAATAGAAGATAATTTTAGATTGTTACAAGGCTGTAGTTTAGACTATAGCCTTTTTTGTCGTATAAAATTATAATTAAAATATAAAATCAGTTGTTAGTAAAACAATGAAATTTTAAGGAGGGATAAGAAATGAAAACTAAAAAAATAATATTGACATTGGCATTAGTTACCACAATATCATGTATGTTTCTTTATGGATGCCACAGTGAAGATGATGCAGCAATAAATAATAAGGAGTCTATAGTATCTTCTAATGAAAAAGAAGATAATAAACTTCAAGATAAGAAGGAATTTAAAGAAGAAAAGAAAAAAGATATTCCTTCTTTAAAAGATGAGGATGAAATAAATGAAGAAAATAAAATAGAAGACAAAACTCAGAAGGAAGATAATGAAATAAAAAAACTAGAAGAAAAGAACAATATAGAAGTGGAAACTTCTGAAACACAGATATTTTCAGGAGATATTTCGAGTTTATCTAATGAGTCTATAAATTGGTCCTTTGGTGGAAGTGCAGATGAAAATGGACGACCTCATGTAGTTACTGCTGCACAAGAAAAATACAAGAATTATAATGTGGATTTTATAAGAGAAAGTGAAAAAAAGATTTATCTAACTTTTGATGAAGGATATGAAAATGGCTATACACCTCAAATATTAGACATATTAAAAGCTAAAAATATTAAAGCAACATTCTTTATTACTATGGGGTATGCAAAAAGCCAGCCAGAATTAGTTCAAAGAATGATAAATGAAGGACATGTAGTAGGAAATCATAGTACAACACATCCTGAAAAGGGAATGCCATCATTATCTTTATCTCAGCAGAAAGCTGATATAGAAGAGTTACATAATTACGTAAAAGATAAATTTGGATATGAAATGTACCTATTTAGATATCCAGCAGGGATCTATAGTGAACAGTCATTAGCTTTAATGAGTAGCCTTGGATACAAATCAGTATTTTGGAGTTTTGCTTATGCAGACTGGGATCCCAATAATCAACCAGATGAAGCTCAATCTCTAGAAAAACTTACAACTAAACTTCATCCAGGAGCAATTTATTTACTTCATGCAGTATCTAAAACAAATACAGATATTTTAAGCCAGTTTATTGATAATGCACAAAGTAGTGGATATGAATTTGTAGAATATAATAATTAAAATATTAACAAGATAAATTTTTTTAACATTTGTATAATAAATTTATAAATAAGTATATAACAACACCATATAAAATAGTGATTTATGGAGATGATATTATGATAAGAGAAATATTAAACGAAGATTTTGAGGGAGTAATGGAATTATATAGGCATTTACATGATAATCCTATGCCAGAAAAAACAGATGAAATAATGGACTTATGGAATAGAATTTTGAATGATAAAGACCATCACATTATTGTTGCAGAAAAAAATGGTAAGATAGTTTCTTCATGTGTATGCGTTATAATACCAAATTTGACACATAATCAGCGACCATATGCATTTATTGAAAATGTAGTAACTGATGAGGAATATAGAAAAAAAGGATTAGCAACATCTTGCTTAAATTATGCAAAAGAAATAGCTATTAAAGAGAATTGTTATAAAATAATGTTATTGACAGGTTCAAAAAAAGAAAGCACTTTAGAGTTTTATGAGCAAGTGGGATATAATCAAAATGATAAAACTGCTTTTATACAATGGCTATAAAACAAATTCTAATCTATATTTATGAATAAAAACTAATATAATAGATAATTTTTTGTAAGTGATAAAATAAGTAAAAAGAATAATGAAATTGAAGGGAATACTTCTGTTTTTGGATTAAGTATTAAAAGAAGAATTATGATTACTTTACAAAATTTCATGACAAATAATTTCAAATTGCGATATATTTTAACAAAAATGGTTGCGTTATATTAAGAATTATGTTATTATAAAGGAGTAGCAAAAAGCTAACAAATAATAAGATAATTTAAGTTTCATTTGAATAAATAGTTTCTCGTAAATTAGAGAGTATTATCAGATAGGATCTTTAAATTTAGGAGGAATATTTATGACAGATAAGACATTAACATGTAGAGATTGTGGAAGTGAATTCATATTTTCAGTAGGAGAACAAGAATTCTACCAAGAAAAAGGATTTGAAAATGAGCCAACAAGATGTGTATCTTGTAGAAGAGCTAAGAAAGAACAAAATAGAAGATAATTTTAGATTGTTACAAAGCTGTAGTTTAGACTACAGCTTTTTTGTTGTATAAAAAATATAATAAAGCTACAGTCTATTTAAATATTCGCCATACCCTAACTCTTCCATTTTATTTTTGGGGATAAATTTTAATGAAGCTGAATTTATACAATATCTTAATCCACCTAATTCATCAGGGCCATCATTAAAAACATGACCTAAGTGAGAATCTCCAGTGGTACTTCTTACTTCTGTTCTAAACATTCCATGACTAAAATCTGACTTTTCTTTTATGTATCCTTTATTTATTGGTTTAGAAAAAGCAGGCCATCCACAACCTGAATTAAATTTGTCTCTCGAAGAAAATAGAGGTTTACCTGTAACTATATCTACATAAATTCCTTCATCGAAATTTTCATTATACTCATTATCAAAAGGCGGTTCTGTTCCGTTTTCTTGGGTAACTTTATATTGAAGTGGAGTCAATTTTTTTTTGAGTTCTTCTTTTTTAAAAGTAGATGTTTTCCAGGTATTTTCTATAAAATCTTTTCTACCTGAACCTGCATAATATGCTTTATATCTAAAAGGGTTTTTCTTATAGTAATCTTGATGGTATTCTTCTGCAGGATAAAATTCTTCAGCTTTTAATATTTTTACTGCTATGGGTTTATTAAATATTCCACTTTTATCTAAGTTTATCTTATATTCTTCAGCTATCAGCTTTTGTTCATTATCAGTATAGAATACAGCAGTTTCATAGCTCTTTCCTCGATCATTAAATTGACCAGATTCATCTGTTGGGTCAATACTCATGAAAAATGCCTCAACTAATTCTACATAGTTTATTAATTCTTCGTCATATAGTATTTCTACAGCTTCATAATGTCCTGTTTCTTTTGTACATACTTCCTCATATGTAGGATTTTTTATATGTCCACCAGTATAACCTACCACTATTTTTTGTACACCATCATATGAATCAAAGGGCTTTACCATGCACCAAAAGCATCCACCAGCAAAAATAGCTTTTTTTAATTTACTCATCTGTATATCCTCCTTGTACATTTATTTATATATTATTAATATTATAATTGTAATAATATATATAATATGTTTATTCTATTTAATACATTAATTTTTATTCATCATATTAATAAAACCATAGAAAAGTGGAATTTCTATGGTTTTATTAGTAATTATATTAAATCATCTAATCCATTAACTGTAGTTTGTTCATCATCATTAATAGGAATAACTATACATTTTTGGCCATCAATTATTTGAGATTTTATTTGTGGTACTTTTTCAGGTTTTACTTGAAGTATAACGTCATAGAGAGGAGTATCATTATTATCTTCAGAAGTTGTAGTTGGAAATTCCTCTAAGTCATCTTCTAAAGATTCTTTTAAATCAGTTGATAAAGTTTCCTCTAAATTAGTTTCTAAAGCTTCTTCTAAATTACGTTCAGAAGCCTCTTCTAAAGCTGCATTATCATTATTAACTTCTGTATAAAGTGTAGTTTCATCATCAAGAGCAGTCTCTTTTTCTACTTGCTTAAGTCTAGTTTGAAGTATTTCTACTTGTTTTTGAAGATATTCTTCTTTTTTTCTTTGCTCGTTTGCTTTAAGTATCTTTGGGTCGATTAAATGTTCTACTAAAGGAAGATCATCACCAAAGTTTTCTACATAGGATTTTTCAATCTTAGTAGTAATTTCTTCGGGAACTCCACTTTCTGTTAAAAGGTTTTGTATATCCTTTTTAGTTAAGCTTATAGGCTCAGAATCTGTATCATTATATATCTCATTGTATTCATCTATCATAGTATTTAGGTTTTCTTGTACTTCCATAAAAATTTTTTCAGCTTTCTTTTCATCAGCACTAAAAGAATCTTTAATAATTGATTGGAATGTTTCTTTTTGTATAGCAGCAGTCTGTTTTGAATAACAACCTAAAGCATTTTCCATTAATTCAGGATGTGTATCCTTTGCATTTTTTGTGTAATACATAATAGAGTTAACATCTGAACTACGATCAATAAAAGCAGGAAAAACAAATCCATTAGTTGGGGCTTCAACTACCCAATCTCTAACACGTGCTTTTATTTTGTTTTCTTCTTCAAAGTATCTAAGACCAGGTGCTGAAAGTGAAACAGGGCATATTGCACATAACACATATTCATATACTTCTTCAGATTCGTCTATCTTTGCATTATCACTGGTTTTAGTAATAACATCATAAGCATCATGAAAAACAAGTATTAAAAAATTACCAGTATAATCGTAATTATCTATAATTGATTCATAAAAATCATCAAGAATAGCATCATCCTTTAATTGACTTTTTTTAAGCTGCATAAGAGAAACTTGCTTTTCATTTGTAAGATCTTCATTAGTTGGAAAGTTAAGCTCTAAAATATTATTTCCAATAGTCCCAGATAATACTTTTTTAGCAATTTCTAAGTATTTAAAATATTCATCCTCATCTAAGTTTAAAAAGGTTTCTCTAAATTTTAAAATAATATGTTTTTCTCCAGTAACATAGCAACCACACATTTTAGTGAAGGTGCAATGGTCTTTCTTTAAACGTCTTTTTAACTCAAGTATATCTTTTTTTCTCATATATAGACCCCTCAATCTAGTATTTTCTATTTTAGGTATAATTAATAGGCATCATTAATAAGTATAGTATTTTTTTTGGATTAATTAAAGTTTTTATTAGATAGCCTTAAAGAAAATAATATATAAATAATTTAATTTTTTGATATATTACAATAAAATGGTTGCATTATATTAAGAATTATGTTATTATAAAAGAGTAGCAAAAAGCTAACAAATAATAAGATAATTTAAGTTTCATTTGAATGAATAGTTTCTCGTAAATTGGAGAGTATTATCAGATAGAATCTTTAAATTTAGGAGGAATATTTATGACAGATAAGACAATAACATGCAAAGATTGCGGAAGTGAATTCATATTTTCAGTAGGAGAACAAGAATTCTACAAAGAAAAAGGATTTGAAAATGAGCCAACAAGATGTATATCTTGTAGAAGAGCTAAGAAAGAACAAAATAGAAGATAATTTTAGATTGTTATAAGGCTGTAGTTTAGACTAT
This sequence comes from Clostridium butyricum, assembly GCA_015058475.1. Lineage (GTDB taxonomy): Bacteria > Bacillota > Clostridia > Clostridiales > Clostridiaceae > Clostridium > Clostridium butyricum_B. The sequence goes on along the minus strand of SVCF01000023.1, from coordinate 2,000 downwards.
AGCCTTTTTTGTTGCATAGAATTAAATTAATATTTTGCAATATTAGTATATCTTCTTAAATTAAATGACTTAATAATATAGTAGAATGAAATATTACATTATTTAAAATTTGAATTTTCAATTTTTTATTATGCAGTAGTCAGAAAAGATGTAGTATTTAATAAAATTGATCTTTGAAAACTGAATAATGTGATATTGGAAAGTATGATATAATTAATTCATAATAAACAAATAAATTTAAAATTTAGAGGGGAGAAATTTTAAATGAAAAAATCTAAAAAAAATTTAGCAAGTGGACTATCTATTGGAATAGGCTGTGGTGTGGCTTATGGCATTATCTTTGATAATCTTGCATTAGGGATAGGGCTGGGATTATGTTTTGGAGTCCTTTTTGGAGGAATTATGCAAAAGAAAAAGGATAATTAGGGTAACAAGAAAGAGAAATGATAGATTCCTGTTTAGGTATGAGTTCATTACTACTTAAAAAATAAATAACATTCAAAATATCGCATTATTCAGGAGTGAATTTGCGATATTTTTATTGCGTAAAATGTAGATTTGATGTAGTAAAGCTAGGTAAAAAAATGAAGATTGAGAATAGTATTAAAGAATGTCGATATTGTGGTATCGAAGAATATTACATTAAACAAAGTTATACTTGAGCATGTAAATATTTTATTAGATTTGATGGTAATAAATCTAAAAACTAAGATATGTGGAAAAATCCTCAGTTAAATTTCTACATATGAATTGTTATCTAAGAAGGATATCTATAAATAGATGATTAGGTTCTGAAAAATTCTGATGTAGCAGAAGGAAGATTGTCTACACCAGAATTATCATCAGCATTTCACCAAGGGATAATATATGCAAACCAATATACAATGAATCCTACACCTAAAATATTAATAATTGGGATATAAGGATTTCTTTCTTTAATAGCAAAGATGAGTCCTAATAAACCTAATATTGCACTTATTGGAATTGTAATAAAAAATGCACCATAGAACCAATATAAGTCCAAGAAATAAATAATTATTGAGAGCACAAAAAGTGACTCAAATACTTTCAATTTTGAAATTGAATTTTTCATTAGTATATACCTCCTGAAGTATGTTTTACAATATAATTTTAACAAGTCTATTAACTAATAACAATAATTATTTTCCTTTAGAATACTATAAGTGTTAATTGGGGCAAGATGATAGTCATAATGGAGAAGATACTAGCAAATTTAAAGAAAAAGATATAATTCCAAGTTTGTTTTTAAAAGGGTTTGAGGATGTTTTTGGCAAAACCGAGGATATTATTCTTCCTGAAAAAGATATTGACAATTCTTTGAAAGAGAAGGGTTCAGCTGCATATAAAGCAATTGTTGACGGTGAAATGGTTGGAGGTGCTGTTGTGGTAATTGATGAAAAAACTCAGCACAATCATCTCGATTTGCTTTATGTTAAGTGTGGCATTAATAGTAAAGGTATTGGGAAGGCAATATGGGATGAAATTGAAAGATTATATCCTAAAACAAAGGTATGGGAAACTTGCACACCTTGTTTTGATAGAAGAAACATTCATTTCTATGTAAATAAATGTGGATTTCATATAGTAGAATTTTTAAATGAAAAAAATCCTCAACCAGATATACCAGAAGATTTTATCGGCGATGGCGGACAGGGTATGTTTATATTTAGGAAGGAAATGTAATGCGACAACTTTCCAGTTTAGATATGAGCTCATTATTACTTAAAAAATAAATAACATTCAAAATATCGCATTATTTAGAAGTGAATATGCGGTATTTTTTATACGCAAAATGCAGATTTGATGTAGAAACTTTAAAGATGTTTTTTAAAAAAATAAATAATGTGATATTAGAAAATGATATAATTAATCTATATTTATTTATGATTAATAAAATGGGGGATGATTTTTTTGAAAGTTGTAAGTACAGATTTAGAAGAAGTAAAAATTATTGAATATGAGTCTAATAATGATAATAG
>SVCF01000022.1 GCA_015058475.1 Clostridium butyricum | reverse complement strand
TATTCTTATATTCTTATATTCTTATATTCTTATATTCTTATATTCTTATATTCTTATATTCTTATATTCTTATATTCCTATTATTTTATCTTTATTTAAATACTTATTCAAACATTTATTATTTTTAAGTTCTGTATTGTAGCATGACTATTTTTTATAATATTATTAAAAATAGTTATGCTTGAGAAGGAAATTATTCTGATTCATATAATTACTTTACTACCATTCTGAATATCCTCAAGTTCTTTTAATGTCATATTATAAACAAAAAAGTTAAGATATCCACAATTATAAATATAGAATTAATTATAATTGTGGATATCTTTTTATAATTTTAGGTTTCTACATCTATTAAAACACGATATAATTTCTTGTTTTCTTGGCATAGCTAAGTTGCCATCTCCATAAGACACAGAACTAATTTTAATAAGTCCATTGGAGTTAATATAATCTAAAATATCAGAAGTAATTTCTTGAAGTGTTTTAGATTCGTTTATTATTTTTTCTTCTGCATATTTCATTATATAGCCTAAAGCATTTACTTGTTCTAAATCTACAATCTGTTCTACTGATTTTAAATCTATAGTATCTTTATTTATGCATAGTGCATTAGTACCTAAATTTTTAATTTTAATATTACCTCTATGATCAGTAGATAATGTACCTCGCTTTATTTTTCTATCGAAATTAATAGATATAGATGTTGGATCATTATTTATTTTATTTAATATCAAGTTAGAGCATAAATTCTTAGCTAACTCTGTTACATCTTTTGGCTCATATTCATCCATTTGAATTACACAATCTGCTACACTAAAATAATCTCCACAGCTACCAACAGCTAGTATAGTTGATATATCTAATTGTGTATACAAGTCTCTAATTATATCTATAAATGGAGTTATTGGCTCCTTATCTTTATTCACTAATTTTTGCATTAATTTATCTCTAGTCATGAAATTTGTAGCTGATGTATCTTCATCTATAAGGAAGAGAGAAGTATCAGCTTCAATTCCTTCTATGATATTAGCTGCTTGTGAGGTACTTCCGCTAGCATTTTCACTATTAAATTTTTTAGTGTTTTTGCCATTAGGTAAATTGTTTATGAAAAGTGATATATCTGTATTTTTTATGAATCTGCCATCTTCTGATTTTATTTTAATAGCAGAGTCATCTGTAATTACATATTCGCGTCCATCACCAATTATATGATTATAAACACCAAGCTCCAAAGCTTTTAGTAAAGTAGATTTACCATGATATCCGCCACCAACTATTAAAGTAATACCTTTTTTTATTCCCATTCCAATAATCTTACCCTTATTGGGTAAGTTAAGTTCCACTTGAAGACTTAATGGAGATTGAAATTTGATAGAATTTTTTAGTGGTTTGCTTGATATGCCACTTTCTCTAGGTAAAATCGATTCGTTAGCAACAAATGCTATTAGTCCAAGTTCTTTTAATTTATTTCTTATATAATTTTGATCTTCACTTAAATCAATTACAGATTTTATCCTATTTTTATCAAGATTATCATATTTAAGTGTTGTATCTATGATTTTAGGAAGATACTCAAATAATATCTTTTGAAGTTCAGAGGATAGAATACTTCTACCTTGCGCAGGAAAACCTACCTTAAGCCTAACTTGAATTTCTTGTTCGCTAATCAACACAGATGTCCTTTCAAGAATTTCTTGATCACATTTACTTATTAGTATGATTCCACTTTTTCCAGAGCCAGAACCTTTAGAAGCAATTTTAAATATATTGGTATAAAATAATCGTGTTATATAGTCTTCCAAAGCAATTTTTTTATATTTTTTATCAAAAAGATCATTAGGGAATTTAGAGATATTTTGATTTATTATTATTCTAATGCTTGACGGAGATGCAAAAGGATCTCCTTGAACATGATCTATACTCAAGACATAGTCGTTAAATAAATAGCCTCCAGAAAGTGTTTTATATAGACCATAGCTTTTATTATTTAAAGATAAAAGTTGTTTTTTTAAATCAGCAGAAGTTTTCATTATTTTTTCTCCTTTGTATCTTCAAAGCATTCATCAATAATCCTTTCACTCATTCGTCTGAATAAATTACTCATACTCACATAGGCACAGGCAAGAAGAAGTTTCTCTTCATAATTGCCAAGATTTTTATTCTTATTTTTTAAAATATTAGAAGTATTTTCTTCAATTCTATGGGATGACTCTTTAAGCTCTTTTAAGTTTAAATCATATATATCGAGAAACGATTGATATACATCATCTAAAGGATATTCATCATTATTATCAAAACTTTTTATGATAGGAGAAAGAAGAGTTTTTATATCAGTTAAAGATAAGGCTCCTTTTAAGTTATAGATTAATCCCATTAAAATTAGATGATTTTTAGTATATTTTTTATTCTTTATCTTAATTAATAAACCATCTTTAGCGTAATTGTTGATCATAGTTTTCGTAAGAACTTTATCATTTGGATTTCTTTTGGTATATGATAATCTTATTTCAAATAGTTGCATTACTTGATCCATATATAAATCTAATTCTGGAAAATCATTTAGATTTATATTATTAGATCCTTTCTGATCATTTATAAATGTATCAATATTAAAATTATTCATTGTTAAATTCAACTCCTTACATAGTATTTAATACTATGTCATGTTATGTATAATTTAAATATTAATTGAAAGACTATAATAATTCAATACTTAATAAAAGAAATAATTATTAAAATATAAAAAAATTTACAAAAAGCCTTGAATTATAGATATTCATGTGAAATAATATATATATAATGACATCACATAGTTATCAAAACTATGTGGAAAGAAATGGAGGGTATGGGATGGATAAATATTTCAGAGAACCTATTAATGGTTTAACTCATTTAATAGGAGCTATACTATCACTTTTTGCTTTGGTTGCAATGATATCTAAGGTTTGTATAATGGGCGAATCAGGAGTAGTCCTTGGTTCAGTAATATTTTTTGGTGTAAGTATGATTTTATTATATGGTGCATCTGCTACGTATCATTCTGTTATAGCTAATGAAAGAGTAATAAAATGGCTTAAAAGACTAGATCATTCAATGATATTTGTATTAATTGCAGGATCATATGCTCCATTTTGTTTAGTTGCATTGCATGGAAAAATTGGAATGAAATTATTTTTAGCAGTAACTATCTGTGCAATTATTGGAATTGTATTCAAATTATGTTGGGTAACTTGTCCGAAATGGTTGAGTAGTACTATGTATATAGGAATTGGATGGTTTGCTATATTTGCTATATATCCTATGTCGCAAGTATTAGCATTGCCAGCTTTAATACTATTAATATTAGGTGGAGTAATGTATACAATAGGTGGAGTAATATATGCACTTAAGTCAAAGAAAATAAAAATTGGTAAGTTTGAAAATCATGAAATATTTCATATATTTATAATGATAGGAACACTTTGTCACTTTATAAGTGTGTTTGTATATATAATTTAGTTTTTTAATAATAACAAAAATTAAGGTATTAACGAAAATATTAATTTTGAATATTTTCATTAATACCTTATTTATTTATATTATTAAAAAATTATATTAGCACAAAGAACTATAACAGGTAAAGTTACCAATGTTCTTTCTATGAATATTAGTACTAAATCTAGGAATTTTACAGGTATTTTTGAACCTAATAATAATCCACCTACTTCAGACATAAATATTAATTGGGTTACAGATGTACATGCTATTATAAATCTTGTCATTTCATTTTGAATTGTAGTAGCTATTACTGATGGAATAAACATATCTGCGAAACCTACTACTAATGTCTGAGATGCAGCAGCAGCTTCAGGAACTCGAAGTAGCTGTAATAACGGAATAAATGGTAAACCTAAAATTTGAAATAAATTTGTATGTTCAGCAATTATTAGTGCCGTTGTACCCATTGCCATTACTGTTGGCAAAACACCAATCCACATATCTAATACATTTTTAAATCCTTCTATAAAAAAATCACTGACGTTAGTATTTTTTGCAGCTCTTTTCATAGCATTTTCTAAACCGAAAGTGAAAGAACTATATCCAGAAGGTATTATCTCATTGTCCTTTTTAGGCGAATTATCTATATATGTATCAGGTTTTCTTGATAAAGGTGGTATTCTAGGAATTATTATAGCAGCTATAATTCCAGCAATAGTAACTGTAAGGTAAAAAGGAACAAATAAGTGTCCAAGACCAACTTGGGAAATTATAACCAAACAAAAAGTTATCGATACAGCAGAAAATGTTGTACCTATTATACATGCTTCTTTTTTTGTATAAAATTTTTCTTCATACTGCTTTGAGGTAAGCAATATACCAATAGTTCCGTCACCAAGCCATGAAGTTATACAGTCTATAGATGATCTTCCAGGCAATTTAAATATTGGCCTCATTATTTTTGAAAATAAAGATCCAAAAAAATCTAATAATCCATAATTTAATAATAGTGGTAAAAGTAATCCAGCAAATAAAAATACAGAAAATAGTACAGGTAATAAACCAAATAATACCAGTCCACCGGTGTCTGAGGACCAAATAAATTCAGGTCCAATTTCGAAGTATGTAAGTAGTATAAGAATCATTCCAATTATTCTTAATGATAACCATAATGGAGATATATTAAATATTGTATTAATATATTTAAATCTGTTTAATTTCTTAGAAGGGATAAATTTTATAATTATTCCACCGATTGCAGAAGTGCTTATAAATATAACAGAAAGTATAGGAAAAACATTTTCTAAAGAACTAACTGTTAAATTTGATAACTGCGCTATTGGGATAGTGAATTCACCATTAATTTTTATAGGTAACATGAATAGAAATATACCAATCAAAGATGGTATTAAAAATTTAAGCAATGATGGTATACTATTGCGTTCTATCAATTTATTTTTCATAAGTGCTCCTTTTCTTTTAATTATTTATGTATAAAAAGTTTATAAATATACAATAATATTTATTTTAATACAAATTTCCGAAAAATCAATAGAAAATTATTTAATGTTTTTGAATAAAAGTTAAATATATTTGTAAATAATAGTATTCCTTTAAATTATTAGAATAATTCATCTAAATATCTATGGAAAAGCTAAAAAAAAGCACGTATAATTAAAGATATATTTTAAGCGTGATATAATTAGGAGTGTTATAAATGAATTATAGAAAACATGTAGAAGAAGCTAAAAGAATAGTAGTAAAAGTTGGGACATCAACATTAACCTATTCAAATGGAAAAATAAATTTAACAAGAATAGAAAAACTTGCTAGAGTGCTTTCTGATTTGTTGAATTCTGGAAAAGAAGTGGTGCTAGTAACTTCAGGTGCTGTTGGGGTTGGGGCAAGTAAATTAAAACTATCTAAGAAACCTCAAACAATAATTGAAAAACAAGCTGTTGCATCAGTTGGACAATGTGAACTTATGCATATATATAGTAAATTTTTTGGTGAATATAGTCATGTTGTAGGACAAATTTTATTAACAAGAGATGTTGTTGAAGACGATCATATTAGGGAAAATGTTTGTAATACATTTGAGAAACTTTTAGAAAAAGGAATAGTTCCGATTGTTAATGAAAATGATACTGTATCAATAGATGAAATTGAAAATATATGTAATTTTGGTGATAATGATAATCTATCTGCTATAGTTTCAGAGCTAGTTAATGCAGATTTACTAATTATACTTTCAGATATAGATGGTTTTTATGATAAAGACCCAAGAAAAAATAAAGATTCAAAACTATTAAAAGAAGTTTTAGAAGTAACTGAAGAACTTGAAAGTTGTGCAGGTGGAGCTGGAAGTAATTTTGGAACCGGTGGAATGATCACTAAGCTACAAGCCGCTAAACGTGCAAATGCAGCAGGCGTGCATATGGTACTAGCTAATGGTGAGAAACCAGAAATATTGAATGATATAGTAAAAGGTGAGGAAATAGGGACTCTATTTGTGTCAAAAAAAAGAGTTAATTAATATTTATTAATAAAATTAGAATAGGGGGATTTAAAAGTGAGTGAATTAATAATTAAAGGTCAGAAAGCTAAAGAAGCTGCTTATGAACTAGGAAATGCACCAACAAATACTAAAAATGATGCATTATTATTTATGGCTGAAGAACTATTAAATGAAAAAGAAGCGATACTAAAGGCAAATGGAATTGATGTTGAAAATGCTAAAAAAAATGGTACATCAAAGGCAATGATAGATAGATTAGCATTAAATGAAGAAAGAATCAAAGGAATGGCAGATGGACTTAAAGAAATTATAGGACTTCAAGATCCAGTAGGAGAAATTGTTTCTATGTGGCAAAGACCAAATGGCCTTCAAATAGGACAAAAAAGAGTACCTCTTGGAGTTATAGGAATCATATATGAAGCTAGACCAAATGTAACTTGTGATGCAGCAGGACTTTGTTTAAAAGCAGGAAACACAGTTATATTAAGAGGTGGAAGTGATGCTATAAATTCTAATAAAGAGATAGTTAGAGTTTTAGTAAAAGGATTAGAGAGAGCTGGACTTCCAAAGGAATGTGTACAGCTTATAGAAGATACAAGTAGGGAAATTGCTACTGAAATGATGAAGCTAAATGAATATATTGATGTTCTTATTCCAAGAGGTGGAGCAGGGTTAATTAAATCAGTAGTTAAGAATGCTACTGTACCAGTTATAGAAACAGGTACAGGAAACTGTCATATATATGTAGATAGTAGTGCAGATTTTGAAATGGCTAAAAATATTGCGGTTAATGCAAAAGCTTCAAGACCATCAGTTTGCAATGCAGCAGAGAAACTATTAGTTAATGAAGATATAGCTAAGGATTTTCTACCAATAGCAGTAAAGGCTTTAAGAGAAGCTGGTGTTATGCTTAGAGGGGATGAAAAAGCACAAACGATCATTGATGATATAGAAAAGGCTAATGAAGAGGATTGGGGTAGAGAATATTTAGATTATGTTATGGCTGTTAAGATAGTTAGTGATGTAGATGAAGCTATAAATCATATAAATAAATATGGAACAGGACATTCAGAAGCAATTATTACTGAAAGTTATAAAAATTCTCAAAAGTTTTTACAAAAGGTTGATGCAGCAGCAGTCTATGTAAATGCATCAACAAGGTTTACTGATGGTTCAGAGTTTGGTTTTGGAGCAGAGATAGGAATAAGTACTCAAAAATTACATGCTAGAGGACCAATGGGACTTAAAGAATTGACTACTATAAAATATATTATTTATGGAAATGGTCAAATTAGATAATTAAAAGATATTATTTTAATAATAATAGAAATAATGTTTTATGTTTAAATGAAAAAATGCTATTAGTGATCTGTCACTAATAGCATTTTTTTACCATAATTCAGATAAGGTCAGCTCAGAAGAGGATAACTGTAACTGCCTGAATATTCTGAATATTTATATAATTTAATTATATCATAAATAACGCAGAATACAAGAATCCAAAAAATAAATTTTATGTTTATAAATATAATCAAAAAAGTAACAAATAATCATTAATATATAAAAATATGTAATTCTTAGAACGATAAATATACATATAAATATTTTTATTTAAGGAGGAAAAAATGTTTAATGATAAAAAAATAATCGATGAAGTAGTAGATGATATTTCACTACTAAATGAAACTAAAAACAAAAGAATAAGTAACAATACATTAGAAAAAATAAAATCAATAAACTTAAGATTAAATACTGGTAAATCTAAATTTCAGCAGATAACAAAATTAGTGTTAGATTCAGTCATGCAATTAAGTAATTTGGATTTGCTATTAAAAGATAAAGAAGAAATAATTACCGAAATAAGTGAGCAAATTTTTCAGATGATGAATGATGTAATGAGTACTTTAGAAATAGCAACTCATACATCAGAAGAAGTTACGGCAGCTCATAATAATATGACAGATAATATAAATGAGTTATCAGTGAATACATCCAATCTTTTAGATTCAGCTAAAAAAAGCGAAAAAGAACTAACTGAGATAAAGAGCTTTGCCGAGATTGCTATGAGTCATTCTATTGGAATGAAAGAGGATATGATCAATCTTATTCATGTAATTGATAATATACAAAATGTTATTCTTGCTATAAATGATATATCTGAACAAACTAATCTTTTAGCACTTAATGCATCAATAGAAGCAGCTAGAGCTGGAGAAAGTGGAAAAGGATTCGCAGTTGTAGCAGAAGAAATAAGAAAGCTTGCAGATGAAACAAAAACTTTAACTGATGGAATGGGGGAATTTGTATCACATATTAAATCAGCATCAACTAAAAGTACGATTAGTGTAGATAATACAGTTGATTCTTTAGAGAAAATAAATAAAAATTTAGATTCAGTTGTAGATATAGGAAGACAAAATAGAATAAGCATTGATAATGTAACAGAAACAATAGGAATGATAGCAGCTAATAGTGAAGAAATAAATACATCTATGGATGAGGTGGCAAATAGTGTAAAACACCTAGATTCAGATGTTGAAAAATTAGAGGACAATACTGAAACTCTAAAGAATGTTAGTGAAAGTCTAAGGAATGTAATTGAACCCATAGTTACTATGGAGGCTGATTTGGACAAGGCTGCATCATTAATAGGTGGTTTAGTAAATGATAGATACTATATGATAGATAATAAATTATTTGCAGAAACTATTAATAAAGCAATTGCAGCGCATAAAACATGGATAGAAAATCTTAAGGAAGTAGTGACGAATAGAGAGGCGATTCCATTACAATTAGACTACCATAAATGTGGATTTGGGCATTTTTATTATGCTATGACACCTAGAAATAAACAGATATTAGAAGTATGGAACAGAATTGAAGATAAACATATGAATCTACATAATTTAGGTAAAAATATAATTTCTAGTGTAAAATTAGGAAATTATAATATAAGTGATGAATATAATAGTGCAGAAAAAATATCTAAGGATTTAATAAATGAATTTGAAACAATAATAAATATTGTTAATATGCTAGATAATCAAAATAAGAATGCCTATGAAGATTAGAGTTTAATATATAAAAATTATATTTTGGATAGTGTGAATAAATATACTTTAAATTGAATAAATATGCTATAATGATTAATAGAGTAAAAAATTTACTTTATTGCTCTATTATATTGATATATTTCATTCAAATAAATTAATATTAAAACTATCCTTAATAAATCTTGACATACTATTGCCTATGAACTAGAATAAGTAGAAAGAGAAAAGTTAAGATGCACTTTAACTTGGTCCTGTGAGGCCAGAAAGGGATTAAAACTATGATTTTTATAGATATAAAAGATAATTTCATAGCTTATTTTTTGAAGGCGAATAATATAGTAAGGTCACACAGGATAGTGAGGAGAAACAAATTATAATTGTATTCTCTTTAGTATCCTTTTATTTTATTCAAATTTAAGGTGTAGTTTTAGCTAAAAATATATTTTGTAGGAGGCTTAAGCATGAAGGCAAAGCTTATATTGGAAAATGGAATGATTTTTGAAGGTAAAGCTTTTGGCTACCTTAAAGAAAGTGTTGGAGAAGTGGTATTTACAACAGGTATGACAGGATATCAAGAAGTATTAACAGACCCATCATACTATGGTCAAATTGTAACTATGACTTATCCACTAATAGGTAACTATGGAATTAATCTTGAAGATATGGAATCTGATTCAGTAAAGGTAAGTGGATTTATTGTAAGAGAAAAATGTAATTTACCAAGCAACTTTAGATGTGAATTAGATTTAGATAATTTTTTAAAGCAAGAAAAGGTAATCGGACTTGAAGGCATAGATACAAGAGCATTAACTAAGGTACTAAGAAATAGCGGAACAATGAAAGGAATCATTACATTAGAAAATGTTGATGATGAATATATAAAAGAAAGATTAGAATGTTTTTCTAATAAAAATGCTGTTAAGTCTGTTACAACAGAAGATACATATACAATTGAAGGCAACGGAAAACATGTAGCAATAATGGACTTTGGAATAAAAACTAATATAATAAGAAACTTCAAGAAGAGAGGATGCAAAATAACTGTATTCCCTGCAACTGCAACAGCAGAAGAGGTTTTAAATGTAAATCCGGATTTGGTATTCTTATCAAATGGACCTGGAGATCCAGAGGACTTAGATTTTGTTATAGAAAATGTTAAAAAAATTGTTGGAAAGAAACCAATAGTAGGAATATGTTTAGGACATCAATTATTAGCTTTAACTTTAGGTGGAAAAACATCTAAATTAAAGTTTGGACATAGAGGATGTAACCATCCAGTTAAAGATTTAGAAAAAAATATCGTTCATATAACTTCTCAAAATCATGGATATGTTGTAGAAACATTACCAGAAAACATGGAAGTTACTCATGTAAATATTAATGATGGAACTGTAGAAGGAATGAAGCATAAGGAGTTACCAATATACTCAGTACAATTCCACCCAGAAGCATCAGCAGGTCCACAAGACAGTGAATATATATTTGATAGATTCTTAGAATATGCACTATAGGAGGTTACAAAAATGCCATTAAATAAAGATATAAAAAAGGTTTTAGTTATAGGATCAGGTCCAATTGTTATAGGTCAGGCAGCAGAGTTCGATTACTCAGGAACTCAAGCTTGTGAAGCATTGAAATCTGAAGGAATAGAAGTTATACTTGTAAATTCAAATCCAGCAACAATAATGACTGATAAAGAAGTTGCAGATAAAATATATTTAGAGCCATTAACTTTAGAATTTGTTGAAAAAGTTATTGCAAAAGAAAGACCAGATAGTTTACTTGCAGGAATGGGTGGACAAACAGGGCTTAACCTTGCTGTAGATTTATATGATGCAGGAATCTTAGATAAATATAATGTAAAAGTAATTGGAACATCTATTGAATCTATTAAAGAAGGTGAAGATAGAGAACTATTTAGAAATATGATGAATAGAATTGGGGAACCTGTTATTAAGAGTGAAATTGTAACAGACCTTCAAGCTGGAATAGATTTTGCAAACCAAATAGGATATCCAGTAATAGTTAGACCAGCTTATACACTTGGAGGATCAGGTGGAGGTATAGCTGAGAATGAAGATGAATTAAGAACTATATTAGATTCAGGTCTTCAACTTAGTACTATAGGTCAAGTATTACTTGAAAAGAGTGTTAAAGGTTGGAAAGAAATAGAGTACGAAGTTATGAGAGACTCTTATGGAAACTGTATCACAGTATGTAACATGGAAAATATAGATCCAGTTGGTATACATACAGGAGATAGTATAGTTGTAGCTCCATCACAAACTCTATCAGATAAAGAATATCAAATGCTTAGAACAGCATCAATAAATATAATAAACGCAGTAGGAATTGAAGGTGGATGTAATGTACAATTTTCATTAAATCCAACTACATTTGAATATGCAGTTATAGAAATAAATCCTAGAGTTTCAAGAAGTTCAGCTTTAGCGTCTAAAGCAACAGGATACCCTATTGCTAAGCTTGCAGCTAAGATTGCGCTTGGATATGGATTAGATGAAATAATGAATGCAGTAACTAAAAAGACATATGCATGTTTTGAGCCAACACTAGACTATGTTGTAGTAAAGATCCCAAAATGGCCTTTTGATAAGTTCTTTGGTGCAGATAGACAACTTGGAACTAAGATGATGGCAACTGGTGAAATAATGTCTATAGGAGCGAATTTCGAGCAAGCATTCTTAAAGGGAATAAGAAGTTTAGAAATTGGAAAATATTCTTTAGATCATCCTAAATTTAAAGAACATAGCATGTCAGAACTTAAAGATTTAGTAATGAAACCAGATGATGAAAGAATATTCGCATTAGCTGAAATGCTTAGACGTGATTATATGATTGATAAGATAAATAAATTAACAGGTATAGATTTATTCTTCTTAGAAAAAATTAAATGGATAGTTGAAGAAGAACAAAGATTAAAATTAAGCAAGATTGAGGATTTGGACAAAGAGTGGTTACACAATTTAAAGAAAAAAGGATTCTCAGACAAAGCTATAGCTGATATGTTGAAAGTGGGTCCAGATGATATTTATAGACTAAGAGATATATGGAATATCAAACCATCATATAAAATGGTTGATACATGTGGTGGAGAATTTGAAGCATTATCGCCATACTATTATTCAACTTATGAACAATATGATGAAGTTACAGTATCAGATAAAAAGAAGGTTATAGTTATAGGTTCTGGTCCTATAAGAATAGGTCAAGGAATCGAATTTGACTATGCTTCAGTTCATTGTGTAAAAGCGTTAAAGAAGCTTGGAATTGAAACTATAATAGTTAATAATAATCCAGAAACGGTAAGTACAGACTTTGACGTTTCTGATAAATTATACTTTGAACCATTAACAGAAGAAGATGTATTAAATATAATAGAAAAGGAAAATCCAGATGGAGTAATACTTCAATTTGGTGGTCAAACAGCTATTAAATTAGCTAACTTCTTAAAAGAAAAAAATGTAGTGACATTAGGAACTACTGCAGATCAAATTGATATGGCTGAAGATAGAGAAAAATTTGATGAGTTATTAGAAAGGCTGGAAATATCTAGACCTAAAGGTAAGGGTATATGGTCACTTGAAGAAGGATTAGAAGAAGCTGATAGATTAGGTTTCCCAGTACTTGTTAGACCTTCATATGTAATTGGTGGTCAAGGTATGGAAATAACTCATGACGAAGAAGAATTAACATTCTATTTAGTAAATGCATTTGCAAAAGACAAGAAAAATCCAATACTTATAGATAAATACTTAATGGGTAGAGAAATTGAAGTAGATGCAATATCAGATGGGGAAAATGTATTGGTACCAGGTATAATGGAACACTTAGAAAGAGCTGGGGTTCACTCTGGAGATAGTGTTACTATGTATCCAAGTCAAAATATATCTGATGATATGAAGGGGAGAATCTTAGATTATACTAAGAAGTTGGCTTTAGCAATAGGCATAAAAGGAATGATAAACATTCAATTTATAGAATTTGAAGGAAATCTTTATGTAATTGAAGTTAATCCAAGAGCATCAAGAACTGTGCCATATATAAGTAAGGTAAGTGGTGTTCCAATAGTAGATTTAGCAACAAGAGTAATGCTTGGAGAAAAATTAGTTGACTTAGGATATGGAATAGATATATATAAGGAACCAGAATTAGTTTCAGTTAAAGTTCCAGTATTCTCAACTCAAAAGTTACCTAATGTTGAAGTATGCTTAGGACCTGAAATGAGATCTACAGGAGAAGTTTTAGGTGTAGGAAGAAATGTTAAAGAAGCACTTTACAAAGGCTTTGTAGGAGCTAATATGTATCCTTCAAAAGAAAAGGGAAAGATACTTGCTACAATTAATAAGCATAATAAACAAGAATTCTTAAAAATAGCAAAAGATCTTGCCAAAGTTGGATATACATTTATGGCTACTACAGGAACTTGCAAATTATTAAAGGATGCAGGAATAGAAGTTGAAGAGGTTAGAAGAATTAGTGAACAAGAACCTAATATACTTAATTTAGTTAAAAATAGAGAAGTAGATTTAGTGGTTAACACTCCAACTAAAGGAAATGATTCAAAAACTGATGGATTCTTAATTAGAAGAGCTGCAGTTGAAAGAAATCTAGGTGTTATAACTGCATTAGATACATTAAGAGCTATAGCAGATGTAGAACTAGAAAAATTAGATGAAAATAGAGATTTAGAAGTATTCAATATAGCAGAAGTATAATAATATGGATTGTCGCAAGATTATTAAAATGTAGTAAGAAGCGGCAATCCTTTTTACTTCAAACTAAAGAAGCTCTAGATAATTGGAATTAAATATCGATTATCTAGAGCTTTTTATATTAGAGAGCTAACATAATGAAAATAGTAAGCCAAAAGTTTGATTTTAATAAAAACATTAAAATTGATAGCACATTTTTAAATAATTTCAATATTATATAGTATAAGTCATCAGTAATTTTTATTTAATTTAACGAATGAAAATAGAAAAATAAACTTTTGGAGGTAATTATGAATATATTATCAGACGATGAAACATTTGATGGAAGATCAGGATTAAGAAGAGCTTGTGGTAGAGATTCATATAATAATGATTCTTATAATAACGATTGCTCTGACCAAGGAGGAAAATCTATATTAAAGTGTGGTTCTGCAAATGCTGGGCCTCTTCCAATACTTGGAACACAAGGGTTAATTCCAACATTACCTATTCCAGTAGGTAGTGTATCTATAGATACTTGTAAATTATGTAATCCTACAATATTAGTAACTGCAAATTTACTAATTAATACACCTGTATCTTTATTATCTAGCTTAACATTTAGGATAGTTAGATGTTTAGATGGATGTTCTCAACCTGTAGGTGGAAGCTTTACGTTCTCAGATGCTATAGAAGCTTTGTCAAGTAGTTCATTCACATTCTCATTCTGTGATTGTTCTTCATGTAAAGGATGTGCGACTTATTCAATTGAGGTAACATCAGCAACATTATTACAAGCTGGAACAACAATAAGCGGAACAATTTCTGCACTTGCTGTGGAGAATCTCTGCTAGTAATAATATATTAATTTAATGGGATTATCACAAAATGATGAAAGCTTGATCAAGAGTGATAATCCTTTTTTAATTACTTGTTATAATAATAATTTAATTAGGAGTTTGAAATGTCTAATATTAATAATAAGAATAAAGTAAAATGTGAATATTATGTTCCAATGGGAAAGCCAGGAGCTATTGCAATAGAAGCACCTGTAATACTTTCAATATTAGAAATCTATATTCCACTTAGTGAGAGAATTAATTTAGATAAAACTTATTTAAATGTTGAAACAATTTCAAATAAGATATTTTTTAGAAAGCCAACTTTAAATAGAGAAAATAAACTTTCGATAAATGGATACATAAATAAATGTATTAAATATTTTAATAATAATTTGGATAAAAAGTCAGAACAATACATGGACATTAATATTCCTATTAATTCGGAAATATTAATTAATTTCTATCATATGCCGATTTATAACAATAGTAAGTCTAAAGTTAACTTTTATCAAAAATCTAAACCAATTAAATGTAGCTTTAACTGTGTAGAAATTATAGATGATAAGATATCTGATATTAAATTTAATCGTGTAATTGAAATGTCATTACGTTTAAATCTAACATTAACTCAAGTTCAAAATGTATTTATTCCAGAGCCAGATGGAAATTTTATTCTAAGTTCTAATAATGTGAAGTCATGTAGATGCAACAAAAATTCTGATAATAATAAATTAAATTGTGTAGTAGGATATGATGATAATAAAGGTTTAATTGCAAGCTATATAGATTCTAATGAAGAGTGTTAGAATAAATGAAGCTGTTAAAAATTTATTAGGTTTATTTTAACAGCTTTTTATTAATTATAGCGAGATAAATTAATAAAGGTAATAGCAAAGATATAAATAGAATAGTTGACATGTGAACACATGTTCTATATAATGAGAATATAGAGGTGAACGTATGTTTGGTTGGAGGAGATGTGTACTATGAAAAGCGAGGGGAACTTTTTTGTAAAGCTAAATTGTAAAAATATTGACAGTATAAGAAGTTTGATAGTGGACAGGCAAGGGACAGATATAAAAAAAGAAGAAAAATACATAATGTGTGCAGGGAAATATGACAAGAATGGATGGACACTAGTGTTTAGAGCTAGAACATATGAAGAGGCAGAAGAATTAGCAAATTTAAATCCATTTGAATATAGAAAATCAAAATTAAGTTAAGTAATATAGCTAGTGGAATAATATTTATGTCAATCTGATAAGACTTCATAAAGACTTATGAAGGATTTCTAAATAGAAAAGTATATAAGATATGATTTTCAGAAGTTTTAATATAAATTATTTTAGATTTTGAATGTTTAATAAGATTAAAATAAAAATTAAGCTATAGCATACGAATTAAAGTATGTTATAGCTTAATTTTCTATACTTTATATTGGATATTAGAAATCACAATAGAAAGTTTTTCTATTAAGTTTATTACTGAACCAATAGCGTTCTCGTTATTACTTTTAATTATTTCTATAATAGGCCTTAATGGAAAATTAGGCAAAGTCTCCTTAACAATTCCTATATCACCATTACTTAGTGAAACAATAGTTCCAGCAGGGTAAGGTATTATTACTTTACTGAAGATATTTACTACATCAAAATCAAATATAGTACCAGCATTGGACATTAAATATTCAACTGCATCACTTGGACATAAAGCTCGTTTGTAAGGTCTATCAGAAGTAAGAGCATCATAAACATCAGCTACACTTACTATTCGAGCTAAAAGAGTTATTTCATGTCCATGCAATTGATTAGGGTACCCTAGCCCATCAAATCTTTCATGGTGCTGAAGAATTATTAATTTTATATGAGAACTAAAATTATAGGTTTTATTGAGAAATTCATATCCATTCCTAGGATGCTGCTTTATAATTTCAAACTCATCGTCAGTTAATTTTGATGGCTTTTGTAATATATCTTTAGGAACGAATGATTTTCCTATATCATGAAGTAATGCACCTATGCAAAGGTATTTTAGATTTCTTTTAGAAAGATTTAAGCTAATTCCTAGAACGAGAGAAATTACAGCAACATTAACGCAATGTGCATATGTATAATTATCCATATTTTTTATATCTACAAGGGAAAGTAAAACATCTTTGCTATTTAGAATTTCTGAAATAAGTTCTTCAGCTAAAATATCTATAGAGTCAAAATATAGCTGCTCTTTTTTGGTATAATCTTTATATAGTTTCTTTTCGAATTTATGGACGTTTGCTACACGTTCAATATCAGTAAATGTTTCCTTAATGATACTGATAGCTTTTTGACGTAATTCAGGCTTTATTACATCCTCAATTTCAATAGAACTATATTCATCAATTATGTATAATGAAAATATATGTAAATCTTTAACCTTATCTATTAATGATTTAGTTAATATGCATCCGGATTTAAGCAAAACTCTTCCATCATAACCATATATATTTTTACCTAATATTGAGTTTTCTTTAACACATTCAATAGGAATTAATCGCATACATATTTACCTCACTTTATTTATAATTAGATTATAACATAAAAGTACTATAAAATGAGAAAAAATGTTATAAAGTGATAAAAAATACTAATAATTATTCTATACAGAATAATTATTAGTATTTTTGTTTAGATATCTAAAAGATTTTGCTTATAATCAGAGTATAATAGTCTAAGTTTAGACATTTTATTTTCTAAATCAAGATATAATATTGAGGCTTCAGAATAATCTTCAGTTTCAAAAGCTTCCTTGATTTTAGTGAACAAGCTTTTGCTAGTGTAAGTATCTTTCATAATTTCTAATCTTAAATCATGAATTTTCATCCAGTTAGAAACATCTAAATCTAGAGCTTTATCTAAAGAATGAAGGCATTTACAGTTACGAACTTCATCTCTATAATTAGAGATTATTCTCTTTGTTATGTCTGTAGTCCATCTTTCAATAACGGCTAATCTAAAACTGTTTATAATTGAATCTGTAAATACATCATTTCTTTTTAAAACATTAAGCTTTAAAGGATTATTTTCTAATTGTAAAATATTTTCATAAACTGTAGCAGGAGCTTTTCCAAAGAATTTATTTCTTTCAGCTTCCGTATAATCATCAAAAATATTCTTTTCAGTTCTGTATGCTCTAGATTCTTCTAAATAATCTGCTGATTCACCAGGCTCTTTTGATAATTCAGCCAATAGAGCATCTTCGTCCTTATTATTTTCTATAGCATATATAATACCATCAAGCATAGCCATATAAGAAGCAGCCATTACAAGATAGGTATTTGAATGTGGATTTGGAGATCTAAGCTCAAATCTTGTAGCCATTGGAGAATCTAAATCTCTAATTAATCCAGCAAGTACAGTTCTATTTCTTGAAGGATTATCAGGAGCTAAACCAAGAGAAGTTACTGTACACACAGGAGCTTCGAATCCAGGTTTTAATCTCTTTAATGAATTATTTGTTGATGAAACAAACGGGTTTATAACTTCATAATTTCTAAGAAGTCCCATTATTGCACCATAACCTATTATACTTAAAAAGTGTTCCTTAGTTCCGTTAAATACATTTATTCTCTTACCATTTTTTAATTTTAAGCTTGCGCCTAAGTGAGTATGCATTCCAGAGCCAGCAACGCCTTCGATTGGCTTGGCCATAAATGTAACATCTAATCCGTTTCTTCTGAATGTTTCTTGAATAAGTATTCTTACGAATAATTCGTTATCAGCAGCTTGAACTGCATCAGAGAATTTCCAGTCAACTTCTAATTGTTCCATTACGTGATCATAGTCTCCTGAAGAGTTCAATTTAGCTCTAACTCCACCAACTTCTTTATGTCCCATTTCAGGCTCAAAACCGTATTTTTCCATTAATATTAATGTTTCTTCTAATGCAGTTCTAACAGAACCTTTAGTTCTTGTCCAATATTGTTCATGTAAAACTTGTGAAGTGGATAATTCTTCAACTTCTGCAACATTGTTAGGGGTTTTAACCCAAAATTCTAATTCAGTTGCTGAAGTGATGACAACTTCTTCTATATCATCAGCTGTGATATCAAAGTTTTTTAGTGTTTCAGGATGAGTGTTAAAGATAGTCATTAAATTCTCTTTAAATGTAGAAACAGCTGAAGTAAGGATATGTCTTGAATCTACAGCTTTATTATCATGATATAAGAAACAAGGTATTCTTAATGTTCCAATAGGTTTATTTGTTTTAGAATCTATATAATTGTAATTATAGTCAATCAACCATTTGCAGTCTAAATCAGCAATCATATTTACTTTTGCATTATCTAAAGTTGCAATTCCAGGTAAAACAACTGAAGAACCATCAGTTTGTACTGCAATACCTTGCAAAAATGAATCAATGTCTTCTAAAAAAAGTTTTACAGGTATTTTTTCATCAGTGTCATTTCCAGCTAGGTCTATTCCTACAAAAGAAGCAAATTGAATTTCTGGATGAGTGTCTAGAATATCTCTTAAGTCTTTAGCATTATGATTTTTCTTTTCAATTGTATAAATTAAATTATTCATACGGTGTTTACTACAACAATGTTGTTGTAATAAAACATTCACATCCTTTCTGCAATATCGAATAAAAAAACAAAAAATCTTTTTAATATTCGTTATTTTTCTCTAAGAAAATTTTATTATAACCTGCCAATACTGTCAATAATTAATATATAATATAACTTTAATTTACTAATATTTTTTACTAGGGATTAGCCTAAATGAATTTTACAATTTAAAATGTTTATTTGTTTATGGATTTATTGATGATAAAGTAATAAAATATTTATAGATAATTTAGAATTGGAGTGAGAATACTTTGGATATAAAAAATAATCCTATAGGCTTTTTTGATTCTGGAGTAGGTGGCTTAAGTGTTATGAAGGAAGCTATCTCTATTATGCCAAATGAAAATTATATATATTTTGGAGATTCTAAAAATGCTCCATATGGAACGAAATCATTAGAAGAAGTTAGAAATTTAACTTTTGATGCAGTTAAATTTTTATTAAGTAAAAATGTAAAAGCTATAGTTATTGCATGTAATACAGCTACAAGTGCTGCAATAGAACAAATTAGAAATAAATACATAGATATCCCTATAATAGGAATAGAACCTGCAATAAAACCAGCAGTATATTTAAAACGAGAAGGAAATATCATTGTCATGGCTACTCCTATGACACTTAGAGAAACTAAATTTAAATCACTAATGAATAAATTAAATGGTAAAGGAAATTTAATATCATTACCATGTGCAGGTCTTGTAGAATATATAGAACAAGGAATATTAGAAGGCAATGACTTAGAAAATTACTTAAAAGAAAAACTATCTCCTTATTTAAATAAACAATTATCATCAGTCGTTTTAGGATGTACTCATTATCCATTTGTAAAAAAGACATTATCTAAGATTTTAGGCGAAGAAGTAGTCCTTATAGATGGAAGTCATGGAACATCTTTAGAATTACAACGTAAGCTAAAAGAAAAAGAATCATTAACAAACAGTAAGGAAAAAGGGAAAATAGAAATTTATAATTCTAATAATGATAGTAAAACTATAGATTTTTGTTATAATTTAATAAATACAAAATAATGTTTTAATTAATAAGAATGAATTGAAATATTATTTTGAGTAAATAATATTATTTAAGATTGTACTTTGAGAGGAGAATTTTTGATGAAAAACCCAATTGTAACAATAGAAATGGAAAATGGAGGAGTTATTAAGGCTGAATTATATCCTGAAATAGCACCTAATACAGTAAAAAATTTTGTTGATTTAATTAATAGAGGATTTTATGATGGATTAATATTTCATAGAGTTATTAAAGGCTTTATGATTCAAGGTGGATGTCCAGAAGGAACAGGAACTGGAGGACCAGGATATTCAATAAAAGGTGAATTCACATCTAATGGATTTAAAAATGATTTAAAACATTCAAAAGGTGTATTATCAATGGCGAGAGCTATGCACCCAGATTCAGCAGGAAGCCAATTCTTTATTATGGTAGCAGATGCTCCACATTTAGATGGACAATATGCTTCTTTTGGTAAAGTTATAGAAGGTATAGAAGTTGCTGATGACATTGTGGCTCAGAAGACTGATGTATATGATAGACCTTATGAAGATCAAGTTATAAAAAGCATGACAGTTGATATGCAAGGTGAAACAATGGAAGAACCTGAAATAATAGAAGAATAATACATGATATTAATAGACAATGAAAATTTTAGAAGTCCCTTTATAGGGATTTCTAAAATTATATACCTTGGTTTAAGATGTTATATTAAAATTATAGTTCTACATATGAATTATTATAATGTTTGAAACTATATATTATTAATTGTAAACCCAATAAGGTGGGACTCTAATAGAAATGCTAATTGTAAAGAGAGGTGTATAAATTTGGCTATAAATTATAAATGTATACTAGCATATGGATTAACAGATGAAGAATTTGATAAAATTCAAAAAAGAAGGATAAAAATAAAAAAGGTTACAAATGCTGATGCTTCAAATAAAATTATTGATATTTTATGTGGCAATGAAGTAGAAGATAGTAAAGAAGAACTTCCAGTGGGGGAGAAAGCACTTATTTTTAATGGATATAATGATAAAGAACTAAGAGGTGTAATAAAGTTCATTAGAAGCTTTGTGAATGGCGGAGTTCTAGCTGTAGTTACTGAACAATCAAGTAAATGGACTTTCAAGTATTTATTAGATCATCTAATAGAAGAAAGAACGATGTATGAAGAATATAAAAAAGGAGAGAATTAAAAATGAGTCGTGTAGGCGAAAAGATAAAAATGGCTAGAGAAAAAAGTGGAATGCCAACAAAAGTACTAGCCAAAAAACTTGGAGTGGCAGAAAAATTTATAAATGAAGTTGAAATGGGAAGAAAAGTGGCACCAGAATCATTTATAGATAGAGCAGCAAAAGTATTAAATGTTGATTTAAATGACATTAGTATGGTAGTGACCGATGAAGCACTTATGGAAGAAAAGAAAACGTTAAAAGAAATCCCTAAAAAGAAAATAGAAGCATCATCAGAAGTATGGACAGATGCATTTTCATCAGTACTTAAGAATGTACCAATATATGATTATTCATTAAGTAAAAATAATGGATTTAAAGAAATGCCAATACATTCAAATAAAGTTGAAGGTTATCCTCAAGATAAAGTTTGTTATCTACAAATTGAGGATGATGAAATGAGTGGATTTAGAATAATGAAGGGAGATTTAGCTTTTGCTCATAGTGTCAAAGAAATTATTAATAATGGAATTTTTTTATTAGATTATAAAGGTCAAAGAAAAGTTAGACAAGTAAGGACTCTAGGAAATTCTAAAATATTATTAGTAAGTAATTCCGGAAGTTTAATAACAGAAACCATGGAAATGAAAGAAGTCAATGTTATTTTAAAGCTAGAAAGAATCGAAATTAAATTATAATATAGTTAAAATATCAATCTTTTAATTAAAGAAGGGGATTTTTTTATACTTTTAAAATTTATATAATAGGTACTTGTAATAAAACAAGTATCTATTTTTTTATAAAAAATAACTGGAAATTATCACACTAAGTAATATATATAGATAGATATTCATACTAATAATATGAATATTATTAGTATGGATGTGATTATTATAGAATTAGAAGCACAGAAGTCATCAAAGATAGATGCCTCATTAGGATTGCTAAATAATGTACCAAGTTCAGTACTAAATAGATTAAATAACAAATTTGGTTTGGATAGTGACACAAATAGTATAGAAGTAACAATTTTATATAGAGATGAACCAAATGAAGTTAAAAATGTAGTTGAAGGATTAGGAGGAAGATTTCAGGATCTTGATTTTAACTTTGCAATAGTGACTATTCCAGTAGATAGAATAGTAGATTTGGCTAGGAGTAATAGCATTCAATATATTGAACTGCCTAAAAATTTATATACATCAGATGCAAGAAATAATAGGGAATCATGTATTCCACAGGCAGTATCTACTTATAATGTTACTGGAAAGGGAATACTTGTTGGATTTATAGATTCAGGAATAGATTACACTCATCCCGCATTTATGAATAATGAGGGGACTACAAGAATTGAATATATATATGATCTAAGTAATGGCGGAAATGTATATAATAAGGAGAACATTAATGATGCGATAAAAGCATCAGACCCTTATAGTGTAGTGCCATCAACAGATATAACAGGGCATGGGACACATGTTGCTGGAATTGCTTGTGGTGGAGGTAATATTCCAAATAGCTATAAAGGAGTAGCTACAGAAGCATCTATAGCAATGGTTAAAGGTACAAGAGGATATTGGGTTCTAAGTACACAAATAATGCAAGGACTAAAATTTTTATTAGATAAAAGCAGGGAATTGAATATGCCTCTAGTTGTTAATATTAGTCTTAGCACTAATAATGGAGCACATAATGGTAGCAGTTTATTAGAGCAATACATTAGAACGGTTTCAAATTTAGAAAGAATAACTGTTGTTATTGCAGCGGGAAATGAAGGAGATTCTGCACATCATACTGGAGGTATGTTTGAAGAAACTCAAAATCAATCATTTAGTATAGCAAGTGATGAAAATATAGTTGTTTTAAATTTATATAAATCAATTTTGCCAGATATAATAATAAATATTAAGGGGCCTACTGGTGAATCAAGTGGAGATATAAGCATACGAGAGGGATATTTTCAAGGGAGTATTGGTAGAGATAGATATGATTTTTATGTTGCAGGTCCAAAGCCTTTTGAACTTAATAATGAAATTCAAATAGTTATATCACCTATATCATCAAACTACATTACTGGCGGATCATGGACTATATTAATTGATAAAGTAAACAATTATAAAGGCGAATA
Source organism: Clostridium butyricum (assembly GCA_015058475.1). Lineage (GTDB taxonomy): Bacteria > Bacillota > Clostridia > Clostridiales > Clostridiaceae > Clostridium > Clostridium butyricum_B. The sequence continues at coordinate 20,213 of SVCF01000022.1, read as the reverse complement.
TTCAATCTGGCTTCCAGTTTCTGAAGGACTTAATCAAAAAACTAGATTTTTAACACCAATAGTTTTTAATACATTAGGAATACCAGCAACAGTAGATAATATAATTGCAGTTGGGAGCTATAATCCAATTAGTAGAACTTTGTCTACCTTCAGTGGAAGAGGTGCTCAGGAAAGAAGGCAGGCATTAAGACCTGATGTTGTAGCGCCAGGAGAAAATGTGATGGGCCCAATACCTGAAGGAGGATATGACAGTAAGACTGGAACATCAATGGCAACACCACAGGTTTCTGGAATTTGTGCATTGCTTATGGAATGGGGAATTGTTAAAGGTAATGATTTCTATTTATATTCACAGAGATTAAAATATTATTTAGTAAAAGGCAGTAATAGAAAAAGAACTGATGTAACATATCCTAATCCATCATGGGGATATGGGACAGTTTGTGCATATGATAGCTTTGACTTAATAGAATCTACTATAAATTCCATTTTAGCAGGAAGACAAAATAAATTTATAAGTGATAATTATAGAGAAATTAAAAATTTGCATCTAAATAGTAGGAATATAATAGATAATTTAAGTGAAATTTGTGGTGGAAATGCTTTAAATAGTTCACCAAATGATTTAGTATCACTAATCATACAGGTGCCTAATGCAGATGTTGTTAATCAAATAAAAAAGGATATCCCAGATATTATAACATTTATGGTTTCAGAAGCATTTTTTATAGTATTTATACCTTATAAAGATATAAATAAGTTGAGTAATTATAATATAGATATTCCCCCAAATATAAATCCATCAGTATATACATTAACAGAACTTACACCAGTTGAAGCTAGTGGAGCAGCTTTATTTACTAATAATCCATATTTAAGATTAGATGGAACAGGAGTATTAGTAGGTATAATAGACACTGGAATAGATTATATGAATGAAGAATTTATGCTAGAAGATGATACAACAAGAATTGTAAGTATATGGGATCAAACTATTCAGGGAACAGAAGAAGTACAAGGAATAAAGTTAGGAACTGAATATAATGAAAATCAAATTAATGAAGCTATAAAATTATCTAAAAGTGGGGGGGATCCATATAGCATAGTTGCTAGTAAGGATGAAGTTGGACATGGAACAATGACTGCGGGAATAATTGGTGGAAGAGGAAGAAATCCGGATTTATTAGGAGCAGCACCAAATTGTAAATTTGCAGTTGTTAAGCTTAGAGAATTAAGTAAAACTGAACAGGAATTTTCAGGAGTATCTAAAGATGGAGTAAATAAGTATGGATATATAGACATTATTCTAGCTTTGATATATTTAGGTAATATAGCATTACAATTAGATATGCCTATTGTTTTTCATATACCTTTAGGATCAAATACAGGGGCACATGATGGCAATAGCTATATAGAACGATATTTTGAATCTATATCAGGAAGAAGGGGATTTATACCAGTAGTTGGAACTGGAAATCAAGGAGATACTCAAACACACACAGAGGGAAAAATAAATAATACTGGAGATATGGTTACAGTAGAAGTTAAAGTAGGAAAAAATCAAAAAGATATGAATTTCCAATTCTATTTTTTAAAACCAGATAAGGTCTCTATTGGAATGGTTACACCTTCAGGAGAGGTTTTAGAAAGAATTGATACCAATTTAAAATCCGTAAAAAATTATAAATTTATTTATGAAGGAACAACAGTATGTATTAATTATTTACTTCCAGATATTATATCAGGGAATGAAGTAATAATTGTTAAGCTTAGAGACTTAAAAGAAGGAACTTGGGTGTTTAGATTATATGGTGATTATATAGTAGACGGAAGATATTGGTCTTGGCTACCTCAAAGAGAATTATTAGATAATGATACAAGATTTCTTTCTCCTGTGCAAACTTCAACATTAACGGTACCATCAACGGGAAAAAATCTTATTGCTGCTGGATATTATAATCAAGAACAAAACACTATAATGGTAGAGTCGGGACGTGGTTATACTATAGATGGCAGAGTTAAACCAGATATAGCGGCTGGGGGATTCAATGCTATAGTGATAAAACCAGGAGGTGATACTTCTGTGGCTACAGGATCATCTGTAGGTTCATCAGTGTTAGCTGGATGTTGTGCTTTAATACTTCAATGGGCTGTTATAAATAAAAATGATATAGATATAAATGTAAATAAAATGATAGCTTATATAATAAGAGGAGCTAAAGCTAGAGAAGGTGATATATACCCCAATAAAGAATGGGGATTTGGTATGCTTGATGTAGACGGAATTTTTAATTCTCTAAGATCTAAAAGTGATAAAAAATGTAATGATATGTATGTAGATGATGAAATAAAATATGTAAATTATGCAGAATTGAATAAATTAAGAAATGAAAATGAGATCATTGAGTTTTATATAGGAAATTTATATTGTAGGATTTTTTAGTAACCTATTAAAATTTTCAACATATAATAATTTAGTGAAATAATATTTTGGAGTATTTTATGGCAGATATAGGAAGGTTAAAAGTTCAATGCTTTAGAAGAGATGACTATGTACCAGTTGATGGAGCTAAGATCACTATACGAGGAACAGGGGAGTTTGCAACAACAAGAACAATCAATCTAACAACTAATTCCTCAGGATTAACTGAAGAAATAGAGGTAGATGCGCCACCATTAGAATATTCATTAAATCAGAATAGCAATAAATTACCTTACAGTTTGTATGATATAACTGTAGAAAGAGAGAATTATGAGCCTTTAGTTATAAGGGGATGTCAAGTATTCCCTGGTCAAGTTGCATATCAGGTATGCAATTTAAATACAGATTTAGGAAGAGGAGACACAAGGCAAGTGGTTATAAATATTTTGCCGAATACACTAAACGGAAACTTTCCACCTAAAATACCAGAAGAGGTTGATAAACCATTACCACCACCAACATCAGGTGTAGTACTACCTCAACCTGTAGTGCCTGAATATATAATAGTACATCAAGGAAGTCCTAATGATACATCAGCACCTAATTATAAAGTTGACTATAAAGATTATATAAAGAATGTTGCATCATGTGAGATTTATTCAACCTGGCCAGAAACTACAATACGTGCTAATATTTTTTGTATAATATCATTTACTTTAAATAGAATATATACTGAATGGTATAGAGGAAAAGGGAAGAATTTTGATATTACAAGTTCTACTGCTTATGACCATGCATTTAATTATGGAAGAAATATTTATGATAGCATTAGTGCTATTGTAGATGAAATATTTTCAACTTATATAAGAAGAATTGGAAGTAAACAGCCACTTTTAACACAGTATTGCGATGGTAAAAATGTCAAGTGTCCAGAATGGTTAAGTCAATGGGGAAGTAAATATTTGGGAGATCAGGGGAAATTACCGTATGAAATTTTGATGTATTATTATGGAAGTAATATTGAACTTGTTACTGCTGAGAGAGTTGAAGGAAGTCCACAATCTTATCCAGGTTATGATTTAACTACTGGATCTACAGGAGAACCAGTAAGAGTTATTCAAGAACAATTAAATAGAATAGCTCAGAATTATCCATTAATACCTAAAGTGGCTCAAGATGGATCATTTGGACAAACTACAGCAGAAGCTGTTAGAACATTTCAAGGAATATTTGCTTTGCCCCAAAATGGCGTCGTGGATTATGCTACATGGTATAAGATATCAGATGTATATGTAGGAGTTACAAAGATTGCTGAATTAAGAGGCTCAACAAGTAGAATATTTGTGCCACCTGTAAATCCTTCACTAAATGATGATGTAAAGATCCCAAGTTTTTATTATTAGTGAAAATTTAAGGTAGGGTAAATTCATTTAGAAATAGTAAGAATTAGAGGAAAATGATATAATAAAATATATGATAAATATTACATCTAAGATATATAATGTAATATTTGTGTGTCTTAGATTTGTAAATTAAAAGAAGGAAGTGACGCGTATACTAAATGTAAGATATTATGCATAGCAAAGGCTATTGCATAATGATAATAGCCTTTGCTGCATCCTAAATACTATTTAAGTTGCTAGGAGGAGCATAATGAGCTATAAAAAGGCATTAGATATATTACCACAGGAATTAATAGAAGAACTTCAAAAGTATATTGATGGAGAATATATCTATATACCAAGAAAAGATTGCAATAAAAAATCTTGGGGAGACACAACGGGAAGCAAAAAGCAAACATATGAAAGAAATTTTATGATTTACCAAAATTACAAAAGGGGTATGTCGATTAAAGATCTTTCAGAAATGTATTATCTGTCTCCAAAATGGATTCAAAGAATTATAGCAAAATTTGAAATTAATTCATAAACAAAAAAGTATCATGATTATGTCATGGTACTTTTTTGTTTAGGAAAAGAGTTATGCACTCAAAGTGATTGGAAAATATGGTAGAATTAAAATGTAAATTCTTTGCAAGGAAAATGTAAGTATATATAAAAGGATGGTAAGGGTTATGGAAAGAATAGAAACTGATAGATTAATAATCAGAAGATTTAAGGAAAGTGATTGGAAGGATCTTTATGAATATTTGTCTGATAGCGATGTTGTGAGATTTGAACCATATGATGTATACAATGAAAAAGAAAGTATGCAAGAAGCTGTTAATAGAGCAAAGAATCCAATATTTTGGGCAGTATGTATTAAAGAAACAGGAAAATTGATAGGAAATTTATCTTTTCAGAAACAAGATTTTGATACATGGGAATTAGGTTATGTATTTAATAGAAAATTTCAGAAGAAGGGATTTGCAACTGAAGCTGCAAAAGCATTGATTGGTTACTCAATAAAAGAACTTAATGCAAGACGAATTATTGCTATGTGCAGTCCTGAAAATGAAGCATCATGGAATCTTCTTGAAAGATTAAAAATGAGAAGAGAAGGACATTTTTTACAGAATGTATATTTTAAAACTGATGAGAATAATAAACCAATATGGTTAGATACATATGAATATGGAGTTCTCACATCTGAATGGAGTTTTTAATATAATTAATAATAAAGATATAAGAAATGATTTTTTAATAATTAAGAGTAATATAATCATTTCTTATATTTTTTATATGAGTAAAAATATAAATACCTAGACACCTTCATAATTGAATTTTGGAACATATGAGAGAGTATTAGCGCCTTCATCTTGAATGAAGCCATTTTTTAAACCAAGTTCTAAAGCATAATTTATTAGAGCATCATAATGCTTAGGATTAAGCGACTTATTTATCTCTGGATAATTACAAGCATTAAACATAGGAATATATTGATTCATTAAACTGATGTATATATTATCACCATATCTATTATATAAAATATCAACAACTTTTTTTGAATCAAATAAAAGTCCTGGAAGCATTAAATGTCTTACTATAACACCTTTAATTATTCTACCATCTGAATCAAATTTAGGTTTGCCAACTTGTTTTAACATTTCATCTATTACTAAAATAGCGTTAGATGCGTAGTTATTCACTTTAGAATATTTTATTGCATATTTATCATTAAAATATTTGAAATCAGGTAGATAAACATCAATGTATCCATCTAATAATTTTATAGTTTCTATAGAATCATAACTATTAGTATTATAGAGAATAGGTATATTTAAACCTCTAGATTTTGAAATCTTTAAGGCCTCTATAATTTGAGGTACATAATGAGTAGGAGTGACTAGATTAATATTATTTGCTCCTTTTCCTTGAAGTTCTAAAAAAATTTCACTTAATCGTTCAATTGATATTTCTTTACCATTGAATTCTTGACTTATATCGTGGTTTTGGCAAAAAACACAATTTAAATTACAGTGCGAGAAGAATACAGTTCCAGAACCATTTCCCATAGATATTGGAGGTTCTTCCCAAAGATGAAGAGCAGCTTTAGCAACTTTAACTATGCTGGAAGCTTTGCAAAAACCAATGTTATTATTATTTCTGTCAATTTTGCAATTTCTACTGCAAAGAGTACATTCGTTTAATAAATCTAATTCTTTCATTACTATACTTCCTTAAAATTTTAATAATAATTAAAGTATAGCATATTTGATGGTTAACTATAATTCTTTAAGCTTAAAGATACAGTATATAAATTATATTATTAGCTATTTTTTCTTTTATAGAAAAAGCAGACTGTTTTATATTTAAAAAAGAAATATATACATTGTGAAATAAATATTAAGCTTAGTAAGCCAAACAATGGATAAAGTTTATTTATAAGATTTCCAAATCCAAATAGAGATATTATAAATGCTACTCCTAAAACAGGAAAAATAGCTTTTTTAAAACTTATATTAAATGTCTTTTCTAAAGTTTTACTTATAGAATATACATCAGATACTTCTGTTGAGAACATTTCAAGCCAAATTATAACAAGAAGAAGAGCTTGAATTATTGTTCCAAATCTATTAGCAACAAATAAAAGAGGAATTTCATATTTATATATATAAGGTTGATTTATAGTTAATAATAAATTAATCATTGAACAAAGTATTGTAAGACCTAGAGCGCCACAAATTATGCCTATTATCATTGTTTTAGGACTTTTCATTTTTGTACTTAAAGGTACTATTACTCCTGATGCTGATAATGTGTTATATCCGGCATATAAAAGTGTCGATAGTGCTATACCACTTTTTGGGGGCTGAAAGCTTGAAATATGTGATAGTGATACTGAATCTTTAGAGAATAAAAAGTAAAGAATCGTAATTAAACTTATGGTAAAAATAAGAGTAGGGACTATAAAAGAGTTTATTTCTATTAATCCATTAGTACCACGAAGTAAGAAAAAAATAGCTATACAAATCATAATTAAGGAGCCAACTACTTTTGGAATGCCAAAAAACTGATTTATTAAAGCACCGCTTCCAGCAAGAATTATAGATGCACTGGAAATAAGAAAAAAAGTAGTTACAAGTCCAGTAAATTTCCCAAGTATATTAGGACTGATTAAATTTATTACATCACTATAGGAATCAAGATTGTGATTTATACTTATTTTTGAAATTATTGAACCCATTATTATATAGAATATACCGCAAATTAGTATACCTAAAAAACTTATTAATCCATATTGAGTAAAAAATTCTGTTATTTCTTTTCCGGAAGCTAATCCAGCACCAACTATAGTACCTATAAAGACTGTAGCAACCTGAAATATTTTAGTTAATTCATCTTTCAATTTATCGTTCCCCCTTAAAATTCTTCCTATTACTTAAATATATAAAGGAGACTTTTTATTTATTCTTTAAACTGATAAATAATTATTGTAATAACAAAAAATAATGTTTTATATAAGAATGAATTTTGAATATATTTACAATTAGCATAAGGTTGGAATTTTGAAATTAATATGTAATAATCATTATAGTAAATTAATTGAATTATTTATGTTAAATTTAAATAGATTGGAGAAAAGTAAAAATGAAAGAATGGAATGGAAAAAGATATCATACATTAAATCATTTTTTAAGAGAAAAATTTGGAGAGAAAGTGTTTAAAATATCATTAGATGGGGGATTTTCGTGTCCTAATAGAGATGGAAAAGTCGGCAGAGGTGGATGTATATTTTGTAGCGCAAGAGGATCAGGAGATTTTGCAGGAGATAGGGACTTCTCAATATCAAAGCAATTTGATGATGTCAAATTAATGATGGAGAATAAGTGGAAGAATGGAAAATATATTGCATATTTTCAGGCATATACTAACACTTATGCACCAGTAGATGAACTAAGAAGAAAGTATAATGAAGCAATAGAAAAAGAAGGAGTTGTAGGTTTAGCTATTGCAACTAGACCAGACTGTCTTGATGATAATGTTTTAGATTTATTAGAAGAAATAAGTAAAAAGTTATATGTATGGGTAGAGCTTGGATTGCAAACTTCAAATGACGAAACGGCAAAGAGAATAAATAGAGGTTATATGTTAAGTACATTTGATGATGCAATAGAAAGATTAAAAAAGAGAAATATTGATACAGTAGTTCATGCTATATTTGGATTACCAGGAGAAACAAAAGAAGATATGATTAATACAATAGACCATATAGCTCATAGTGGAGCGCAAGGAATTAAGATACATCTTCTACATCTTATGAAAAATACTGCACTTGTAAAAGAATATGAAAAAGGAAATTTAAAGTTTTTATCTCAAGATGAATATATTGATTTAATAACAGAAAGTGTTTCTAGGCTTCCTGATGAGATGATAGTTCATAGATTAACTGGAGATGCTCCAAGAAATGAACTTATTGGTCCAATGTGGAGTTTAAAAAAATGGGAAGTATTAAATGCAATAGATAAGGCTTTTGAGGACAATAACATATATCAAGGAATGAATTTTAAAAATAAAGAAAGGATTTAGTAACTATGAAAGTTGATATAATTATTAGTGGTGATGATATTAAAGAAAGTAAAATAAAAAATAAGATAGCAATTGTTATAGATATGTTTAGAGCAACTTCTGTAATAGTTACTGCTCTTAATAATGGATGCAAGGAAATAATACCTTTCTTAACTATAGAAGAAACTTTTGAAAAGGCAGAAGAATTTAAAAGAGAAAATTGTATTTTAGGTGGAGAAAGAAAAGCAGTAAAAATAGATGGTTTTGATGTATCAAATTCACCTTTAGAATATACAAAAGAACTTGTAAGTGGAAAAAGTGTTCTCATGACAACAACTAATGGAACAAAAACATTAACAAGGTCTTTAGCAGCAAAGAAAATTTTTATAGCAGCTATGATTAATGCAAAAGCTGTTGCAGAAAAATTACTTGAAATAAATGAAGATATTGTTATTATAAATGCAGGAACTAATGGAAATTTCTCTATGGATGATTTCATATGTAGTGGATACATAATAGATGAAATGATAAAGAAATCATCAAAATTAGATTTAACTGATATAGCTAAAACAGGACATCAAATATATAAATCGAATGAAAATGTAATGAACTATATTAAAGATGCTACTCATTATTCAGTTATGAAAAATTTAGGATTAGATGAGGATATATCATATTGCACCAAGAAAAGCATAATTGATATTGTTCCAGAATATAAAAATTCCAAGATAAAGATTTAAAAAATAGAGCGTCTCGTTTGAGATGCTCTATTTCATAATTAAAAATAACTATTTATTCTTATATTCTTCAATTAAATTATTTATTATATAAGAACATGTTTTACCTTTGCAAGAACCTGTACCGGCACCAGTAGCTGTTTTAACTTTTTCAAAAGTATCAGCACCATTTTTTATTGCCTCTTTTATTTTAGCTCTTGAAATTACGCGACAGCGACATGTTTTTGTTAATTTATCTAAAATAGCTTCATTTAAATCATTGTTATTACTATCCATATTTGTTCTCCTAAAATTCAAAGTATTTTACATAATTTAATCACTATATGAACGAATAGTCAAGGGGAGAATTATTATTTGAAATTATAAAAGTAATTTAGCTTCTGTTAAGAAAATAGGTATATAATATTTATAAAACTTTAAATATAGGGGAAAAGATAATTTAATTAAGTGGAGGCGAATAATGATGATAAAGGTGCTTTTGGTAGAAGACAATATTAAGATAAGTGAAAATATAGTTGAGTATTTAAATAAGGATTTAGAAATTGAACCTGTATATAATGGAAAAGATGCAATTAATTTATTAGATTTATATGATTATGATATTGTTATTTTAGATTTAATGTTGCCAGGAGCAGATGGAATGACTGTATTAAATAATATTTCAAAAAAATGTTTGAATACAGGAGTAATAATCTTAACTGCAAAAGAAGAATTAGGTGATAAACTTAGAGCTTTTAATTTAGGTGCAAATGATTATCTTACAAAACCTTTTTTTATGGAAGAGTTAAAAGCAAGGATAAATGCAATTTTAAAAAGTATGGGAAAAATTAAAGATGCTAATACTCTTGAATTTAAAGGACTAAATATTGATATGAAAATAAAAAAAGCATACATAGATGGAGTAGAAATAGAGTTAAATGAAAAGCTGTACAAATTGTTAGAATATCTAGTGTTAAATAAAAATGTACTATTATTTAAAGAACAGATTTTTGATAATGTATGTGGTTATAATAGTGATGCATCTACTGAGATAATAGAGGTGTATATAAGTAGATTAAGAAAACAACTATCTAGCTTTGGATATGATAAATATTTAATAACTAAGCGTGGTATGGGATATGTATTAGATGAGAATATAGGGGAGTAGAAGATGAAAAAAGATATATTTTTAGCTACAAGAAGGAATATTATTGCTATTAGTACTATAATAGTATTTGCCTGTTTAATAGTATTTGCAATAATAACCCAAACTTTGTATTCTGCAAAAGTATTAGATAATGTTGATAAGCAGCTTTTAGAACAAAAGGATATGATAAATAGAGATATATTCGATTTTGAAAAATACTCAAATCACTTAAATGAACCATTTTTTAAAAACTTTCATGGTAAAAAAGATGGACATGATGAGCAATTTATAAAGATACCACCTAATTTAATTATAATTTTATATAAAGATAATGAATTAAAGAATATAAGTAGAAATTTATATTTTACTGAAAATAATTTACCGAATTTTCCAACTGATACAGAAGGCACAATTATTACTTTAGATAACAATGGATATAAATTCAGAGGATTCAATATTTCTAAAGATTCATATAAAATACAAGTACTATCCAATATAGATCCAGAAGTAAATTCTATACATAGATTAACTAGAACGTTAATTGTAAGTTTGATTATATTAATAATAGTCGCTATATTTTTATCTGCTTATTTAGCATCAAAAGTTATTAAGCCAGTGCGAGAAGCTTATGAAAAACAAGTACATTTTGTTCAAGATGCATCTCATGAAATGAGAACTCCGCTAGCAGTAATAAAAGGAAAGTTAGAATTATTGGCAAACTCATCGAAAGATACTATAGATAGTCATTTTGAACATATTTCAAAAATAATGAGTGAAGTACGTGGACTAGAAAAATTAAATTCTGATTTATTATTGTTGTCTAAAGAGGATTTAGATTTAGGTATAAATATCACTAAATTTTCACTATATAAATTTATAAATGATATAAGTGAATTTTATATTGACTTAGCAGATGTGCAAGGAAAAGTATTCAAGATTATTAGACCTGAACATGATATAGAAGTATTATGGGATTATAGTAAAATTAGAAGAGCTGTAATTATATTAATAGAAAATGCATTTAAATATACTAATGATGACGGAAATATAGAATTTATAATAGATGAGTTTAATAAAAATGTGAGGATTTCAGTACGTGATAATGGTATAGGAATTAGAAAAGAAGATCAAGAACGGATTTTTGATAGATTTTATAGAAGTGAAATAGTTAGGGGAAAAAATATTAGTGGAACAGGGATAGGTCTTAGCTTACTGAAGTCTATTTCTAAAAGCTTTGAAATTAAATTAGATGTAAATTCAACATATGGAGAAGGATCAGAATTTACAATGATTATCCCTAAGACATTTAATTAAGAATGAAGAAAAGTAAAAAACATCTACATGTATTTTTAGAGAGTACATGTAGGTGTTTTTTGCTTATATAAAATTTAATATTGTTAAGCTAATGTTAAGACATGCCGTTTAAAATAAGTATATAAGGTGAAGGAACGGAGGTGTGTATATATGGAAGAAATTAAATTTAGACATGAGCTAAAGCATTATATTAATTTCTCTGATTATATATCAATTAAAAGCAGATTAAGATCTATAATGCACATAGATAAAAATGCTAATGAAAATAATGAATATAAAATACGAAGCTTATATTTTGATAATGTTTATGACAAGGCATTAATGGAAAAAGTTATAGGCGTTCCTAAAAGGGACAAGTTTCGCATTAGGTTTTATAATGATAATCATGAATTTATAAGATTAGAAAAAAAATCAAAGATAAGAGGACTATGTCTTAAAGATAGCGAAAAAATCACAAAAGAAGAGTGTGAGAAAATAATAAAAGGAGATATAGAATTCTTAAGAGATTCAAATAAAAAGTTATTTATTGATTTATATAGTGAAATTAAAGGTAATTTACTAAGACCAAAAACAATTGTTGATTATACAAGAGAAGCATACATATATCCAATAGGAAATGTACGTATAACTTTTGATAAGTCAATAAGAACAGGCTTAAATAGTATAAATATGTTTGATGATAATCTACCAACTATAGAAACAATAGATAATAAATATATTGTACTAGAAGTAAAATTTGATGAATTTTTACCTCAAATAATAAGAGACATTATACAAGTCAAGGAACGTAGAGCAACTTCAATTTCAAAATATGAAGCTGCAAGAATTTATGGATAATGAAGACTATTATAATTTTTAGGAGGAAGAACAATGTCAGAATCAGCAATTAATTTTAGTGATATTTTAAAATCTAGTTTTGTAGAAAAATTAAGTTCAATTTCATATTTAGATATGGTTATAGCATTATTATTAGCTTTTGTAGTGGGACTATTTATAATGCAAATTTACAAAAAGACGTTTAAAGGAGTAATGTATTCAGAAAGTTTTGCAGTATCACTATTAGCTCTTTGTTTAATTACTACTTTAATTATATTAGCAGTAACATCTAATGTTGTATTATCATTAGGTATGGTTGGTGCTCTTTCTATTGTACGTTTTAGAAGTGCAATTAAGGAACCAATTGATATAGCATATCTTTTTTGGTCAATTAGTGCAGGAATAGTAATTGGAGCAGGTTTAATACCACTTGCAATAATAGCATCAATATTTATTGGAACAGTAATGATATTATTTGTTAATAGAAAAACAACAAATAATCCATATATATTAGTTGTAAATTGTAAAAATGACAATTCAGAAGATAATGCATTAAAATTACTTTCAAAAAGTGTTGGAAAATATAATGTTAAGTCAAAGACAGTTTCACCTGTAAATGGAATTGAGATTACAGTTGAGATTGGGCTAAAGAAAAAGACTACAGAATTTGTAAATGCTATATCTAAATTAGAAGGAATTTCAAATGTGGTATTAGTAAGTTACAATGGAGATTATATGTCTTAATTCATAGACTAAATATAAATAATTTTTATAATACCCATCAAGCATGAGCATTGTGGGGATTACTTTTAAGTATAAGAAGATTCAATAATAGCAGAATGAGGTGAGAATTATAAAAGAGGTTTCAGTTAGTATGAAACCTCTTTTAATGCTTAGTACTAGTAACAGTTATTAAAATGAGCTTACTAATGCAGCAGCAAATATAACAACCAAAATAATATATAATACTAAAATACACATTGTTATTATGAATGAAACAAATCCAGCTCTGTTCCAAGTATTTTGAACTAAGAAGAATTCTTCAGGACTAGAATAATTACCATTTTTCCAAGCCCATTCATTTCCTTTTGCACCACATATAAATATCCAAACTATATTAAATAATGGAATTAGACATAATAAAGTAAGATAGCTTTTATTACCTATTCCCCACATAATGTTCATCATAAAAGCTCCCCAATTCCACTTTTTAATTTCGGCAGGTACTTCAGAATTTGAATATTGATTAATTTCAATATTAGTTGAGTTTTCCATAATTAAATTTCCTCCTAATTAATAATTTATAAATAATTTCAAAATTTATTATATAATAGTTACAATTAAAATCAAAGTCTAATAAGGGTAAAAATATCCTTGATGGTAAAATATAAAAAATCTGCTATAATAAAATTGGGATAATATTCAAGGGGGAAAGTAATGGATAGTGATAATAAAAATAATTTGAATGATTCTAATGAGGTTTTAGGAGAAAATAATTTTCTAAATGAAAGTGCTGATACTTCTACAATTAGAGATGGTGATGAACAATCTAAAAATAATGATTCACTTTATACTGAAATAAAAGATGAATCAAGTAGTGCTCCAATCCAATATAATTATTCGGAAGATTCAACAGCGGAGGATAAGAGAAAAGATAATACTGCACATGATTTAGCACTTGCATCAATGATACTAGGAATTGTATCAATAATATCTTCATTAATATGTTGCTGTAGTATAGCTGCATGGGTAGTATCAATTATATGTGCAATAGTAGGTATTATTTTAGGTGTAATAGCTAAGGATTCAAAAGGAAAAAGAGAAGGAATGGCTATTGCAGGTATTATATGTTCTATAGTAGCTATTGTTATATCAGTTATCTTATTAATATTATTAGCTATAGGCATTTATGCTGATTCAATAGGATATTTTTAATAAAAGATTATATTTAAGTTTTATAAGCTAAAACATATTGCGATGTAGTATGTTTTAGCTTATTTCATAGATTGCCAGAATAATGATATATCACCTAAGTAATCAATATTGAGGGAGATAGCTAAAATATTTTTTAAGATAAAATTTATTATAATTATGGCAAGGCCTATATATAGGATTAAATAATTAAAGTGAAATTTTGAATATTCTTTTTTTCTTAGTAATGATATAGCTGTTTTTATGTAGTAGTAGATGAATATGCAGACTGAATATAATACAATTGGATGATAAAGAAAAGAATCTAATAAGGATAGAGTAAGCAATGAATTCAATGCCCTTGTACCACCACATCCAGGACAATAAAGATGAAATTTACTATTTAAAATACATGGTATAGGAGATAGATTTATTTCTAAATTAAAAATATTAAATATTATAGTAAAAATTATACCAAGGAATATAATTGCGCTAGAAGTCATGAATAGAGTTTTTTCAATAGAAAAATATTTTTTTTCTTTTTTAGTTTTTTTAATATATAAACTCATAATGATATAATCCTTTTCTAATTATTGCTTCTTGAAATTTATATTTCCAGTAACTGAAGAACCTTTTAGTATGAAATCATAAGTTCCTGTTTTATCAACTTCAAATGTAAAATCATCAGCTAAAGAGGAATCACATTCATATAATATTTCATTGGTATAAGTATTTTTGATGCAAATATGTGCTTTTCCAGTATCATTTTTATTGATTGTTGTTATTATATTATCACTACTAATAATTTTTTCATAGAATACCACCTAAATATTTGTTTTTAAACATTATATAATTAATTTGGATTATATACAATATTATAGTATTTAAGTTATAGTTTTATAAAATTTAGGATATAAATAAATTTGTTGAGTCATGAATTGACAATTAAAAATTGGTAATATATAATTAGAAAATAATGAAAGACTGTGATTAGGAAAAGTATCCTAGAATTTATTTTTAGAGAGTAGCTGTTTGGTGCAAAGCTATAATAAATCTATGAGAAAATCACCTAGGAGTTGGAAACTGAAAAGCTTATATGCTGAATAAGTTATCACGTTGGCCTGCGTTAAAGGATAGAGTATGTATGTACTTGAACTAAAGCATTGATTATAATGTAATGACCTTAGGTGGTTTGCGAATTCAACTTCGTCCTTTAGGATGGAGTTTTTTTATGTTTTAGGCAATAATAACAATTAACAGATAAATTTATACACATAGAAAGGGGAAAATTTAATGTACAAAAAAGTTGATTCTTCTAAAAGTACAGTAGACATGGAAAAAGAAATTGCTAAGTTTTGGAAGGAAAAGGATGTAATTCAAAAAAGTTTTGAGTCAAATCAAGATGGAGAGTACTTTACTTTTTACGATGGTCCTCCAACTGCAAATGGAAAGCCACATGTTGGTCATATCTTAACAAGAGTAATGAAGGATATTATTCCAAGATTCAAAGTTATGAAAGGATACAAGGTTTTAAGAAAAGCTGGATGGGATACTCATGGTTTACCTGTTGAACTTGAAATAGAAAAGAAGCTTGGAATTTCAGGTAAGGAACAAATTGAAGATTATGGTGTAGAAAAATTCATTACTGAATGTAAGGATAGTGTATTTTCATATGTTAGCTTATGGAAAGATATGTCTGAACAAATAGGTTTCTGGGTAGATATGGATGATCCATATGTAACTTATCATGATGATTACATAGAATCAGAATGGTGGGCATTAAAGAAACTATGGGATAAAGGATTATTATATAAAGGACATAAAGTAATGCCTTACTGCCCAAGATGTGGAACAGCTCTATCATCTCATGAAGTTGCTCAAGGATATAAGGATGTTAAGGACTTAACTGCTACTGCTAAATTTAAGGTTAAAGGAGAAGATAACAAGTATATACTTGCTTGGACAACAACTCCTTGGACATTACCATCAAACTTAGCATTATGTATAAATAAAGCTTATACATATGTAGATGTTAAAGTTGGAGATGAAGTTTATGTATTAGCTAAAGATCTAATTGAAAAAGTGCTTGGTGATAGAGAATATGAAGTAATAAAAGAATATAAAGGTGAAGAACTATTAGGAACTGAATATGAACAATTATTACCTTTTGCAAAGGTTGAAGGTAAAGCATTTGTAGTTATACATGGTGACTATGTAACATTAACTGATGGTACTGGTATAGTTCATATTGCACCAGCTTATGGTGAAGATGATAGCTTTGTTGCAAAACAAAATGGAATAACCTTTGTAAATCTAGTAGATACAAATGGTAACTTTGTACCAGAAGTAACTCCATGGGCAGGAAAATTTGTTAAGAAGTGTGATGAAAGTATTTGTAATTACTTAGAAGAACATAATCAATTATTTGATAAGCATAGACATCTACATTCATATCCACATTGCTGGAGATGTGATACACCACTTCTTTATTATCCAAAAGATAGTTGGTTCGTTGCTATGACTCAAATGAGAGATAAATTACTTGAAAATAATAATAAAGTAAATTGGTATCCTGATAATATAAGAACAGGAAGATTTGGTAAGTTCCTTGAAAATGTTATTGACTGGGGAATTTCAAGAGATAGATACTGGGGAACTCCACTTCCAATATGGCAATGTGAATGTGGTCACAGAGAATGTATAGGAAGTAGAGAGGAGCTAGAATCAAAAGCTACTACAGACTGCAAGGGAATAGAATTACACAAACCATATGTTGATGGAATTAAGTTGACTTGTCCTGAATGTGGTAAAGAAATGTCTAGAACTCATGAAGTAATTGACTGTTGGTTCGATTCAGGATCAATGCCTTTTGCACAATGGCACTATCCATTTGAAAATAAAGAAACTTTTGAAAAGAATTTCCCAGCACAATTCATTTCAGAAGCAGTTGACCAAACTAGAGGATGGTTCTATACATTAATGGCTATATCAACATGTTTATTTGATACAAATCCATTTGAAAACTGTATAGTATTAGGTCACGTTTTAGATAAAAAAGGACTTAAGATGTCTAAGTCTAAGGGAAATGTTGTAGATCCATTTGAAGTTCTAGGAAGCCAAGGTGCAGATGCTACAAGATGGCATTTCTATACTGCAAGTGCACCATGGTTACCAACAAGATTCTCTGTAGATGATGTTGCTGAAACTCAAAGAAAGTTCTTAGGAACATTATGGAACGTATATTCATTCTATGTTTTATATGCTGATATAGATAAATTTGATCCAACTAAGTATTCTGATTTTGTTTCTGAAAATGTAATGGATAAATGGATTATATCTAAGTTAAATACATTAATTGAAACTGTAGATGAAAACTTAAGTGGATATAAGATTACTCAAGCTGCTTTAGCTATTGAAGATTTTACTGATGAATTATCTAACTGGTATGTAAGAAGAAACAGAGCTAGATTCTGGTCTCAAGACTTAACTGATGATAAGATTGGAGCTTATGTAACTTTATATAAGGTATTAACTACTTTAGTTACAGTTGCAGCACCGTTTGTACCATTCATAACAGAAGAAATTTATCAAAACTTAGTTGTAAGTTTAAATAGTGATGCTATAGAAAGTGTTCATTTATGTAACTTCCCAAAAGCTGATAAGGCTTCTATAAACTTAGAATTAGAAAAGGAAATGGATTTAGCATATACTCTTGTTAAACTTGGAAGAAGTGCAAGAAACTCAGCTAATATAAAGAATAGACAGCCACTTTCAACAATGCTCGTTTCAACTAAATCTTTACCAGAGTATTATGGAGATATAGTTAAAGAAGAATTAAATATTAAAGCTGTTGAATTAGGTGCAGATTTATCTGAACATGTTAACTTTGAAATAAAGCCTAACTTACCTGTACTTGGTAAAGCTTATGGTAAACTAATACCACAAATTAGAAAAGCAATTTCTGAAAAAAATCAAATGGAATTAGCCCAAAAGATTCAAAATGGTGGAGAAGAGACTATAGATGTTAACGGAACAGAAATAGTTCTTAACAATGAAAATCTTCTAGTAACAATGCAAGGATTAGAAGGATATGCATTTGCTGGTGAAGGTGAAATTGGTGTTGTATTAGATACAACAATCACTCCAGAACTTCAAGAAGAAGGCCATGTAAGAGAAATGATTTCAAAGATTCAAAACATGAGAAAAGATAAAGGATTTGAAGTTGCTGATAAGATTAGACTTTATGTTGCTGATAATGATATGTTAATTAATATAATTAAGAAGTTTGAGGACACAATAAAGAAGGAAACTTTAACAGAAGAAGTAATATATGCTTCTGAATGTGATTATACAGAATTAACTGTAAATGGTGAAAAGTTAAGCATGACAGTTGAAGTTATAAAATAGTAGGCACTTTTAAATGATACTAGGAGTCTAAAATATTTAGATTCCTAGTATCGTTTTAAATAAAAATATAAATACATATAATTTAAAATTAGTTTTAAACTATAATTAATAATTCAAATATATTATAATTATTTGTAAAGTAATATAGTATAATAGAAATAAAGATTATTTATGTATACTATTATTGATTTATTATGTAATATATTAGTATAATTAAAGTACTTAGAAGAGAAAATTCAAAGGAGGAATTAAAATGGCTACTTCTATTAAAGATGTTGCAAAAGAAGCAGGTGTATCTATTGCAACCGTTTCTAGAGTTTTAAATGATATCGATGTAGTAAATGAAGATACGAAGAAAAAAGTATTAGATGCCATAAAGAAATTAGGATATAGACCTAATATAGTAGCAAGAAGTTTAAAAACTCAAAAAACAAAGACAATAGGTATATTGCTCCCAGATATATCCAACCAATTTTATCCGGAAATTGTTAGAGGAGCTGAAGACGTTTCCAATATTTATGATTATAACATAATATTATGCAATTCAGACTTGGATATAGAGAAGGAAAAAGAATATTTAAGA
This sequence comes from Clostridium butyricum, assembly GCA_015058475.1. Lineage (GTDB taxonomy): Bacteria > Bacillota > Clostridia > Clostridiales > Clostridiaceae > Clostridium > Clostridium butyricum_B. The sequence goes on along the minus strand of SVCF01000022.1, from coordinate 949 downwards.
GTGCTAAAAGAAAAGATGGTTGACGGCGTAATATATATGAGTAGTTCTCTTAATGAAGAAATAATGGATTTGATTAATGAATTGGACTTAAAAACAATATTAGTTGAAACACGTTATAAAGATGGAGCACTTCCAAGTGTAACTATTGATAATGTAAAGGGTTGTGTTGACAGTACTAATTTCTTAATAAGTAAAGGATTAAAGAACATTGCATTTATAGGAACTGAAAAAGATAGTAAAAATGCATGGAGTGATCGATATGATGGATATGAATCTGCTATGAAAGATGCAAAGCTTGATATAGATTCAGATTTAGTATATCTTGATACTATAAAAATTAAGACTGGATATGAAGGTGCTACGAACTTCATTAAATCAGGAAAGAAATTTGATGGTATAGTTTGTGCATCTGATGACATTGCTATGGGAGCTATAAATGCATTAAGAGATAATGGAATTGAAGTTCCTAAGGATGTAAGTGTTGTTGGCTTTAATGATAACTTTGCAGCATCTATTTTTTATCCTAAGATAACTACTATTTCACAACCAACATATGATATGGGTTCTGTAGCTATGAGAATGTTAATAAAGATTTTAAATAAAAAACCTTTAGATGAGTCTCAATATGTTTTAGAACATCAATTAATCGAGAGAGATAGTACAATTTAATTTTAAGATTTTAACCTAAAAGAAACTTTTGTTTATGAAGTTTTTTTTAGGTTTTTTCTTATATAAATAGTTGTGCAATAACTATTTGATGGTAGAATATAATTTTTATAGTAGATAATTAATATATAATAGTATTGCTTTATAAGTATAATTCTATTAAAGTAAAAAACCCTTAAAGAAAATTCATATATTTCTTTAAGGGAATTACTTATGTTTTATTTAAAAACGCTTAGTAATGAAACATAATTAATAACTTTAATGTAATTAACTATTAAAGTAT
>SVCF01000021.1 GCA_015058475.1 Clostridium butyricum | reverse complement strand
CTTAAATTCTTAAATTCTTAAATTCTTAAATTCTTAAATTCTTAAATTCTTAAATTCTTAAATTCTTAAATTCTTAAGCATTATACTTTTCACTCAATATCATGTCAAGCCTATTACGTTTAAATTTTACTAATTTATATATATTCTAATAAATTATCTACATTAGAAACCATAATAGTTACTACTATTTACAGTATAATTGAATGGATTTTATTAATTATAACCTCTATCTCCTTTATATTTCATCTTATTCAAACTTTAAGTCCACTCATAATACATTTAAGTCTATATGTAATTTCTAATGTTATTCTAATGTATTAAAAAAATGTTGATATCTTTCAAAAATATATGATTCATGTCTATATCCTATTAAATTTTCTTCATAAAATTTTTATTATTATTCTATACACCTACACTCTCTTATATATGTTGTATTAATAAATCTATTCTTCAAAGTCATCTCATATATCATATGAATATAATCAAATTTTTTATATAAATTAAATATTACAAAATAATAAAAATATCTTTTTAAATATTTTGTAGCTATTCCATGAAAACTTTCAAACCATATTCTTAAATTAAGTGCAAAATTACTTATTCTATGTTCATTCCTTGCATTTAATACTATGTTTTTGTTATGAACTTGTGCAATTCTCTTTATATATCTATCAGTATTATTTTGAACTATATATGAATTTTCTTTTATCTTCGAATATACATTCTTATCAAATCTCATTTTATTCCAATTGTTGGCGCCAATTTCTGTAACAAGCATAGAATCACTGTTTCCTCTAGCTGCAACAATCCATATATTACTTCTTTCCTTTGGTATCCCTTTTCTGCATCCTTTAAAATTTTCTTTATGAATTGTTTTGCTTATAAATATTTTTCCTTCAAGGCTATCAGGCATTCCATCTAATGTTAATCCTTGCATTATTTTATGCCTCCAATAAAATGCAGTCACCAAATTAATTTCCAATTCTTTAGCGCAAACTCTTAATGTCTTTTTTTCCAATGTTAATTGCATAAATTTAAACCATTTGACTGCATCTTTTTTTGAATAGCTCCATAGAGCCTTTGTTGTTTTTGAGAATGTTTTATTGCATTTTTTACATTTATATCGTTGTATACCATCATATTTACCATATTTAACATACTTATTTTCATTGCAATGTGGACAACATTCAAAACTTCTATTTTCATATATATTCCTTTTTAAAACCTTATTTCTATGTATACTTAGTCTGTCAAAATTAATATCTTCTTTTATCAAACATATCACCTCATAAAACTCTATATAAAATACCTATATAGATTCTTGACACATTCTTAAGCTACTAATCAATCAACATTTCTTTAATACATAATTAATTCTAATAAAAATATATATGTCCCTATCAAGCCTAACAAAATTGCACATTTCATTTTTATAGAAGTAAAAATCATATACTATCCGCTCTAAACTCACACTTCTTTGTTATGTTCTTTTCTTGAGTGTATTCACATATTTTTATTGAATAATAAAAAAGGAATTAATTATTTAAAAATTCCCTTAACATAAAGTTAATTTTTAAATACTCAATTCCTTTTCATAATTAATTATTTTTTATAGTTTTAACAAAACGTTCAATTCTCTTTAATGCTTCCATTATATTTTCCATTGATGAAGCATAACACGCTCTAATGAATCCTTCACCACAGTCTCCAAACGCATTTCCTGGTACAACAAGTACTTTTTCTTGTCTTAGGAGTCTTTCACAGAATTCATCTGATGACATTCCTAATGCTTGTATACTTGGAAATACATAAAATGCTCCAAGAGGTTCAAAACAGCTTAGTCCCATTTTTCTAAAACCATCTACCAAAACTCTTCTTCTTCTATTATACTCTTTTCTCATTTCTTCAACATTGTCATCACCCCTCTTTAGGGCTTCAACAGCAGCAAATTGAGCAGTTGTTGGAGAACACATAATTGCATACTGATGTATTTTTTTCATTTGAGATATCAAAGCTTTGTGCCCACAAAGATAACCTAATCTCCATCCAGTCATTGCATATGACTTTGAAAATCCATTTATAACCAAAGTTTTATCTTTAATTTCTGGGAATGACGCAATTGATACATGCTTTTCACCATAACAAAGTTCTGAATATATTTCATCAGAAATTACAATTATATCTTTGTCTTTTAAGACATCAACAATACCTTGAAGTTCTTCTCTTGTCATTATTGCCCCTGTAGGATTATTAGGGAATGGAATTACAACCACTTTTGTTCTTGGAGTTATTGCTTTTTCTAAATCTTCCGGCATAAGCTTAAATTCATCTTTTTCTTTAAGTTCAATCACTTTAGCAGTAGCACCAGTAAATGCAGTACATCCTTTATAAGCAACAAAGCTTGGTTCTGGTACTATTACTTCATCGCCAGGTCCTACTAATGCTCTAAGAGCAATGTCAATTCCTTCACTTCCACCAACAGTAACAATAACTTCATTTTCTGGATCATAACTTAAATTAAATCTTCTTTTTAGATATTTACATATTTCATTTCTAAGCTCAATAAAACCTGCATTAGACGAATAATGTGTATGTCCTTGTTCTATAGAATAAATACCAGCTTCTCTAACATTCCATGGAGTAACAAAATCAGGTTCCCCAACACCAAGTGATATTACCCCTTCCATTTCATTAACTATATCAAAATATTTTCTTATGCCTGATGGTGGCATATTCTTAACATTTTCTTTTATCATATTTTCTATAATCATATAAATATAGCCTCCCTATCATCAAGTTTCTTTTCTTTAAATATTGTTCCATGATCTTTGTATTTCTTCAATACAAAATGAGTTGCTGTACTAAGTACATATTCTTGAACTGCTAATTTTTCTGATACAAACATAGCAACTTCCTTCATTGTCTTACCTTCAACAATAACACTTAAATCAAATCCACCTGACATTAAATAACATGCTTTAACTTGTGAAAATTTATATATTCTTTCTGCAACCTTATCAAAGCCTTCCCCTCTTTGTGGAGTTATCTTAACTTCTATAAGAGCAGTAACTGTTTCACTTCCTGTATTTTCCCAGTTTATAAGAGTTGTATATCCCGCTATTATACTTTCTTCTTCATATTTCCTTATTGCTTCTCTAACTTCTTCTACAGTTTTCCCACACATTACAGCTATTTGCTCATCTGTATACCTGCTATTCTTTTCTAAAATTTCTAATATTTCTTCCATTTATAAAATCTCCCTCCATATTATAAATTTACAAATAAAAAAACTTCCATCCCAAACAAGGGACGAAAGTTGAATCCGCGGTACCACCCTAATAAACAATAAATATTGTTCTCTTAGTAAGAATATCAATTAATATTCTTCTTCTATAACGTGAAGAATACGTCATTACCTAATTAAGATAAAAATCTTATTTTTCAATAATGAAATTCAAAGGCTGCTTCTATTATGCTACTCTACTAGATTTCCACCACTCTCTAGCTCTCTTAAAAGCCCGCTAATAATATACTCTTCCTTATCAACATCTTTAATTTATTAGTTTAATTTGTTTTTATAATTATAACCTTAATCACATCCAAAACACAATAGTTTTATAAATTTTTTCACAATTATTTTTTACATGCATAATTTTATATTATATGATTAACTCACAGACAGATTATATAAAAACTTAATGTACAATGATATAGTTAGAAACAGAAATCAATTTATACATTGTTTTTTGGTAATTTATTTTATAGTTTTTGTTGTTTAATCATTCTATAACTCTTTCATGGTCACAATTATTTTTAATATAATCTATTGCCTTTGATGCTTCTAACAATATATTAGTTTTATATTGATCTCTCTCACTTTCTAATTTTGTAATCATAGCACCTTCCATAGTTACATAATAATATGGTTTGACATTATTTAATACAATCCTATATACTTCATGTCTGCATTGATCACATTTACACATACCACTATCTTCAATCATTTTGCGTACATATTCGTTTGCCAAAATTTCTGCATAATTAGTTACATTTTCAACTTCATCCTTATCATGCTTTGGATTTTTTTTGATTCTTTCAATAGATATTTTTATTTGCTTCATAATATCATCTTTTAACGTCTCAAATTTATAGTCCAATTCTTCACTATCAATACCCCTCATTGATACTATATAATGTGGTTTTAGATTATTTAATGATAATGCATAAATGTCTTTTAAACATTTATTGCATGTGCATACACCTGTTCCTTCAATTGCTTCTACCAGGCATCTTTCTACCCATATTTCCATAATATTAATAACATGTAACATAGACATCATCACCCCTCTTAGCTTGATTGTTGATGATTATATTTATACTACTTAAGATTATTATATATCATTTTTCTTTCTTTTTCACAAAAAATATTTATATTTTTCTATTTCTGAAAAGTATGTATTCATACATGTTACCAAAATTGACTAAATAATGATATAATATAGTATAGAATATTATTTAGTCTTCAAAAGTTGGGGGGGGGAATTAAAATGGATTTATTATTTTATGGAAAAAATCTAGATGATTGTTTAGAACAAGCTTCCAAAGAATTAAATATACCAATAAAAGACTTAAAATATAAAGTACTCAAAAATTCTGGCTTATTTAACAGAACAACAGAAATAAAAGTAACTGTAGATAAAGTAAATAATGAAGTAAATGATATTGATAACCAAACTTTAAATGATAATTCAGGTTTAAATTCTACGTTTCTTTCAAGTAATGTTAGCGATGATACCTCTGAATATGGTATTAAAGTTGAAGACAAAAAAATTATTGTGTATGGAAATCCAGATAATACAGAAAAATTTACAATTAGATCGTGCGATGGGATAAATTTAAAAATAAATAATATGCCATGCCAATCTAAGATTCCATACCCTGTTTATGTCAACGATATTGTAGAATATACCACAACAACAGTAGAATCTCATAGAAAAATGGATATTAGAATTTCTGAAGATAAGATGAGTGTTTATGCAACTATTGAATACACACCAGAATATACTTACGAATTAAAGGATGCAAGTTTATCTAAAGATCTAGTTTTGAGAGCAAGGAAAAAGCCTGGCACATATCCAAAAAAATATACGACAAAAGAATTAAAAACAGCCTTATATGATCTAAAAGTACGAATAGGTATAATTGAAGAAGTATTAGATGAAGTATGTGAAGGGACTGTAGGTGCTGAGATATTAGTTGCTAAAGGTATTCCCCAAAAAGATGATGAAGAAGATGAAATCAAAATCCTGTTTAATCAGGAAGAAAAGAATCACATTGAAGCTGATTCTAAAGAAAAAATCGATTATAGGAATATCAATAATTTATCTAATGTAAAAAAAGGTGAAGTTCTTGCTATAAAAATTCCTGGTATGGTTGGAGAAAACGGATCTGATGTTTTTGGAACGACTATTCCCAAAAAAACTTTACGTAGCAAACCTTTCAAAGCTACCAAAGGATGTACTCTTCAAGAAAATAAAGTTATCGCTACAAAGGCTGGCAGACCTAGTCATCAAAATGGTATTTTTGTTGTTAATGATGTTTACTCAGTTAATGATGTCGATTTAAATACAGGTAATATCAACTTTGTTGGAGATGTTGAGATAAATAATAATATTAATGATGGCATGAAAGTACATGCTAAAGGACGCCTACTAGTAAGAAAGAACATTACATTTGCAACTGCCTCTGCCAATGGCCCTATAACCGTAAATGGTAGTATTATTAATTCAAATGTATTAGCAGGTGGATATGATGTTGAAAAGAAAATCTATTTAGAAAACCTAAATAAGTATCATATTGAATTAGTTGGACTTATTAGTGCATTAGAACTTTTAATTGAAAAATCTCCTGATAGAAATGTCGGTGAATTGATAAAAATTCTTATGGATAAAAGATTTAAAAATATCACCAAAATTTCAATGAGTATTTTAACTTTTAATATTTCTGCTGGAATCCAAAAAAGTGAGATTCTAGATTTTATAAGGAATAAACTTATGGGGCTAAATACATTTAATATAAAATCAATTAATGAATTAAAATATTTTAAGGAATTAGTTGAAGAAGAAATAGAAATTGCAAATGATGCTTTAGAAATTCCTATAGACATAAGTTTATCATACTGTCAAAATAGCAATATAGTTGCCACCGGAAGTATTTTTATAACTGGTAAAGGAGAATATACTTCAAAACTTAAAGCTTTTGATACAATTGAATTTACTAAAGATAAAGCTGTTGCTAGAGGTGGAACATTAAATGCACGAAAATGCATAAAATTAAAAACTGTTGGAAGTGATGCAGGTGTTATTACTACTTTAGAAGTTGAAAAGGATGGTATTATAACTGCTGATATAGCTTATAGTAATACTGTTTTCTGCTTTGGTAGTAAGAAAAAAATATTAGAGGTTTCAGGTAAAAATGTCAAGGCCTATGTTGACAAAGATGGAGAAATTATAATTGAAAAATTTGTTCTATAATTTATAAAGTGATGTAAAGATCAGAATAATGAATCTTTACATCACTTTAGTTTCTTTATTAATGCTATTTAATACTTAAAATAAATTTTTCATCTACAGCATCAACTTTGCATTTTCCACCATCTTTTAATTTGCCAAATAAAATCTCATCTACTAATATTGGCTTTATTTTTCCATTTATAACTCTTGAAATTTCTCTTGCACCAAATTCATAAGATGTACCAATTTTAGCTACATACTCAATACATTTTTGTGTAAATTCAATTTCAATCTTCTTAACTGCAAGTTTCAATTTAAATTCATTTAACTGCTTATTAGCAATATCAAGTGCCATTGCATCATTAATATGATTAAATACTATAATTTTATCTAATCTATTTCTAAACTCTGGAGTAAAGTAACGTTTCACTTCCTCCATAATCGCTTCTCCTTTGACTTCACGCTCTCCAAATCCAATAAGTTTTTTCCCAATATTTTTAGCACCTGCATTTGAAGTCATTATTATAATTGTATTTTTAAAGTCTGCTTTTCTTCCCTTATTATCAGTTAATGTTGCATAATCCATAACTTGAAGTAACACATTAACTATATCTTCATGGGCCTTTTCAACTTCATCTAAAAGCAATACACAATGTGGAGTTTTTCTTATAGTATCAGTTAAAAGCCCACCTTCTTCATATCCAACATATCCTGGAGGAGATCCTATAAGTTTAGCTGCCGCATGCTTCTCAGTATATTCACTCATATCAAAACGTATAAGCTCTATTCCTAGGGAAGATGCTAAACTCTTAGCAATCTCAGTCTTACCAACCCCTGTAGGTCCAACAAACAGCATTGATGCTATTGGCTTTTCATCATCTGTAAGGCCTGCTCTAGACATTTTAATACATCTTACAATTTCTTCAATAGCATTATCCTGATTAAATATCTTTTCCTTTAAATTATTTTCCAAATGTTCTAAGCTAGCAACCTCATTACTTTCAACACTTTGCTTTGGAATACTACATACTTTAGAAATTACATTTTCGATAGTCTTTTCATCAACTACTATCTTGTCACCTGTACTTTCAATTGCATTACGTGCATAAGCTCCAGCCTCATCTATAATATCAATAGCTTTATCTGGTAAGAATTTGTCATTGATAAACTTGTCACTTAATATAACGGCACTTTTAATAGCTTCATCTGTATATTCAACATTATGATATTCTTCATAACTATTCTTTATTCCACTTAGTATTTCAATAGCTTCTTTAATCGATGGCTGCTTTACATCTATTGTTTGAAATCTTCTGCTTAAAGCTTTATCTTTTTCAAAATGTTTTTTGTATTCATCAAAAGTAGTTGCTCCAATAAATTTTATTCTACCATCAGTAAGATATGGTTTAAGTAAATTTGAAGCATCTAAAGCTCCTCCATTTAAAGATCCAGCACCAACAATACTATGGATTTCATCTATGTATACAATAGGATTTTTTATTTTACTTATTAAATCAAGTATTTTCTTTATTCTTTCTTCAAAATCTCCCCTATACTTTGTTCCTGCGATAACAGATCCAATATCTAAAGAAAATATCTTGCTACCTTTGAGCTTATCTGGAACATTGCCTTCGACTATAAGCTTTGCAAGACCTAATGTTATTGCAGTTTTACCAACTCCAGATTCTCCTATATGGATTGGATTGTTTTTATTTCGTCTACAAAGAATTTGTATTGTTCTATCTAATATATTCTTTCTGCCTATAAGAGGATCTAAATCTTCCTCCATAGCTTTTTCCGTTAAATCAACAGTAAATTTGTGAAGAAAAGCATCTTCTTTTTTCTTATTTTTTGCTTCTTCACTTAGCTCAAACTTTTCTTTATCTTCATTTTCTTCACTTCTATTTTCTAGTATAGAATTGCTAAATTCATCATTTGTATGACATAGATAAAACAGTAATTCTCTTTTTGTTATTCCTTCTTGTTGTAAATAATATAATGCATAGCTCTCTTCTAAGTCAAAAATAGCTGCCATTATATGTTCAACATCAATAGCTTCCCTTTGGCTAAATGTAACTTGTTCATTAGCTTTAAGTATTACTTTTTGAAAATCTATGCTTTCTTGCGGTTCACCATTTCTTACATTTATGTATGTTTTTATATATGTTTTTAGATTATATCTTAAACTACTTATATCTCCACCCAATTCTTCAATTGCGCTTTTAACTTGATTATCAAATGTAGCAGCATAAAGCAAATGTTCTGGAGTAATATACTCACTATTTTTTTCTTTTGCTTCTTCATATGCCTTTACAAGTATATCATTTACTTCACTTGTAACTTTCATAATTATACCTCCTCAACAGTAAGCTTGAAAGGAAACTCTTGTTCCTTTGCAAGTGCCATTGCTGTAGCTGCCTTCGTAACTGCAACATCATGGCTATATATTCCTGCTATACCTACTCCTTTTTCATGTACATCTAACATTATTCTTTGTGCATCTTCAATATTCTTATTGAAAATTGACATAAGAATATGTATAACAAATTCCATAGTGGTATAGTCGTCATTATACATAACCACTTTATAGTCTTTAGGTTTTATCACCTTTATTTTTCCTTTATTTTCAACTGTAGTAGTAGTCCCTGTGCTCATTTATTATTGTTCCCTCCTGAGTCGTGTTATGGACCTTTATTATTATATGATTTTTTCCTATAAATTCTTCTTCTTTTAATATACAATAATAATTTTAATTAATCAAAATTATTATCAATATTTCTAATTTTTAAATATAATTTGCTTGTAAAGTGTATAATCATAAAACATCTATTCTATATGTATATATTTTGATATTATATGATTATAACAACTTAATACAATTATTTCATATTATAGGAGGATTTTATGAAGTTCAAATTTTTTAAAAAAAGCTTATTTTTGATTACTTTTCTTGTTTTAACGACTACTTTAATTACAAGCTGCTCATTAGCAAAGAAAGCCTTTATAGACAATAAAAAAGTACAAGTTAAAAAAATAACTGAAGATAATAATCCTAATATTTCTGAGAGCACATCTAATCAAACCACAGATAAGGTAATGGACTTTAATAAAAAGCTAAATCTAAGAAAACCAAATGAACCAATAAGTAAAACACCATCAATCTTATTTCTAGGCAATAGCTTTATATTCGTAAATGATCTACCATCAATGTTCACTGAACTTTCTAATTCCGGAGGTTTTTCTCCAGATGTATATGATCTTACAGAAGGTTATTATCGTTTAGAATTATTTGCAGATAAAAATGATGAAATTGGTGCTCAAGCTTATGATGCCCTTGAAAATTATGAATGGGATTATGTTATTCTTCAGGAACAAAGCAGAGTTCCAACTGTCTTTGCCGAAACAAATATGTATCCAGCAGCAAGAACACTCGACCAATTAATAAAAAACTCTGGTGGACAAACTGTTTTCTTTATGACATGGGCATATAAAAATGGTGATGATTTAAGTGAGTTTGGAATGAATTTAAAAACAACAAGAGAAGAAATGCAAACTTTAGTCGCCAACAGCTACTTTTCAATCTCAGAAGAATTAGATTCACTTCTTTCTCCTATTGGAATTGCTTTTATGAGATGTGCAGAAAAATATCCAGAAATAAATTTATGGGATGAAGAAGACTTAATGCATTCTAGCGTTAATGGTACTTATTTAGCTGCCTGTACCTTATATGGAACTCTTTATAATGAGTCACCTGTAGGCTTAACTTATACTGCAGATTTAGATGCAGATACTGCTGCAAAACTTCAAGAAATAGCTGATAGTGTTATTTTTGAATCATAATATTTTCTAATAATATTATGATATTTTGATACAAAAAAGAAATTTTATTGAAAAAATTTAAAATATAATATCATATCTTATATTTTATATTTTAAATTTACAATAAAATTTCTTTTACTTTTCTATATTATAATACTTAGTATATTTATAAATTATAATTATTTAGATACATTTCCTGCAACATTAAGTGCATCCCATGTTCTTGCAAATGGTGGTGAATAACATAAGTCAAGCATGCCAAGTTCTTTCGTTGTAAGCTTTCCATAAATACATGCTGCAATTACATTAACTCTTTGAACTGCATCCTTATAACCTGCAACCTGCCCACCTAAAATCACTTTGCTTTCTGCATCATAAATTAATTTTATATACATTTTATTTTGTCCTGGATAATAACTTGTTTGATTCATATCATTTATAAAAGTAGTTTTATAGTTTAACCCTAGTGATTTAGCCTTGCTTTCAGTTATCCCTGTTCTTCCAGCCTCCATATCTAATACTTTAAGGCAACTTGATGATAAAGATCCTTGGAAAGAAATATTATTTCCGCCTAAGTTTTCACCAACTATACGCCCAAGTTTATTAGCTCCTGTTGCAAGTGGCACATAAGAATCTTCTCCAGTTACAATTTGTCTTATAGTTGCACAATCTCCTGCTGCATAAACATCTTCAATTGATGTTCTGCCATACTCGTCTACAATAATTGCTCCATTTTTTAACATTTTAAGCTTATCATCTTTTATAAAACCAGTATTAGGTCTTACTCCAGTTGCTACAATTACTATATCAGCTTCTATCTCTCTATTACTACTTATAACCTTTTTAACCTTATTTCCATCACCTACAAGCTCTTTAACAGTTTCATTAAGATATAAATTTACATCTTTTGCTCTTAACTCTTCTTCTAAAAGATCAGTAATCTCTTTATCAAAAACATCCTTTAATATTCTATCTTCTAATTGAAACACAGATACTTCTTTGTTATTGTGCTTAGCAGCCTCCACAGCTTCAAGACCAATAAATCCTGCTCCAATTATTGCAACTTTTTTGTTTTTTTCATCACTTATAAGCTGCTTTAACATCTTTCCATCTTCCATGCTCTTTAATGTATATACATTCTGAAGATCTAAATTCTTTATTGGTGGAATTATACTACTTGCACCTGTAGCAATCATAAGCTTATCATAGCTGTCTTCAAAGCTTTCATTATTTTTTATATCTTTAACAGTAACTTTTTTATTATCAAAATCTATAGCTACAACTTCATGTTCAAGCTTAACATCTACTCCACTTTTTATAAATGCTTCTGGAGTTCTTGCAATCATGTTTTCTGAATCATCAAAGAAATTACCAACAAAGTAAGGAAGTCCGCATGCCCCGAAAGAAACTATTTTAGATTTTTCATACATTGTTATTTCTGCATCTTTATGAATTCTTCTAAGCTTTGCTGCTGCACTTGTACCTGCTGCAATGCCTCCAATTATTATAACTTTCATTTGTTTTCCTCCCATGTTTTTATAAACATTATATGATATAAACTATCTTTTATCTTTATTAGTTTAAACTTTAATCTAATATTTTATAATATAATTTATGGTTAAATCATAATTAGTTTAATGCACCTTGTCAATATATCTTATCGTTTTACTCTTATTTAATTTTAAATTTATAATTTGAAACCCATATATATTTATTTTTATAGATCTACTTTATAACTGAATTCTTTAAAAATTAAGGTTATAAAACAAAATAAAGAAAATGAATTATAAATTAATAAAGCATCCAAATCATATATGATTTAGATGCTTCAGACACTCCATTAATTAACCTTTATATGCAATAACTTCTACTTCACATAAAACATTCTTTGGAAGCTCTTTAACTGCAACACAAGAACGCGCTGGTTTGCTTATAAAATATTCTCCATATATTTCATTGAATTTTCCAAAGTCAGACATATTAGCTAAGAAGCAAGTTGTCTTAACTACATTTTCAAACTTTACATTATTTGCTTCTAATATTGCACTAATATTTTTCATGACTTGAGTTGTTTGTTCTTCAATAGTTGTTCCAACAACTTCTCCTGATTCTGGAGATAGAGCTATTTGTCCTGATGTAAATAATAAATCTCCAACTGAAACTGCTTGTGAATAAGGTCCAATAGCTGCTGGAGCTTTATCTGTATTTGTGATTTTTAACATAATATATTCCCCCTAATTATATAATAATTTTACAACTTATATTATATTTTACAACTAAAATGATAATAAAAAAAGCTACGATAATAAAAGATAACATCATAGTTTAATAACTCATTTTAAATTATATCACACCCAATTAATTTGACTCAATAAATTAATAAGTTTAACTCTAATAATTAATTTATACAATCACTAAACTTTTCTTTATAAGCCTTATTTGTATCTCATGTATTTCCCCTATTTAAAAATATTTTCCAAAAATGTATTGACATTTTTTCTCTATGCTTATATTATTGTATTAAGCGCTTAGTACAATAATATAATAATACAAAGGAGTGAGTTTATGACATGGCAATTCACAGATGATAGACCAATATATACACAACTTATGGAACAAATTAAGTTAAAAATAATATGTGGTGAATATAAAGCTGGCGAAAAGCTTCCATCTGTTAGAGACTTAGCAAGTGAAGCTGCTGTCAATCCTAATACAATGCAAAAAGCACTTTCTGAACTTGAAAGAAGTGACTTAGTTTTTAGCCAAAGAACAAGTGGCAGATTTATTACGGAGGATAGTAAAATGATTGAAAATATGAGAAAAGATTTAGCAAAAGAGCAAATTGAGAAATTCTTATATAACATGAAAAAAATAGGGTTTAGTAAAAAAGAAACTATAAATCTTATAGAAAATATTGCAGGGGAGATGAAATAATAATGAACACAGATAATTTAACTACCTCTTCCACTAATGATGAAATATTAAATAGCAATCCTATATTTGAATGTAAAAACCTTGTTAAGTCATTTCCTAATAAAGAGGCCTTAAAAGGAATAAACTTGTCTATTAATAAAGGTAGAATAGTTGGCCTGCTTGGACCAAATGGTAGTGGAAAAAGTACATTAACAAAGCTTGCAAATGGACTTTTAACTCCTACAAGCGGTGAAATTTTAATAAACGGAATGAAACCTGGAATTGAAACTAAAAAAATAGTATCTTATTTACCTGAAAGAACCTACTTAAATGATTGGATGAAAGTTTCTGATATAATAAATTTCTTTAGTGACTTTTATGAAAACTTTAATTCTGAAAAAGCTTATGATATGTTGAAGAAATTAAATATAAATCCTAATGATAAGTTAAAAACTATGTCAAAGGGAACTAAAGAAAAAGTTCAACTTATTTTAGTAATGAGCCGAGAAGCAAAACTTTATTTCTTAGATGAACCAATAGCTGGTGTTGATCCGGCTGCAAGAGATTATATATTAAATACAATATTGACTAATTATAATGAAGATGCAACTGTTATCATCTCTACTCACCTTATTTCAGATATTGAAAGAATTTTAGACGACGTTATTTTCATTTCATATGGTGAAATAGCTTTAGTAAAAACTGTTGATGAAATTAGAGAAGAAGAAGGAAAAAGTGTAGATTCTTTATTTAGGGAGGTGTTTAGATGTTAAGAAAGTTATTAAAATATGAATTAAAATCAACAAGTAGAATATTACTACCACTTTATGGTGCACTTTTAATTTTTGCTTTTATCTTAAAAATATTTATTGGAAGTAAATTAGATGGAGTAAATATGGACTTTCTTGGTGGAATTCCAGCTGTAATTAGTATATTTACTTACGGAGCTACAATGGCTGCTGTATTTATAGTAACAATATTCATAATAATGCAGCGTTTTTATAAAAACTTACTAGGAGATGAAGGTTATTTAATGAACACTCTTCCTGTATCTACAAATTTGAATATATGTTCAAAACTTATAGCTGCAATTTTTTGGAGTTTAATTAGTATCTTTATTGCTGGTTTATCAATATTAATTATGGTTTATAATCCAGATGTATTTAAAGAATTCTGGCCTAATTTATATATGCTTTTATCAAAAGCACACTCTGAATTTGGTTTTTCATTTACAATTATAATAATAGAATTCATACTTGCTGGCTTGTTGCAGCTTGCTTTAAATATTACTCTAATATATGCTTCAATTTCAATCGGTCATTTATTACCAAAAATGAAGATATTAGGAGCATTTGGTGCATTTATAGTTTTAAATATAATTATGAATACAATTTTATCAATTGTTGTGTTTCTAGCTCCTAGTAGTGTTATTGATTATATAAATTTATTATCTCAATCTAATACAACATTTATACATCTGTTAGGAATAAGTGGAATATTAATAAATGCTTTTTGGTTTGGTATATATTACTTTATAACTAGATATATATTAAAGAATAAACTAAATTTAGAATAATTGTATATTTATGATAAAGTTTTCCTCATATTATCGACAATTATTATATATAGCATTTTGGTAGTTATGAAGTGATTTGGCAAAAATAGGGGGTGGTTATAATTAAATTATCACTAAAACTATTAATATTTTTAATAGTTTTTATCGGAATATTTATTTTTCTTAAACCATTTTATACAAAAGATAGTGTAAATTCACATTATGTATATTCTTCTTATGAAGACTCTATCTTAATTAAGGATAATGTTGATGACATAACTTCTGATGCATCTGAATCTAATACTGATTTAATATCCTTAGAAAATAAAAATAAACCATCTTCATCTAAAGAGTTCAGACAATTACTTCAAAATGCAAAAAAATGCATGAAATCAAAATTTCAAATAATAAAAATAATTAAATAAATTATTTCTATTAAACCTATTTATAAGGATGTAGTTTTTATTAACTGCATCCTTATTTTATTCTTATATATTTTTCTATTTAAAGATTTTCAAATGAAGTTTGATTATGATTTACAACGACATTAATATTTTCTCATTTAAAATAATAATCCTCTTCATTCCCTCTAGCTGTATAATTTCATCTTCCTCAAATTTTTTAAGTTTTCTACTAATTGTTTCTCTAGTCACACCAATATAGTTTGCCATATCTTCTCTTGTTATAGATAATTCTATAATTATCTTATCTTTTTCTCTTTTGCCGTATTTCTCAATAAGCTCAATTAATAAATATGCTACTCTTGCATCTATATCATTAGTTGCCAAATTTTGAACTAGACCTTCCATTTGGGCTAATTTTTCTCCGACACTTTCTAAAACTTTAATTCCTATTTCAGGATTGTTCATCATTATTGTTTTCATTTCATTTTTAGTTATAATACATAATTTACAATCATCTATAGCTTTAGCATTAAACTTATGATTAGATTCTTTTAATAAATCTAATTCACCAACAAAGTCATTTTTTGATAATATACTTAAAATTTGTTCTTTGCCATCTTTTGTATATTTATATAATTTAACTTTTCCTTCATTTATAAAATATAGTGAACTTGATGCGCTTCCTTCTTTAAAAATTATATCTCCCTTTTTAACATCTCTACTACCTATAGTTTTAACTACCTCTAACAATTCCATACAATCTAAATTTTTAAATAGTGGAATACTACTTGCACAATGGTCTGCACATGCATTACAACTTCCTACTTTGTTCATATACATCATCCTTCATGATCCGCTTTTTATCTAGCTTAACATTAAATATATATTTTGTATACTATATATCTTGTCAAAATATCTTATAAATTATAGATTCTTTAACTAAATGCATATGAGATTATATTAATAAAAAAACAAAAAGCGTAAAATTTATAGTTATAATTAATAAACTATAAATTTCACACTTAAAAATAATCTTATCTTAAATTAATAACTGTTCCTTTTAATCTAGTCATAGCCTCAATCGAATATCTTATTCCTTGAGTTCCAATACCTGAAGATTTAACTCCTAAGAATGGAAAATGATCTGGACCTCTTTCAGTCTTATTATTAATTTGAACTGTACCAACTTCTAACTTATCAGCAACATAAAATGCATTATCTATATTTTCTGTAAATACAGCTCCTTGAAGACCATATTCTGATTCGTTTGATATACGTATAGCTTCATCTCTGTCTTTAACTCTCATTATTGGAAGAACTGGTCCAAATGGTTCCTCCCATGCAAGTCTCATATCTTCTGTTACCTTATCAAATAGTGTTGGATAAATAATATTTCCTTCTCTTTTACCTCCAAAAAGTAATTCAGCACCTTTTTCTTTTGCATCTTCGATTAATTCATAAACAAAATCTGCACTCTTACTGTTTATAAGAGGTACAACATCACCTTGTTCTTTTAAAGGATTAACCACTTTTAATTTAGCTACCTTTTCTTTTAACTTTTCTACTAAAGCATCAGCAACTTCTTCTTCTACTAAAACTCTCTTAACTGCAGTACATCTTTGCCCTGAATATGAATATGCTCCAGCTATAATATTACTTGCTGCAAGTTCTAAGTCAGCATCTTTTAATATTATTGCTGCATCCTTTCCACCAAGTTCCATTAAAAGAGGTACCATAGTTGTAATTTTAGAAATTCTTTCGCCAATAGTACTACTTCCTGTAAAGTTTATAAAATCAATACCTTTATGAGTAGTAATATAATCTCCTATTTCACTGCCTTTACCAGTTATTGTATTAATTACTCCCTTTGGTACTCCAGCTGCTTCAAATATTCTTGCTAAATATATTCCGCAAATACTTCCTTGTGTTGCTGGCTTTAATACTACTGAGTTACCAGCAATTATTGCTGGTGCTATTTTTGATGCTGCAAGATTTACTGGATAGTTAAATGGTGATATTGCAAGTACCACTCCAAGAGCTACTCTACTTACAACAGATATTTTATTTCTTTTATATCCTGGGAATGTATCACCTGGTATGCTTTCTCCTGACATATTTTTAGCTGTATCTGCTGTAAATCTTATAAAATCAGCAGTTCTAACTACTTCAGAAATTGAACTTTTTTTGTCTTTTGCTATTTCTCTAATCATAATTTCAGCTATTTCTTCTGAATATTCAACTAAAAGGTCTGCAGCCTTGTATAAAATCTCTGCTCTTTCGTTTAAAGTGACTTTTTCCCATTCCTTTTGTGCTTCTTTAGCACTTTTTATTATAAAATCCACTTCATCTTTAGTCATAGCAGGAACTCTACCAACTAAAGAATTATCTATTGGTGAATTTATATCTATAAACATATTACTTTTGCTTACAGCCCATTCCCCATTAAATAAGTTTTTAAAATTTTTATTCTCATCTTTTATTATACTAAACATATTTTACCTTCTTTCATTTTAAAAGCTTCTTTAATTTTAAAAGCTTCATTTCTATTATTATAGACTTTTACTTCTTTAAATCTATAATAATTTAATTATCTATGTATTTATTATTTTGCTATATCTTCACCTGGTCCAAATAATTCATAATTTATATTTTCCTTATTAACACCTATATCAACTAAATTGTCATATAGTGCTTTCATAAAAGCTAATGGTCCACAGAAATAAAAATCTCCATCTATAGGTAAATTTTCTTTTATATACTCTTTAGATATTCTTCCTTTCATATGAAAACCATCACCTAATTTATCACTTTCTAATGGTCGTGTATAAAAAATAGTTACTTTTAAATTTTCATGTTCTCTATCTAATTTTTTAATTTCTTCTTCAAAACTATGATTTTGCGAATTAGGTGTACTGTAAATTAAATTGATTTTTCTATTTGTTTTAACAGCATCATAAGCCATAGTAAGCATTGGAGTTATCCCAATACCTCCACCTAATAAATTTAGTGGCCTTTCATTATCAGTCAACAAAAATTTACCAACTGGTGCTGTTATATATAAAGTATCTCCTATTTCCACTTCATCACATAATCTTTTGCTTAATAATCCTTCTTCTTCTCTTTTTATACTTATTCTATAAAATTCTCCATTTGAATTTAGTGATAATGTATATTGTCTAGGTACAGAAAAACTTCCATCTTCATTTTTCATTCTTACAGAAATAAACTGTCCAGCTATAAATCCTGGAAGTTTACTTCCATCATAATTTTTTAAATATAATGATGTAACAAATTTATCTTCTTTAATTACATCGAACACTTTAATTTCTTTAAATCCCTTCCATGATTCTATTTCTTTTATATCACTAATCATATTATGTTCCTCCATAATGCCTTGTCTTTTGTATATGAAATTCTTTATATTGCTTTTCTTTATATTGAGCATTATAATATTAGTCTTCTCAAAAAAATGTGATTTGAATCACACTTTTATAATTTTAGAGAGAAAAAAGGAACTATGCCACTGAAATATTCTTACATATTTACTGGTATAATTCCTTAATTAAATAAATGTTCAATTAACATTAGTATATTTTAACTTCAAATTATTCAATATATATTTTTTTTAAATTTTTCATGCTTAAATCTAATATTTTAGATGAATGAGTTAATGCTCCTACAGATATATAGTCTACTCCAATCTGTGCAATTTTTCTTATATTATCAAGTGTTACATTTCCTGAAAATTCAATTAATGCTTTTTTATTTATAATTTTTATTGCTTCTTTTGCTGTCTCTAAATCCATATTATCAAGCATTATAATATCTGCTTTCGCTTCAATTGCCTCTCTAACCATATCTAAATTTTCTGTTTCAACTTCAATCTTTCTTACAAATGAAGAATTTTCTCTGGCAAGATTCACTGCATTAGTTATTCCACCAGCCGCATCTATATGATTATCTTTAAGCATAACACCATCTGATAAGTTAAACCTGTGATTGCATCCTCCACCTACTTTTACTGAATATTTTTCTAATATCCTTAGGTTTGGAGTAGTTTTTCTTGTATCTAGTAATTTAGTTTTTGTGCCTTTTATTTCTTCCACATATCTATTGGTTGTTGTAGCTATTCCACTCATCCTTTGAAGTAAATTTAAAGCTATTCTTTCTCCCATAAGTATATTTCTTGTACTTCCTTTTAAAAAAGCTACCTTTTCTTTTTTATATACTTTATCTCCATCATTTTTGTATAGCTGAACCTCTACATCACCTAATATATGAAAAACTCTTTCAAATACCTTAAGTCCAGCAATTATTCCATCTTCCTTACATATAAGTTCAATTGTAGATTTACTATTTTCATCAATAATACAATTTGTTGTTATATCTCCATTTGGAATATCTTCAACTAATGCATCTTTAATTATTTTATCTATAACTAAGTAATTCATTATCAATCTTTCCCCCATTTTCTTTTATTGCATCTCTTATAAGTATCTCATTTTCAAATTCTATTTCTTCAATCGACTTATTCAAGTTATAAACATTTATAACTTTATTTTCTGTATGTATATCCACATTGTTGTTAATAAAGCTTGCTGCTCTTTTTGAGAATACTAATCCTTCAAGCAATGAATTACTAGCTAACCTATTTGCCCCATGAACCCCTGTACAGCTTGTTTCCCCTACTGCAAATAAATTTTTCATTGAAGTTCTTCCATATAAATCAACTTCAACTCCTCCCATAAAAAAGTGCTGTACTGGTGCAACTTTAATGAGCTCTTTTGTAATGTCTGTTCCTCTCTTTAAGCATTCATTATAGATACTTTCAAATCTATTTTTAATATATTTTTCTCCTAAAAAACGTACATCTAAATATACATATGGAGTACTTGTCTCTTCCATTTGTTCATAAACAGCTTTTGAAACAACATCTCTTGATAAAAGTTCATTAACAAATCTTTCCCCATTAACATTTGTTAATATACCACCTTCACCTCTTATTGACTCCGATATTAAAAGTCTTCTTGAATTTGTTTCTTCATAAAAAGCTGTTGGATGTATTTGTATATAATTTAAATCCCTCAATTTTATATTATGCTTTATTGCTATTGCAAGCCCATCACCTTTTAATATTCTCTGATTTGTTGAATTGTTATATAATCCTCCAATTCCACCCGTAGCTAAAATCACATACTTAGCATAAACATTAATCTGCTCTTCATCTTTTAATAAAATTCCACCAATGCATTCATTATTTTCTTCAATAATCTCTACAAGACATGTATCTTCATAGATTTCTACATTACTTCTTTCATAAACAGATTTTATGAGCACTTTAGCAACACTTTCACCAGTATTATCCTTAGTGTGTACTATTCTATTTATAGAATGTGCACCTTCTTTTGTAAAATCTAAATTTCCATTACTATCTCTATCAAAATTTATCCCTAAATTAATTAACTGATTAATGTTATCCATTGATTCTTTTGCCAATACTTCAACTGCTTCCACTTTATTCTTATACTGCCCTGCCCTTAATGTATCTTCTATAAAAAGTGGAATATCCTCTTCCCCTCTGGCAACAGATATTCCTCCTTGAGCTAAGTAAGTATTTGTACATGATATTTTATCTTTACATACAACTAATGCTTTTAATTTACTATCTATATTTAATGCTGAGTAAAGTCCTGATACTCCAGAACCTACTATAAGAACATCTACAAATTTGTTCATAATCCCACTTCCTAATTTAATTCATGCATTTTTTCCAAACACTTCATTGCCTTTTTTCTTATTTCTTCATCTAGAATTATTTCATTACTCATGTTATTTAGAGTTTCATATAAATTTTCAAGTGTTGTCTTCTTCATATCCTGGCAGCATATTCTATCTCCTGGAATAATAAAAGTCTTATCTGGATTCTTATTTTTCAATTCATATAGTATTCCTTCTTCAGTTCCAATAATAAATTCCTTTGCATCATCTTTAGTTGCAAAATTTATTATTCCACTTGTACTTCCAACATAATCCGCCATGTCTCTGATTTCTTTTTGACATTCTGGATGTACTAAAATTTTAGCATCTCTATATTTTTCTTTAGCTTTTAATATATCTTCTTTATTTATTTTGTTATGGCATCTGCAAAAACCATCCCATAAAATAAACTCTTTATCTTCAAAAAATTCAGAAACATATTCACCTAAATTTTTATCTGGTAAAAACATTATTTTTTTATTAGGTATTTTCTTTAAGATGCTTAAAGCACTTGAAGATGTTACTGCAACATCACAATAAGCTTTAACATTACATGTTGAATTTATATAACAAACTACATATGCATCTGGATGCTTTTCTTTCATTTCTGCTACAGCTTTTCCACTTGCCATATCAGCCATAGAACATCCTGCATCTAAGCATGGCATAAGTACTGTTTTTTTAGGAGATAAAATTTTTGCACTTTCTCCCATAAATCTCACTCCACAAAATACTATAACTTCTTCTTTTGCATCTCTTGCAATTTCACTTAAATAGTATGAATCCCCAACATAATCTGCAAGTTTTTGTATTTCTGCTGGCTGATAATAATGTGCTAATACTAATGCATTCTTTTCTTTCTTTAATTCTAATATCTTTTTCGCAAGGCTTGTACTCATTATCTTTGCACCACTTTCATATGTCATTATAGGTGTATATACACCTGTTAACGCTTATTATAACACCTATATTATTTATTTTCAAATAAAAATAAGAGCAGACATATCATCTAAACGGATTGTCCACTCTTATTTTATCTTATATTTATATACCATTAATCATTCTATCAATATCATCTGCTATTGCAACTGAATCTTGAATATTTATGTTAACTTGTTCCATTGCCTTTGCTTGCTCTCTTGTAGTCTCAAGTGTTACATCAGAATTATTCATAGCACATTTAATAGAATCTTGAATCTTTTTGTTTAATAAAATAATAGCTTCTGCTGTTTCTTTTGAGTTCTCAGAAAGTTTTTTTATTTCTGATGCAACAACAGCAAATCCTTTTCCTGCTTCTCCTGCTCTAGCTGCTTCTATAGATGCATTAAGACCAAGCATTTTAGTTTGACTTGCTATATTTTTTATTGCTTCTAATATTGAGTTGATTTTTTCTGTAGTTTCACCAACACTACTTACCTCTGCATTTAAAGCTTCTTGCTGATTAGCTATATTTATTGATGATGCTGATAATTCCTCAATTGTAGATGAAACCTGCATAAAATTTTCACTTAGCTTTTTAGATAAGTTCTCCATTTTAAGAGAGTTATATCCATCTTTAGCCAATGAATTTACCACAGTATATAGTACATTAGCAGCAGCTTCAATATTTTTCATATTTACAATTTCAATTTCATCTGCGGCTTTTATTAATTTATCAGAATCTAAATGTATTTCATCTGCAAGCTTTATACACTCACTTCTATCAACAGGTTTTGTTAGTACTTGTCCACCTAGTACTGTTCCAATAATATTTCCTTCTACCATAATTGGCGCTGCAAAGTCAATCAAACCCGAATGACATCTTCCAATAAAAGGCTTTTTAGTTCGTGATGCTTCTTCTCCCATTCTTTTATGTGATAATGCACATCTTCTATCGCCTTCTTGTGATTTGTGAATAAAATTATCACAGAAATTTGTATAAGAACTTGGTTTTGTAACCGGTTCACCCACCCTATCAACGGTTACACTAGCACAATTCATACCAATTGCAAAATCATCTTGAAATTTTTGCAATAACTCAATGTCAATAATATCTTTAATCTCTAAAACACTAATATCAATTGAATTATCCGGTAATATCTTTATCATTTCTCATTCCCCCTTGTAAATAAATTTTCTTTAATACATTATAACATATATTGCCCATTTTATACATTTATTTCAACAAATTTTATGTCGTGTTCATAATTTTTTAGTCACAAATTGTAGAATTGTATTGTTTTATAAATAAAAAAAGCTAATTTGTACTTCTACAAATTAGCTTTTTAAGATTATTTATAATTAATTCAATATTTTTTCAATAAGTGAATTAACTTTAACATTATCATTAGTGATTACAAAAGCTTTGTATAACTCTTTAATCCACTCTTCTTTTAAATCCTCATCATGATAAACATAGCAGATAGTATCACCTACATTTATCTTATCTCCTCTTTTGCAGTTAATTTTTAACCCTACTCCATGATTTATTAAATCTTCTTTAGTTGCTCTTCCTGCACCAAGATGCATTGCAAGTATTCCTAGCTTTTCTGAATGAAGCACTTCTACATTACCATCTTTTTCTGATTTTATTTCTGTAATAAATTTAGATTTAGGTAATAAAGATGTATCATCAAGCATAGCTGTATTACCACCTTGTGCTTTAACCATCTCTTTAAATTTTTCAAAAGCTCTACCTGAGCTAACTGCATCCATAATCATCTTTCTGGCTTCTTCTTTAGTTTCTGCAATCTTACCTTGCATTAACATTATTTCACCAGCCTGTATGCAAAGTTCTGTGAAATCTTTTGGTCCATTACCTTTTAATGTTTCAATTGCTTCAATTATCTCTAAAGAGTTTCCAATAGCATTTCCAAGAGGTTGATTCATATCAGTAATCATAGCCATTGTATTTCTACCTAAATTATTACCTATTTTAATCATTTCATTTGCAAGTTCAGTTGCATCTTCAACAGTATGCATAAATGCACCTTCACCATATTTAACATCTAAAAGTATTGTATCTGATCCAGATGCTAATTTTTTAGACATTATAGATGAAGCTATTAAAGGAATGGAATTTACTGTTCCTGTAACATCTCTAAGTGCATATAATTTTTTATCTGCAGGAACTAAATCTCCAGTCTGACCAATTATAGCTATTCCAACTTTATCAACCTGTTCTTTAAATTGTTCTTCTGATAAGAAGCAATTAAATCCTTCTATAGACTCTAATTTATCTAAGGTTCCCCCTGTATGCCCAAGACCTCTTCCTGACATTTTTGCCACCTTAAGTCCACATGCTGCAACCATAGGTCCAAGTGCCATAGAAGTTTTATCTCCAACACCACCAGTTGAGTGTTTATCTGCTTTAATTCCTTGAATAGAAGTTAAATCTATTACATCACCACTATTCATCATTGCTTTTGCTAAATATGCAGTTTCATCTTCATTCATTCCATTTAAAACTATTGCCATAAGAAGAGAACTTGTTTGATAGTCTGGTATTGATCCATCTACTAATCCATCAATCCAAAATTGTATTTCTTCATTTGTAAGAGCACGCTTTTCTTTCTTTTTGTTGATAATATCTACAAAATGCATATAACCACTCCTTTTTTTAATTCACAATTTAATTTAATTCACTATCATAATATCTAAATTATAATTTAAAAATTACGTACAAATTTTATTCCTTAACTAAAAATTATATATTGTGAATTGTTTATTCTTTAATATCCTTGTGTTTCTTCACCTTTTAATAACCCAACTGCTCTACTAGTTCCAATTCTATCACAGCCTTCATTTATAAACATCTCAAGATCTTCAACAGTACTTACTCCACCTGCTGCTTTAATCTTAACGTTTGGTCCAATATGCTTTTTAAATAATCTTACGTCCTCAATAGTAGCTCCACCTGTTCCAAATCCAGTAGATGTTTTAATATAATCTGCACCTGCATCTGTAACACATTTACACATCGCTATTTTTTCTTCTTCTGTTAAATAACAAGTTTCTATTATAACCTTTAAGATTTTATCTTTGCATACTTCTTTTAAAGCTTTAATTTCTGCTGTTACTTTATCAAACAATTTATTTTTAACATCTGTAATGTTTATAACCATATCAATTTCATTTGCTCCATCTTCAAGAGCTTTCTTTGTTTCAGCTATTTTGCCTTCTGTTGATGCATATCCCAAAGGGAATCCTACTACAGTACATATATTAAGTTCTGGATATTTTTCATGTATACGAGTTATATAACAAGCTGGTATACAAACTGATGCTGTTTTATATTCAGTTGCTTCATCACAAATTACTTGAATATCCTCCCAAGTTGCTACTGGTTTTAACAAAGTATGATCCACGTGTTTTAAAATTTCTGTAGTATTCATTTATTATTCCTCATTTCATATTAATTTTAAATTATATATATAATTATTATTTTGTTTTAAGTAAACCTTTATACAAAACATATATATATTTTTATTTTATGTCTCAAATGTTATTGTGTCAACAAATAATGTTAAAGTTCAAACATTTTGTTTTTATATATTCATCTTAAAGCTATAAAATGATTATTATGTTTAAATATATGTTGAATTTTGAACATAAAATGTTAAAATTAACTCATACTATTCTATAAAATTAATTTTAAATTGAAGCAATACTAATAATAAGGATGATTACTTTATGAATAAAAAATTAAATAGGACTAATAAAATCATAGAAATATTAAAAGAAAAAAATGGTGCTACCGTTAAAGAATTGGCATCTATTTTAAATGTTTCAGAAATGACCATTAGGCGTGACCTTAAAATATTAAAATCAAATAACATAGTAAACAATGTTTATGGTGCAACAATTTATAATCCAGCAAATAGTATAGAAAAATTAGATTCATTCTATGAAATTGAAAATGAAACTATTAAAAATGAAGATAAAAAAGTACGAATCGGAAAAGCTGCTGCTAGTCTGATTAATTCTAATGACATTATAATTATAGATACTGGAACTACAACAGAAAAGTTAGCTGAAAATATTTCTTCTGATATAGATATTACAGCCCTTATTTATAATATTAATATTTTAAATGCTTTAAACAATAAAAAAAATATTAAATTAATATTTTCCGGAGGATATTTTCATCCAAATACTCAAATGTTTGAAAGCCCTGAAGGAATAGCATTAATTAAAAAAACAAGGGCCACAAAAGTATTTGTCTCAGCAGCCGGTGTTCATGAAAACTTAGGTGTTACATGCTCAAATAATTATGAAGTATTAACTAAGCATGCTATAATATCTTCTTCTATTGAAAAAATACTTTTAATTGATTCCGAAAAATTTGGAATTGTTAAATCAGCTTACTTTGCTGAATTAAATACATTTGACACTATAATTACTGATAATGAAATTACGGATGAATGGAAATATAGAATTGAAGATATGGAAATACAACTTATTATTGTATAAAAATAAGTTGTATTTTTTATTTTATAATATATACTTTGGTTCAGTATACTCTGGCATAACGCCATCTAATGATAAATAATAGTGTCTTATTGGTTTTAAATCATCATCAAGTTCATAAACAAGTGGTGTTCCTGTTGGTATATTTAAATTAACTATTCCATCACTATCCATATCATCTAAATGCCATACCAATGCCCTTAAAGTATTACCGTGTGCTGATATTATAATGTTTTTATCTTCTTTTAATTTAGGGACTATAACTGATTCCCATTCTTCAAGAACTCTCTTTTTAGTATCTTCTAGATTTTCTGTTAATGGTATTTCTTCTTTTTTTAATTCTTTATACTTTTTATCTTTTCCCGAATATCTTGAATCATCTTCAGTTAATGGTGGTGGTGCAATATCAGATGATCTTCTCCATATATGTACTTGTTCATCGCCATATTTTTTAGCAGTCTCATCTTTATTCAATCCTTGAAGAGCTCCATAATGCCTTTCATTAAATTTCCAACACTTATAAACTGGAATATACATAAGGTCCATTTCATGAAGAACTATCCATAGCGTTCTTATTGATCTTTTAAGTACAGATGAATAAGCTACATCAAAAGTAAAATTATTTTCCTTAAGAATTCTTCCAGCTTTTCTTGCTTCAATAAGTCCATTCTCAGACAAATCAACATCTGTCCATCCTGTAAATTTATTTTCTAAATTCCATTCACTTTGTCCATGCCTTATAAATACTATTTTCTTCATTAAAACCACTCCTTTCTTACACAATCTTATTATTGATGTTTTTAGTAATATATATTCTAAAATCAGAAGTTTATAAATTCATAATATAGTCCCTTAATTCTCTTTTCAGGTATATTTTATATTTATTCTCTTATTAAAACATTTAAGTGAAAAAATAAAATTATTGCAATATATATATAAGCCTTTTATAATAAATATAATTTAATCAAAAATAGCAGCATACATAATATAATAATAATCAAAACAAGGGGGATACTATTTTGAATAAAAATATGCTTATAAATCAAATTAAAGCTTCTACCAAAGCTATAAATTGTGATTTAGTCATAAAAAATATCACTATAATAGATGTCTTTAATAAAGATAGTTTTATAGATACTATAGGAATTAAAGATGGTTATATTGTTGGAATTGGAGAATACGAAGGTAATGAAGTATTAGATGGTACTGGAAAGTTTATCTGTCCTGGTTTAATAGATGCTCATTGTCATATAGAGTCAAGCTTAGTAACTCCATATGAGTATTATAAAGCAGCACTAATAAATGGTATAACCTCTGTAGTTGCAGATCCACATGAAATTGCAAATGTTCTTGGTACAAAAGGTATAGATTTTATGATAAATTCTTCTAAAGATATACCATTTGATATGTATTTTATGCTTCCATCATGTGTGCCTGGAACTGATTTTGAAAATTCTGGTGCAGTTTTACTAGCTAAGGATTTGCATAAATACTACGAATCAAGCAGAATTTTAGGACTTGCTGAAGTTATGAATTTTCCTGCAGTCGTAAACTGTAATGAAACTATGATAAATAAACTTTATGACTGTCTAGATAATAATAAAATTATTGATGGACATGGTGCTGGTCTTTCTAATATGATGGTAAACACTTATAGAACAGCCAATATATCAACTGATCATGAATGTATAACTGCTGAAGAAGCAATTGAAAAAATAAGACGTGGTATGCATGTGTTAATTCGTGAAGGTACTGCAGCTAAAAATTTAAAAGACTTACTTCCAGCTGTAAATGAGCATAATAGTACACGCTTTAGTCTTTGTACTGATGATAAACATATAGATGACATGATTAAATCTGGTTCAATAAATACATCAATAGTTACTTGCATTAGGCATGGACTAAAACCAGAAACAGCTATTCAAATGGCTACTCTTAATCCTTCAACTTTATACAAATTGGATAACAAGGGTGCTATTGCCCCTGGTTATGTGGCTGATTTTATTATTTTAGATGACTTAGAAAACTTCAAAATCTCTAAAGTATATAAAAATGGTAACATTGTAGTTAGTAATGGTACACTTCTAGACTCAGCTTATAATAAAGTATCACCTAATCTTGATATTAAAAATTCTATCCATTTGCCAGAGCTTACAGAATATAGTTTCAACATAGATATTACAAATAAATCACAGCTTAATGTTATAGAGATTATTCCTAATAGATTAGAAACAAAGCATTTAAAAATTAATATTACTGATGATATGAAAATAGTGCATAATAATCACACCTCTTTTATTCAATGTCCAAATGAAGATTTATTAAAGGTTGCAGTCATTGAAAGACATAAAAAAACTGGCAACATAGGTCTAGGTATACTAAAAGGACTAAAAATAAAAAATGGTGCTGTTGCAACTACAATTGCACACGATTCACATAACATAATTTTAGCTGGAACTAATGATAATGATATGCTTTTAGCAGCTAAAGAATTAGAAAAAATTCAAGGTGGCATAGTTGTTATCAAGGATGGCTCTGTTATTGCATCGATTTCTCTTGAAATTGCCGGACTTATGACTAACAGAGATTACAAAAATGTCATACTTGATTTAGAAACTCTCGATAAAGCTGTTTATTCAATTACTCCAGATATTGATTTTAATTTATTTTTGACTCTCTCATTTTTATCGCTCCCTGTGATTCCTGACTTAAAGATTACAGATAAAGGACTTTTTAATGTTAAAAAATTCAAATTTATAGATATTGCTAATTAATTTTCATATTTTAAATAAAGGATGTAGAATCAGAGTTTAGTGGATAACAACCGAAATTCAATATATGATAGGCTCGATTGTAGGAAAATTTGAGGCAAAAATTCTAAAGACAGAGGATGCACCCAAAAATGTTTGCTCCAAAAACAAGTTTTGGACAAACAATTTTGGAACATCCTCTGTCTAAGAATTTAAAACCTCAAATTTTTAATACAATACTACACCTATTCATATATTGAATTTCTTTGTTTTCTCTAAAATCACATATACACAACTTTTAATTATATTTATGTTTTTAAAATATAGTTCTTAATCACTTATGGTAAATCATAGAACTACTTATAAAAATTCTGTATTACTCAATAAATAAGAAAAAATCCAAATTGCAGCATAGATACTCTTTGGACATAATTCTTGGTGAGACACTAGCCAATCAGTATAGTTCATCTTTATCTACTGATGAATATATTTCCTTAAACAGAGAAAATATATGAATATGTATATCCTTATATTTATAAATTAGTACCATTTTTAAATAATAGAATATTAACTTTTTTTGATCTTTAACATGAATAAACAACTATTTCTTAATTTTAAAATCATTATATTTATAGAAACATAGCATTGATACTATGAGTTTAGATGAAACAAAGAAATGGAATTCATATTCTGCGGAGTCTTTGCATTCAAAAAAGGAACTTTAGAATTCTTACATGAATGATTGTTCCAGAAATGTTTGTCTAATCTTGTATTGGAGCAAACGTTTCTGGATGCAATCATTCATGTTTGAATTCTTAGTTCATTTTTTATAGCAAAGCGAGCAGAATATGAATTCCATTTCGGTTGTTATCCACTAAAACATGATTCTACATCCTTTATTTATATTTTGCAACAGCCTCTTTATTAAGCAAAACAAACAGTATTGTTAATATTATGAATATTAATTTCATTTCTATTAACTATACTTTCTCCAAAATAAGTTATTGATATATTTTCAGCAATCTCAATAATTTCTTCTATATTTAAATACAGTCCACTATTTTCATAAACTGATTTAACAGCTTGATTAATCACCTTGATTTTAGCCTGATTAAGCTTAATTCCTATTGCTTTATAATTGCTTATAGTACCACTTCCATTAAAAATCTTTTCTAAAGCCGTCATAAATCTATTAATTTCATTTCTTATTTTATTGGGTGTTTGTATGTTTCTATTACTTAAAAACATGTTAAAATCATATAAATTTTCACAATTAACATTATTTATTCCAAGATTTAAATAATCACGTATTGTCCCATTACCTTCATTTATAGCGGCAATACTACAATAAACAGTTCTATTTATTTTAAGTACACTATCCTTTATTAAGGCAATACTCAGTTTAGTGTCCCTAATCTGCCTCTCTTTTTTCACTTCATAATTTATTATCTCTAAATTAGATGAATTAACATCAATCCCAATCTTCTTATAATTAAATAAAGTTCCACTACCTTCATTAATTCGTATTATTGAAGTAATTGCAGAATTACTTATTTTTTTAATTTCACTTATATCTTCTATATTTTTATTTTTTAATATATAATTTATATCTTCTAAATATTCATCAGTTACTTTTTTTATTCCAATTGATTTATATTCATCTACAGTGGCTTTTCCTAAGTTTATTTTTTCTATAACTTGATCTTTACTTAAGAGCATATTATTCTCTTCATTATTTTTGTTTTTACATTCTGTTAAACATTCAGGCATATACATTACTGCAAGGCAAATCATTTTTATAAAACTTCTCTTCATTCTTTTACTCCCTTTCGTTCATTAATACAATAACTATTGTAAAATACATTTGTTTTCAAACACCTTATGTATATATTTTACATTATTTAGTAAAATTTGTAAAATATATTTATGATTAAAAGAGAAGAAAAGTAGTTGTATCACACTCATTCAGTAGTAATGATTTAGATTCAATATATAATCTAATGCTCTCTATTTCTAAGTTTTATATTTTTTTGTATAAGTGGTCTATACGTTAGAAAAGTAGTAATTCTTTTTTTAGAATTACTACTTTTCTAAGTTAATACTATTTTATATTTTTATCCTAAACAATTAAGCAAATTATCTAATAATTTTTTTAACTCATCAGTTTGTTCTTTTGAAAGCTTAAGTTTTCCTTTCATTTCACATGGAACACATGTAATTTGTTCCTTCAAAGCTTTCCCTTGTTCAGTTAGCTCAACAACTACAACCCTATCATCATTAACATCTCTATAACGCGAAATTAGCCCACTTTTTTCTAATTTTTTTAATAAAGGTGTAAGTGTTCCTGAGTCTAAATGTAATTTCTCTCCCATTCCTTTAACTGTTGTTCTTTCTTCTTCCCATAAAACCAACATCGCAACATATTGAGTATATGTTAGGTTAAACTTATCCAAACATGGCTTATATAATTTAATTACCTCTCTTGATGCGGCATATAAAGAAAAGCAAAGTTGATTTTCTAGTTTTATATCATCATATTTCCCCATAAACTTTTTCTCCTAACTTATCTTTTTAATGAATCTAAATAGCTCACAGCAGATAAGGCTGCTATATTCCCTTCTCCAGCAGATTTTATATATTGATATGGCTTTCCAACAACATCACCAGCTGCAAAGCATCCCTTTATACTTGTTTCCATACTTCTATTAACATCAATATGATTATTTACAATTTTTATTCCTGGAACTAATTGTCCTGGTGATACACTATCTCTTAATATAAAAATACCATCAGTTTCAATCTCCCTATCTTTTAACCTCAACTTATTTACTTTATCTTCACCAATAATTTCTACTGGAACACCTTTAATTATTTCAATTGAAGCATCAACTTCAACTTCCTCAGTATACATTGGAATATAGTATACTTTAGATGCTATAGATGCTATAAAGTTTGCTTCTTCCTCATCATGCTTATTATATGCAATTATTGTTACAATTTTATTTTTATAAAGTGGAGCATCACAGGTAGCACAATAACCAACACCTTTTCCAAGAAGCTTTTCTTCTCCTTCAAATAATTTTCCATATTGCACTCCAGTAGCTAATATTACACTTGAGGCTTCGTACATTTTATCATTTACCATTATTCCAAAATAATCACCCATAGCATAAATATTATTAACTCTCTCTTCTGTTATATTTATGTCCATAGCTTCAATATGCCTTGAAAATTCATCAGCAACTTCTTTTCCACTTTTTTCATAAAAACCTAAATAATTATTTATTTTATGTGCCTTATGAAGCTTGCTTGTTAAATCCTTGTTTCCAAATAAAATGAAATTCTTCTTTCTTATTTTAGCATTAAGTGCAGCTGATAATCCCGCCGGGCCACTTCCTATAATTGCAATATCATATCTGTTTTCCATAATTTC
Organism: Clostridium butyricum; assembly: GCA_015058475.1. Taxonomy (GTDB): domain Bacteria; phylum Bacillota; class Clostridia; order Clostridiales; family Clostridiaceae; genus Clostridium; species Clostridium butyricum_B. The sequence goes on along the minus strand of SVCF01000021.1, from coordinate 11,492 downwards.
CTCCAAAATAATTACTTTTAATAATTTTATATATAATTTAGTGCTATAAATTGAATTCCTATTATCTAATATTCTTAAATTCTTAAATTCTGTAGAATATAAGAATTTAAGAATATTAGAATAAAAGTTCTAAAATTCTTAAGAATTTAAGAATATTAGAACTTTTAACTTTATACCTATGAAAATTATTGAACCTATAAATACTTTATAAAAAACCTGTAAACTTTTATATTCACTAGCTCATAAATTATAATTATATATATCTGAGTTAATATAATTTAAATTTCTCATAGGCTTTTGTTTTATATATGCATTAATTGCTTATATTTGAGCTTCTAATGATTCCTTTATTCTATCCTTTGGTAAGAATCCAACCATCATATCTGCTTGCTTTCCATCTTTAAATATGATCATTGTTGGAACACTTGAAATTCTAAATTCGTCTGCAAGATCTGAACTTTCATCAATATCAACTTTTATTATTTTTACTTTACCTTCCATTTCTGATGCTAAATCTTCTAAGACAGGTGCTAGCATTTTGCAAGGTCCACACCAAGTTGCGAAAAAGTCTACAAGAGTAACCCCACTTTTTATTTCTTCTCTAAATTCTTCTGTATTCACTACTTTTGCCATTTATAATTCCTCCATTTCAATTCTATTATTAATGTATTTATATTTAATATTTTAAACTAGTTTTATATTTGTATACATTTATCCAAATAATATTTACACAAATACTATTTAAGAAAATTAAATTGCACTCAATATATTTTATTACATTTTATCTTCTTTAGTGACTATTGTCAAATATTTTTTAATTATAAAAGCCAATATTAAAATCTGCTCATTTTAAATACTCATGAGATTATTTTTAATATCAGCTTTACATGTATAAATTATGCTATCACCATAAATTCATTTAAATCAATCTTATATTCATTAAGCATTTCAATAACCGTATCTCTAAAAGAATTTTGATGAGATTTTTTATCATCAACTATAAATTTTTCAATTTTCTTTTTACTATTTTTATTTTCTTTATATTGTTTGTTTAGAATTTCAGCAGTCTTTACTAATAAATCGTTCCAGTCCTCTACTTTAACCAAGTTTTCTTCTAATTTAAACCCCTTTGGCTCAATTAAAGTTAAATCTTTAAAAATTTCTATTTTCAATACATTACTTTCTTTTATCAATTCTTCATCTACAATCTTTTCTACCTCAATTTTAGTTACTCCCTGGCACTCTTCTGACTTTTTTAATTTTTTTTCGTACTCATCATTCATCCAATCAACATATTTTCTTATATTTTGAACAACATCATATATAGCTATAGATGCATCTCTATGTGCTTGACTCAAATTGAAATCTCTATTTTTTTTTATGATTTCGCTTGATTTGTCTTCAATAAAGTCTATAGTACTTTCTAAAGTCTCAGCTAAACTATTTAGTGATTTTCCTATTTCAATAGACATTGGCGGAAAATTGTTAATTACATATTCAATATCTTTTATATCAAATAATGATAAATTAGATCTTCTAAAAGAACTTTTAGCACTTACTTGGTGGTCAGCAGTAACAGTATTAGTATCTTCATTAACTACATTTTCATTTATTTCATTTTTATTTTCTGTAAAAGATTCCTTTTTAAAAAATCCCATGTTTAATACACCCACTTTCTAAATTAAATATATTACCATTTATATTTTAACATATTTTAACATATATTTATATAATTGTAATAAATATATTTATTTCTTTTATATATTCATAAAATCGATATTAATTCATAGACTTTCTATAGATATATTTATTGAAATTCCTATATTCTATTTTCTATATTAATAATTTTATCGAATTCATGTTTATTTATTGATAATCTACAATAAACAATCTATACTTTAAATTGATATAATATTATTTTGAGGGGGATTTAAAATTGACATTGTTCCAAAAATCTAAAGGGGGAAAGAATATGTGGGTTGCTTTTGCATTACTTTCTGCGCTTTTTGCTGCATTAACATCAATTTTTGCGAAAATAGGAATAGAAGATATTAATTCAAACTTAGCAACAGCAATACGTACAGTTGTGGTTCTTATTATGGCCTGGGGGATTGTATTTTTAACTGGAACACAAAATGAGATTTCAAACATAGGTACAAAAAGCTGGGTATTTTTTATACTATCTGGACTAGCTACAGGACTTTCATGGCTTTTTTATTATAAAGCCCTTCAAATAGGAGAAGCCTCTAAAGTTGTTCCAATTGATAAGTTTAGTGTTGTAATAACCATGATTTTAGCTTTTATTATCTTAAAAGAAACAATTACTGCTAAAACTATTATAGGTGGAATATTTATAACAATTGGTACATTTGTTATGATATTATAAAAAGAGGTGACTGAATTTTAATCACCTCTTTTTCGCTTATTATAATAATTCATTAGTCTCTATGTATGGATTTCTATATCTATTCTTCTTGCATGTGCTCTTTCCAATATTAATTGCTTTTTTAGGACAAATATTTATACATGCCATACAATCCACACACTTTCCAGTCCATTTAGGCTTACTTTCTTCAATAATAATGTTGTTAACTGGACATATTTTTTCACACATACTGCATCCTATACAACTTTTATTAACATTAAAATTCTTGTCCTTATTTTTAAATTTATCCTTAAATATTTTATATCCCAAGCATCCTATTGTGACTCTAAAGTTAGAATTCTTTTCTTCTCTTTGTACTAAGGATTTCACAAAATCATCTATTTTATCTTCATATTTCATTATAGCTTTTTTAGCACGTTCTTTTGTAGGATTAGTTCCTGCCCTTGTGTAATTAGAAATATATTTAACTGTAAAGTAATTGTTTATCTTTCTTCCTAACAAATTATTTAGTTGATAAAAGCTTGTGTTTGCACTTCCACCTCCAGAGACTCCAACTGCAAAAATATATGTCTTAGAATCTAATTTTACTTTCGAAAGAAAATCATAGACTATTAGCGGAACTCCTGCCCAATGAATTGGATAAACAAATCCTATCATATCATCCTCTATTTTTAAATTATCCTCTTTTAGGGCTTTTGCTATAGATATAAGTTCACACTCTCTAAAGTTAGCTCTGATTTTCTTAGCCACATACAAACTATTTCCTGTTGATGTACTATAAAATATCTTCATAATTCCTCCTTAATTTTATATTTTGATAATCTTCGAATTATAATTGTAAGAATTGACTTTGAGAATTTATAGAATCTGATATATTATATTGATTTCTATTAGCTGCCAAAGTTAATTCTTTTATATACTATATCTGTTTCTTAAAAAATATATTATCAAATCTTCGCTACTTATGTTTCTTTTTTAATCCCATTTGATACTTACCTATAAATGGTGCCACTATCTTTCTTGGAAGCATAACAAGCAATTTATTTTCAATACCAGGTATTATATTTCCTTTTCCTTTCATAAGAGCCTCATATCCCTTTTTAGCAACAAATGAAGGATCTTTTGCTTTTGGATTATCTTCTTTGCCTTCACGTTTGCAAAAATTAGTTTTAGTAGCTCCTGGACAAAGTGCTGTAACAGTGACATTATATGGCTTTAACTCATGTGCTACTGCCTCAGTTAATGATAATACATATGCTTTTGTCGCATAATATACAGCTGTATAAGGCCCTGGATGATACGCTCCTGTTGATGCTACATTTAAAATTTTCCCCTGTTTTCTTTCAGCCATTTCTCTTCCACAAAGCTTAGTTAATACAGTTAAGCTATTCATATTTAAATTCATCATCTCTTCATCTTTGTCGTATCCTTCTTTAATAAATTCATTTACATATCCAAAACCTGCATTATTAATTAAAATGTCTATATTAATATTATTATTCTTTATCTCTTTATATAATTCTTCAGCACTACCTTTCTTACTTAAATCTTTTTCAAATATATAAACCATGATTTTGTATTCTTCTTCCATGCGTTCCTTCATGTTTTGTAATACCTTAATATTTCTTCCTGAAATGATAAGGTTATAATTATTTTCTGCAAATATTTTAGCAAATTCATAACCTATCCCACTAGTTGCTCCTGTAATTAGAACATATTGTTTCATTTCGTTATTTCCTTTCTAAAATTCTATACTATAATTTACAATTTAAATTTCATACTTTGATATCTATCGAATTATATGTCTAAAACAAGTATTACTATAGACATTTCTTATTCATCAATATCCTTTATATTAATTCTTAAAATATTACAAGCTTCACTAACTAGTTTTTCATTAATTCTAGCAATTAGAAACTTCCCCTTCTTCTCTGTTATTATTAATCCAGCATTAGAAAGCTCCTTTAAATGATGTGATATAGTTGGTGCTCCAATATTAAATTTATTTATTATATCTGTAATAAAGCATTCACAACAGACATCATCTTTATAAGATTTTTCATTACACTTTAAAATTTCTAAATATATTTCTAATCTGTTTTCATTAGATAATGCTTTAAATATTTTTGCTAATTTCTTCGAATCCATAATTCCTCCATAAAAATTTTACATCTTAATTGATTCTTTTTATTATAGTTTGATAATTATCGAATTGTTATTTAAATAATATCCTTTTATTTTTTCTCTGTCAATAGTGTTTAAATATAATAACAAAAAGAGTTATATAAGCACTCTGCCTATATAACTCCTAATAAAATAGAACTATCTTCTATTATTTTGTTCTTTTTTAGCTCTTCTACAAGCTGGACATCTTACTGGTTCATTTGAGAATCCTTTTTCTTGGTAAAATTCTTGTTCACCTACTGAAAAAATAAATTCATCATTACAATCTCTACATACAATAGTCTTATCTGTCATATTAATTTCCTCCTCTAATTAAAGATTACTATACAAATTCATATAATTCCTTAAGTTAAGAAGAAATCAATATATATCTATAAACAACCTTTTTTGCTTTCATTTAATAATAACACACTTTTTTTTATATAGCAACTAATATTTATTAAATGCTTTTTCTAAATTATAGATTATATCGTCAATATTTTCTATTCCAATTGAAAGATGAATAGCACTTGGTTCCCCCTATTTTCTGCTTATATATAGATTTTGTATTAATATTTCTATAGATATTTTTACTTCATAAATAAACATTATAATAATTCATTCAAAAACATAAAAGGAACTATCCAAATTAGATAGCCCCTTTTTTAAGTATAAATGTATTATAGTTTAAATTTATTTACTAACTCAGATAACTTAGAAGATTTATCTTTATTTTCAGCTGAATTAGCAATTATTGCTTCTTTCTCTGTATTAATATTATTCATATTTTCTGCAATAGTTACAGAGGATTCAGATACAACAGAGATTGCTTCTGTAAGCTCTTTAATACTCATTGTTATAGTACCTATTGAATCTGATATTTCATCTGATATATTGGAAAAATCTGATGCAATAGCTTTAACATTAGTTCCAGCTTCTTTATAAGATAAAGCTACTCCAATTAATTTTTTGTAGTCATTTAATATATCTTTTTCAACTACAGATAACAATTCTGATGAAGTACTAGATAAATCTTTAACTGCATTTAAAGCTTCATTAACATTAACTTGTATATTATTAACTGTTGATGATGATTGCTCTGCTAATTTTCTTACCTCATCAGCAACTACTGCAAATCCTTTACCATGTTCACCAGCTCTAGCCGCTTCTATTGAAGCATTAAGAGAAAGTAAATTAGTTTGTTCTGAAATATCTAATATACTATTAGACATTTGTGAAATATTTTCAACAACAGATATTTTTTCTAATGCCTCTCGTAATTTTATACTACAATTTTTATAGATATTTTCGATTTTTTCTTTTGATTCAATAGTTTCAAGCTGAATAACACTTGCATCTTTTTCAATTTTATCTGCTAATTCTAAACTCTCACGTGCCTTATTTACAGATATTTGTGTATTATTATTTATAGATTGTGAAATAGAATTAACTTCATGTAATGATGCATTACATTCTTCCATACTAGCTGAAATTTCTTCTGTAGTTGCTGCTGCTTGTTCTAATTCAAATGATATTTCAGATAACATAGAATCTATCTGCTCACTACTTGAACATATTTCATCACTATTTAACTTAACTTCTGTCATTGTTGAATTTAGAGCATCTACTCCTGAATTTAACGCTTGTACAACTTGACCAAATTCATTATTCTTTTTAGCTATACCTCTATATGCTAAGTTATATGAAGATAATTCTGATGAATATTGCTTTATATTCTTTATTTCTGATGATAATTGCTTTTTAATAACTACTGATATTAATATTCCGATTATTATAAATGCCATAGTTAATAGAAGTTGCTGAACAGCAATTTCATTTATTCCACTTAATACATCATTTGATGGAGCAACAAGGCATATTGACCAAGGCGTATTTTCAACTTTAGTATATGATATGAATATATCTAAATCACTTAATTTGAGCTCTTCTACAGCTGTTTCATCAGATTTTATTTTATTAAAAATTTCTTCTAATCTAACATTTGATGTATTATCTAAATTACTATTAAATGCTTCTGAGAAATTAGTTTCATTAAATACTAAATCCATATTTTGATGTGCTACAAATTTACCAGAATCATTTAATAAAAATGCATATCCATTCTTACCCATTTTCACTGTTTGAACAATTTTATTAACATCATCTAGCTTTATTGTGCCACATAAATAACCCAATATTACTCCACTTCCATCCTTAATCGGTGTTACAATTGTTGTTATTGTTTCTTTTTCTTCCTGTCTTATGTAAGGTTCAGTAATAAAAGATCCTTTTTCTTTCATCATTTTAAAGAACTCTTCTTGAGATTGATCTAAAATTTCCGATTTTGATGGATAATATCCATAGCCATTAGAATCGACAATAAAAATACTATCAAAATTCCATTTTTCTGTCTGCTCAATAAGGCTTGGCTTTTGTATATTCCAATCCATTGATTGTATCTCAGGTAATGATGTAATATATTCTAATTGTTGTTCTCTGTAATAAAATTCTCTTTCAATTGAAGTTGCACTATCTTTTGTTCTTTCTGTTAAAGTATCATAGGTAGTCTCTAAAATATTATTTTTTGTTTTGTAGTATGATAATAAAGAAGAAAAGCAGCATATTCCTATCACTAGCGCTATTATTTGAAACATTATTTTGTTTCCAATACTATAAAACATTCTGTTTTTCATAAATATACCTCCTAAAACTATATTGTTTTACTTTATATTAAGTTACCATTATTGTGCACGCTTTTTCATAAGGCTTTACAATATACTAAAATAATTTTTCTTATGACTTTCTCAAATACTTTTTATACCTCTAAATAATAACCTAATATTTCATTTTATATATCGACATTTTTGCCCACAACTTTACATTATTGTTTTAAATTTTGTATATTTCTATTAACATTTTTATTATTTTACAATAAAATACTCTTAACATAATAAAAAATCAATTTTTTATATTAATCATTTTTTACTTATCATATATATTTTAAAAAACACAATATTATATTTAGCACATATAATATATTAAAAGTAAACTAACACTTAAGTAAATTATGATTTTTTAAAGGATGTGAATATATTGAATAAAGAAGATAAAACAAATACAACTGTAGGCATAGACCCTTCTAATCCTACAACCATTCCTCCATTTGTTGATTCACTTCCAATACCATTTACAGCTAAACCAATTAATTCATGTGATTGTTCTGGTTCAGAAGAACCATATTATAATATTGTTATGAAAGAAGCGTACCATAGATTTCATAAATTTTTCCCCCTCACTAAAATGTGGACATATAACGGAGTATTTCCTGGCCCTACAATAGAAGCTAGAAAAGATGTTCCTATTTTAGTTAGATGGATAAATAATCTGCCAGATAAGCATCTACTTCCCGTTGATCACACCCTTCATGGTACTATGGATACACCTGATGTAAGAACAGTAGTTCACTTGCATGGTGCTAATGTAAAGGATGATAGTGATGGACATCCGGAAGCATGGTTTACTCGTAATTATGAAACTATAGGTGAAAGTTTCACTAGAGAAGTTTATGAATATACTAATCACCAGTTTGGAGGTACTTTGTGGTATCATGATCACACAATAGGAATAACAAGGTTAAATGTATATGCCGGTTTATCAGGACTTTATATTATAAGAGACAGTTTAGATGATAGGTTGAATCTTCCAAAGGGTAAATATGAAATACCTTTGATTATTCAAGATAGATCATTTAATGAGGATGGTTCATTATTATATCCTGATTCACCACCACCTCCACTACCTCCTCAGCCACCAATTACTACAAATCCATCAATAATACCAATATTTTTTGGAAATACAACAACTGTAAATGGCAAGATATGGCCATATCTTAATGTTGAGCCGCGTAAATATAGATTTAGAATATTAAATGCTTCAAATGGTAGAGGGTATACTATCAGTTTAGATAATGATGGTATTTTCACTCAAATAGGTACTGAATCAGCATTGTTGCATCATCCTAAGGAAATTAGCATTTTCACATTAGAGCCTGCAGAAAGAATAGATTTAATAATAGATTTTTCAAAATATGCTGGTAAAGAAATAATTTTAAGAAATACAGGAGGCGGTCCTCCTATTGATAACAATAATAGTATTATGAAATTTAATGTTTGTCTTCCATTAACTAAACCTGATACAAGTGTTATTCCAGATGAATTACTTCCATACCATAACATTAATCCTTCATTAGCACGTAAGGAAAGAACTTTAAATTTAGATTCTGAGATAGATCATTTTGGTAGAACAATGCACCTAATCAATGATAAAATGTGGAATGATCCAACTACAGAAAAACCCGAATTAGATAGTATAGAAATCTGGCACTTTGTTAATCATTTTCAGTTTCCACATCCAATGCATGTTCATTTAGTTCATTTTGAGATACTTGGAAGAAAGACTTTTACTGATGATGATTTTGATGAAGACGGAAACTATAAGTTTGATATAAATACCTTGGATCCACCAGATGAATTTGAAAGAGGTTTAAAAGATACAGTGAGAGCAGACCCTGGAATGGTGACAACAATTATTATGCAATTTAGAAGACCTGGAAATTATGTTTTTCATTGTCATATCCTTGAGCATGAAGATAATGATATGATGAGACCTCTTAAGATTATAGAGAATTGCGTTCCTGTAAAGTAAATTTTTAAAATATACAATTAAATAAATGACTGGTAATCAATAATATATATACCAGTTATTTATTTTCTATTTTTATAATTAGTAAATTTATTTCATATTAGATAATTATCTTTATTCATTTATACTTAAATGACCTCACATGTTACTAAATTTAGTAATATGTGAGGTCAAAATATTATTCTTTAATTAAGCACTATAAATAGAAATTATTTTTCCGTCTGAATAACTATATTTTTCCCATCTGATAATAATTGTATTTGTCCTTGCGTATCAGTCCTATATGTATCAATATTGTAAGTTTTTATTTTTTCTAGAGTTTCTTTATGTGGATGTCCATATTCATTATCCACAGCACAACTTATCACCCCGTATGTTGGAGATACAGCATTTAAAAACTCTTCACTTGATGATGTACTTGAGCCATGATGCCCAAACTTTAATACATCAGATTTTAATTCAGAAGAAGGATACTTCTGTAAAACTTGCTTCTCTACTAATTCTTCTGCATCTCCTGTAAACATTAATTTTGTTTCCCCATAAGTTAATTTCATGATAGGAGAATAATCATTAAAGTCATCATAAACATCATCTATTGGTGAATACACATCTATGCGTGATCCGCTTCCTAAATCAATGCTAGTTCCATCCTTGATAGTTTTTAGTTTTAAACCTTTATCTGAAATTGCATTTATCATATATTCAAATGTCTTAGTTGTATTACTTACTTTAGGCATATAAAAGTTTTCCACATTATATTTTTTTAATACATCTGTCATTCCACCTATATGATCTTCATGTGGATGTGTTGCTATTAAAATTTCAAAGTCATCAATATTTTTCTCTTCAAGTTGTGACATCAACTTTTCTGCATCACTTCTTGGACCTGCATCAATTAAAACATCATAATCATTTACTTTAACATAAATTGCATCACCTTGACCAACATCTAAATATGATACCTCCAATTGTCCTGTAACTGATCCTATGTCATTGTTACTTATAAAATCATTTCCAAATAAATAACTTCCTAATGCAATTAGACCAAATACTATTATCGTTATGATTTGGGCTTTTATGTTCCCTTTATGCTTTTTCATAGTACTCTTAAAAGCATTTTCTAGATTGTTCTTATTTTTACTCATTTAATCCCCCTCACTCATAAATATTACTAATACTTTAACTAAAGTATTGGTAATATTTATGAAAACATGTGTTCGTATCATTTCTATTATACTTCATTTTTTCTATTAAATAAATATTTTTCTTTTATATTATCGATATTTATGTAAATATTCTAAATTCTTCACTCTTATATGATACAACTACTTAAATATTTAATCATATATGTATTACATAAGATTATCACTCAACAATAAATTCATAAATATCTTTACAAATATAAATCATTGTTAGATAATAATAATTACAAATGGAATGGAGGTAATATTCATGGAAAATATAATCTTAGAAGAAGGAATGAAAGCACCTGATTTTACTTTAATGGGCTCTGATAAAAAGGAACATAAGTTAAGTGATTACGTAGGTAAAAAAGTTATCCTATATTTCTATCCAAAAGACAATACTCCTGGATGTTCAACTGAAGCGCAAAACTTCAAAACTCATATAGATGAAATCAATCAAAAAGATGCTGTAGTAATAGGTATCAGCAGAGATACATTAAAATCTCATGATAAATTCATAGAAAAATATGATTTACCTTTTTTATTGCTTTCTGATACTGAGGAAGTTGCTTGTAACCTATATGGTGTATTAAAAGAAAAGAATATGTTTGGTAAAAAATGTTTTGGTATAGAAAGAAGTACTTTTGTAATAGGAAAAGATATGACTATTGAAAAAATATATAGAAAAGTAAAAGTTTCTGGACATGTTGAAGGTCTTGTATGTTCACTATAAGATAAATGAGCTATTTCTAAATAAAAATAGTTCTACATAATGAAAAGGCGAAATCGTATTGAGTTCGCCTTTTTATATACAATTAAATCATTTAAAAAATGTAATTATACAAAAAAACTAGTCTCAAATTTCACAAACTTATCAGTTGATCCTTCTGTTAAATTTTGAATATTTAATAATAAGATATGATTTACTAAGACTTCTAATCATAATTATCAAGGCATTGATTATACCAAATTATACAAACTAAAAAGAGATAGTTATTTCTAACTATCTCTTAAACTTACCTAGCGACGTCCTACTCTCCCACACAGTCTCCCATGCA
>SVCF01000020.1 GCA_015058475.1 Clostridium butyricum | reverse complement strand
TCTTAAGTGTGTTTTTTCCATTATAGTATCAAAAGATTCACCATTAATAATCATTTGTTTTGCTTCTTCATAAACAGCTTTATCTTCACTCATATGTATGCCTCCTTTAAAGATTAATCATTACTTAGTTTATCAGGAAGAAAATATTATATTCATAAAAATTATATTGTTTAGTAGAAAAATAAGATGTATAATTAATGTAAATATTTGGAAGGAAGCAGATGAAACTTATGAGAAAAGCTAAAAACAAAGTATTGAAAATAGTAATATTGACAATAATTTTATTAATATTAATAACTTTAAGCTTTATAGGTATTTATAAGATGAGAAATAAACCAGAAAAGGCATTAATGAATTATTTTATGTGTTTAAATAATAAAGAATATGAAAAAATGTATGATATGATTTCTGTTGAAAGTAAAGTTAATATAGATAAAGAAACTTTTATTTTAAGAAATAAAAATATATATGAGGGTATACATGCTGAAAATATAAAAATAGAGATAAAAAATATTATTAAAGATAAAAAATATACAACTATAAAATATGAAAATATTATGAATACAGTTTGCGGTGAAATAAGATTTGAAAATACCATAAAGTTAAATAAGGAATATAAAAAAGATTATGTTATAAATTGGAACTCAAATTTAATTTTTCCGGATTTGAATAATACAGATAAACTCAGAGTAGATACCATTAAAGCAAGAAGGGGAGATATTTTAGACAGAAATGATAAAAAATTGGCCACGGATTTATATGCTTTAAATATTGGAATTATACCAGGAGAACTTGGAGAAAATAAAGAAAACATAATAAAAGAGATATCAAGTATATTGAATATTGATGTGGAATATATCAAAAATAAATTAGCAGAGCAATATGTAAGGGATGATATGTTTATACCAATTAAACTTATAAGTAAAGATGATAAAAGAAGTGAAGCATTATCAAGGTTACAAGGAGTTATGGTTAAAGAAAAAGAATGTAGGGTGTATCCGTATGGTATTAACAGTGCTCATTTAATAGGATATGTTCAGAACATAAATAATGAAGAATTAGAAGTTATAAAAGGTAATGGATATAATTTAAATTCGCAAGTAGGAAAGAGTGGGTTAGAAAAAATATATGAAGAAACCTTACATGGAATTGATGGACATGAAATATATATAGAAACAAAAGATTATATAAAGAAAAAGATATTAAAATATAGTTCGCAAATCGATGGAAAGGATTTGAAATTAACAATTGATATTAACATGCAAAATATTATCTATGAAGAATTAAAAAATGATAAAGGAACATCAGTCGTAATAAATCCTAATAATGGAGAAATTTTGGCGATAGTAAGTACTCCAGGTTATGATCCAAATGATTTTATATTAGGGTTATCAGATGAAAAATGGAAAAAGATAAATGAAGATAAAAACAAGCCGTTATTTAATAGGTTTCAAGGTACATTTACACCAGGATCATGTTTTAAACCATTTACTGCAATTATAGGATTAGATACTGAAAAGTTAAATCCAAACACAAATAGAAATATTGAGGGATTGACTTGGCAAAAGGATAGTAGCTGGGGAAATTATTTTATAACAAGAGTAAAAGAATACGAGGAGGATAATAATCTTTTAAATTCGCTTGTCTATTCAGACAATATATATTTTGGGCAGGTTGCATTAGATATAGGGAAAGATATTTTTAAAGAAAGATTAAATGAGTTTGGTATAGGAGAAAATATACCATTTGAATATCCACTATTTAATAGTCAAATATCTTCAGACAATGAGTTTAATACAGATATACAATTAGCTGATAGTGGTTATGGACAAGGAGAACTATTAATAAATCCAGTACAGCTGGCATCGATGTATACATTATTTTTTAATGAGGGAAGTATATTAGAACCACATTTAGTGTATAGTGAAAATTATAAAGCAAAAGTATGGAAAAAAAGTGTTGCATCAAAAGAAAACACAGAAATAATATTAAATGATTTAATACAAGTTGTGAACAATCCAAATGGCACAGGACATGAAGCATATATAGAAGGAAAAAAAATTGCGGGTAAAACGGGAACGGCAGAAATAAAAAACTCGCAAAATGATGAGGCTGGAACAGAAGTAGGATGGTTTATTGGAATGTCTGTAGATGGTAATAATAGCATAATAGTAGTGACTATGATTGAAGATGTTAAAGAAAAAGGATCGAGTCATTATGTAGTTCATAAGGCAAGAAAGATACTTAATATGTTTGATTAAAATTAATCTAGATTATTTTATAAAAGTATGATATTCTTGTGAAGATATTATAGGAATATTACTAAGTATTGCTTTATTAATATTTATAAAAGTAAAACTAGTTTGGCATAACATGAATTATATTATATAATATTTATATAACAAATAGAAAAAAAAGGGGAAATAGAGATAAATGGACAATGTTACTAATTATATGGAAATATGGGTGAGAGAGTATATGGATGAGCTTTTGGAACAAAGTAATTGTTGTTCATGTGAAAAATGTAAAAGAGATATTTTTGCATTAGCACTAAATAATCTAAAGCCATATTATGTAACTACTGATAAAGGCCGAGTTATGGCAAAACTAGCTAATGCTGAGAACCAGTTTGAAACAGATATATTTATTGAGATAACAAAGGCAATTAATAAAGTTCAAGAAAATCCAAGCCATGATTAATATAGATAAGCAAAAGAAAAAGAGGTGTATAACTTATGAATAATAAAATATCATTGTCTTATGAAAATGGAAAATTCAATATATCAATAAATGAAGAAATTATATATTCAGACAATGAATTAGAAAGTTCAGTTGAAAAATTTAAGAACGTTATAAAGAATAGTGAAAAGAGAAATGGGGTTATATGGAATGATATTCATAAAGAAATGCATGAGTATAATCTAGAATCATTAGAGATAAATTCGGAGTATAAAAATTTATCATATAAAAATATAAAATATTTTTATGCGACAAATAAGGTTTTTTATATTAAAGAAGAAACATTAATACCACTCCTAGGAGGGTATGAATTTTTTAAATTTATTTTAATGTTAGTAAAAGATAAATATATTAAAGATTATGAAAAAGTATTAGATTTATGTACTTACTTACTAAGCAAGAAAGTTTGGTATAGAACAGATAACATGGTATTAAGTATGTCAAGTCCTAAATTTAATTATGGTTCTTTAGAATATAATTTTACTAATGGAAGAATTAATAAGGGGACTTCAATAAGTATATGTACATTTGAAGACTTTAACAACTATGTTATGGAAACAATATAAAGTAATCTAACAAAAGATTAATAAAGGGTGTAGTCTAAAGAAAAGACGGCACCCTTTCATTTATTCAGATTATAAAATTTTAAGTTTTTTATTAAATTTATAATATAACTCTACCATATCAGGTTCATTAGAATATTTGTGAATTTCATTTAAAGGAATCCACATAACACCACTATTCTCATCTTCTTTTATAAATAATTTTTCATTTTCATCAGCTTCTAATAAATAAGCTACTGAAAGATGTAAATGAGCAGAAACATATTTACCATTTTTAAAATGACCAATTACAGGAAGCACATCTAATGAAAATATATTGTCTGAGAGAGCTTTAAAATTTTTAATTCCAGTTTCTTCTTTAGCCTCTTTAATTGCAACAGATAATAAATCGCAATCATTATCCGCATGTCCTCCAGTCCATGACCATGTTTTATATATATTATGATGTATCATTAGAGTTTTATCTTTATTTTTATTAATTATGTATCCAGAGCTTGTTATATGCGCTAAGCTATTTTCTCTACTAAGTAAATCATCATAAGTATTTAAGCATTGTAATATGAGCTTTTTATCAGTTTCTTCTTGTTCATTGTATGGAATGTAATTTTTTATATCATTTATCCAACCCATAATTTGTATCCTCCAATTTTAAATTTAATAAATATGGAATATATGGTATCATAATCATAGGGAAAATGTAATAGTAAATTAAAACAAATGAAAACTTATAAAGATTTAGGAGGATTTTTATGGGCAATAAATTAGCAAATGAACAAATAATATTAAATTCATTAAAAAATACAATATGTGAAAGTGAAATTATTGATAATAAGTTATTTATAAAAGACTGTGGAATAACTGTGACACCGAAAATTACAAGTATAGAAAATAAGAAAAATTTTGTGATGGCAGAATTGATTTTTATTGTTGAACATAAAGAATTTAGTGATACATTTATTGAATCTACAGCAGGAGTGGGTATAAATGATGAAGAAGCATTAAAACAAGGTGTTGCAAATTTTGCGTTATGTAGTCTGTGTAATTTTATTGATAGTTTAAAAGGAAAAGTTACTGAAAGTTTTGAAACAAACTTTTTCGGATCTAAGAAATGGGATTTAACTAAAAGCAATATACAATGTATGGGTGAAGGACTAAAGAGTAATATCAAGGATTTTTGGGATATATTTGAAGATAAGATTAAGAAGAGATTAGGAAATAAGAAATTTAATTGGATAAAAATATTTATTTCTAAAACATCTGATAATAGTTCTATATGTGAGTGTAGAATTAATGGAGCTATAAATATTGAAATCACAGATGACCTTAAACGTCTTGCAAAATCAATAGAATTTGAAGGAAATTTCATTTCTTTGAAACAATTTTTTATAATAAAGCAAAGCGATGAAACCTATAGACAGCCTGTTTATTCTAAGGAACAAATAATTAATCAAGCTAATAAAGCTATAGGAATAATTTCAATGTGTGATAATCAAGAAAAATTTAATAGTTTACTTTTAGATATAGAAAAAGTAACAAATGATAGAAATTTAGCATTTGAATTAAAAAGCTTTATACCAGAAATACTATGTGAATTAATTTTTTCAGAAGTTAGGTATGTGGATAAGGTGGTATTAATTAATGGACAAGATAAAATAAATACTTATAAAAATCAATTTACAAGTTATTATAATATTTATGAATCAGTATCAGAAATGCTTTATAATAAAAAAATAAAAGAAGAAGATTTAAAGAAAATAATATGTTTAAGTGCAACTTATAATGCATTAGAAAAAGCGTTAAAAGAGAATAAGAAGTTAGAAGAAATTGGAACAATAGGTATTGGAATCATGATAAGTGATGAATATAAACCATTTTAATATATGAGTTTAAATAAATTTTTATTGAAATTGTATCACAAAGAATATATCTTTAAGAGAATTTTAAGAGGCATTAGAAAAATAGGACAATCAAATAATTGAAGCTACTATTAGTAAACTAAAAGAATTTTTTTATAAAATTGAAGACGTATTTTAAGTTGAAAATTAAAGAATAGGATTATGTTTCTTGGATAAACTTCTATTATTATATTTAGAAGGAGATGCAAAAAGTATGAGCGAAAAGAAAGATAAAGTTATTTCAACTAAATATGGAAAAGAAACTAATTATAATGATGAAATTGAAGGATATGACCTTGTAGACGATGAAGAAGGATATGATTATTTATCAAATGAAGATGGCAAAAAAGAATTTATGATGAGAATTTTTCCAAATCCAGATTGGTAGAAAATTTTCATCTTCACACATTAAATAAACATCGTAGAATTATGGTTTAGTTGATAATAGTAAAAATTAAGCTAAAATTTCAAAAGGTAGAGGCTGTGTCCAAAGGGTTTCCTCAAAAAACAAGTTTTGGAGAAATAATTTTGGGAACAGTCTCTATCTATATTAATTATATTGAGAGATTAAGTAATCTTTAGAATATTACGACAAAATATATTGGAGGTGAATTTATATGAATACTAATTTTTTAGATTTAAGCAGAAATCTCTATGCAATGTCAATTAATTATAAAGCGATTTATTGCATAGAGAATAATTTAATCGCTTAATAAAATAATTGATTTTGCACTTTGTATAAAATTTTTAGAATTTTAAAGAGAAACAAAAAAATGAATTTTTTTAAAAATAAAGAAAAATTCGAGTTTATTTAAAATTAAATAAATATTTTAAGGAGCGAAATCAAAATGAAAAAAGATAAAAAATATTTATATTTATGGATTAGTCAATTTATTTCACAACTTGGAAGTCAGATAACAAGTTTTTCAATGCTTATATGGGTATATAATGAGACACATAGTGAGATGAGTATGTCACTTCTAGCCTTTTTCTCATATTTGCCGTATATACTTATTGGTATTTTTGTAGGAAGTGTTATAGATAGATTTAAAAAGAAAAATATCATACTTATCTGTGATATGATTGCAGCAATATGTTCGTTAGTAGTGTTAATTTTAATTAGCAACAATTTACTTAAGGTGTACCACTTATATATTTTAAATTCATTGATGAGTTTTATGAATGCATTTCAGTCACCTGCATCATCTGTTTTTATTGGAATGATAGTTCCAAAAGAGAAATATAGTAAGATAAGTGGAATGAATTCACTTTCAAGTTCAGTTATTGCAATATTACACCCCATTATTGCAACAATAGTGTTATCTTTCTTTGGAATCAAAGTTGTGCTTATTATAGATTTAATATCATTTTTTATTGGAGAAACAATAATTTTATGTTTTATTAAAAATAATGAAAAAATTAAAAAAAGTAAAAAAATTAAAATTAGCGAAATAATTCAAGAAACGGTCGATGGCAAAGATTTTCTATTTAAGAATAAAGGATTATTATATATTATTGTAAGTTTTACAATAATGAATTTTTTATCAAACTTAACCTATGAAAACATATTACCAGCTATGATTTTATCAAAAACAAATAATGATAATAGTATTTTGGGAATAGTAAGTGGTAGTATAGGAATTGCTGGAGTTATTGGAGGACTTATCGTAACATGTTTTAAAGCGCCTAGAAATAAAATTAAAGTGATATTTTTAGGATCAGCGTTTTCATTTCTATTTGGAGATATAATAATGGGAATAGGACAAGATGTTGTTATGTGGATTATTGGAGCAAGTCTTGCAAGTTTTCCAATAGCATTTATAATGGCCGCTCAAATGGAAATATTATATTCTAAAATATCAACGGATATGCAGGGAAGAGTGTTTGCTGTAAGAAACTCAATTCAATATTGTACAATACCAGTAGGTTTGCTTTTAGGGGGATTTTTAGCAGAATATATTTTTGAACCTCTAATGATTAAAGATAATTTTATAGTATACTTATTAAGAAAAATAGTTGGAAATAGTCCTGGCAGTGGAATGGGACTTATGTTTGTTTGTACTGGAATTTTAGGAAGTATAAGTTCAATTATTCTATATAAAACAAGATATATAAAAAAATTAGAAGAAGAATATAAGAATTAATCTTTTATTTAAAGACAAAAAAAGAAAGATGGTGGGTTCCATCTTTCAACTATGGTATAAAAGGGTATTGAGAATTTATGAGAGGTTATATGGTTAATAACCAATTATTATTCTACACTAAATTTAAAGATATGTCAATTAAAAACAAAAAAAATTTGACTAATTAAAAATAAAAAAATATGTATTAAAAATAGCATATATATGATTAAATATTATAATTAGTTGCTTTTATAGAATAAATAGTGATTTGTGTTATTATTATATAAGAAGATAAATGTTTATTTTGAATTATTTTGTTGAATGAAAGGAAGGAGTATTTAGTGAGAAAAATAAATTTTCGCTAAAATAACTTATGGAAATAAAAAAGATAAAAGGAAATACATTTCTAATTGATACTGGAATGACATATATACCTTTTTATAAGATTAATGATGAAGAAATTATTATGCTTGATTCAGGATGGGTAAAAGAAAGATCAGGAATAGAAGCAGTTTTAGAAAATAACAATCTTAAAGTTGTTGGAATATTATGTAGTCATGCTCACATAGATCATATAGGAAATAATAAGTATTTTAAAGAAAAATATAATTCAACAATTGCTATGTCAGCATATGAAGCTCTTGTTTGCAGTTCTACAGTTAATCTAAAGGTTTATTATAGTAATCAGACCCTTACAGAAGTTGAAGAACATTTTGGACATATGGCATGTGAAACTGATATTATGATTTCAGAGGATCAGAACAAAATATATGTTTGTGGTATAAAATTTAAAATACTTCATACACCTGGCCATAGTCCGGCACATATATGTATTATAACTCCTGATAATGTTGCATATTTAGGCGATACTCTTATTAGTTATGAAGTTATGAAGGGCGCAAAAATGCCATATGCTTTCATACTTAGAGAAGATTTAAAAAGTAAAGAAAAACTTTTTGATTTAAAATGCAGCAAATATGTTGTTGCACATAAAGGATTATATGATGATATTACAAAACTTATAAAGGATAATATAGATTTTTATAAGGATAGAGCAGAAAGTGTATATAAACTTATAAATCTACCTATGACAATGGAAGAAATACTGACTATTGTTATAAAAAGCTTTAATATTTCAGTAAAGACTAGATATAAGTATACTGTAATAGAAAGAATGCTTAGATCATATGTTGAATATTTGAATGAAATAGGAATGATAAAAATAAATATTGAAGATGGATTTGTTAAATATTCCAATATATAAAGCTAATATTAATTAGAAAACACTTGTATACTTGGAGTTTATAATCATATTGATAAAATAAAATTACTTCAGCTAAATCAATTCCTCAAGTACGTGCAATTATAAGCAAACTGAAAAAAGAAGCAATAAATGCAAAAAAATGTGAAAACTGTGATATGATATTAAGAAGTATAAATAAAGCAACTAAAAAAGCAGAACATAAAATCACAAGGCTTTCTGAAGAAAGAGTTATAGAGAAGAAATGTGAAAAGGCAGAAATTGAGCATAGAATAGAAGAGAAAAAAAGCAAGATAAAAAACTTAAAATAAAAAGGACAGCAAGGAAAAGGCAAGAGCACTTTGACGAATATGAAGGTGCTAAAGATGATAGTGAAATTGCAAAATCTCAAAGCATGGATATAAGAAATATTGATACAAACAATATTTTATAGGAAACAATATAGACGAATCTGTAAATTCTACAGGTAGTACTGAAAGGGATACATCCGCAGTTGATACTGTGGTTTAAATAATAACGTTTAAATAATAACTTACTATATAGGCAGTATCTTATTTTATATTAAATAAGAAAAAGAGGCTATATTAAGATTGAGTTTTTCAGCTAAATCTTATATTGCCTCTTTAAATTTTTTTGATATATATTTTATTACATTATTTATATTGATAATCTAATCTCTTTGGATATTAAGGTCATAATAAGGAGCATAGAGACGATAAAAAGTATCAGTAAAATTATCAATAGTTAAGTTTTTTATATCTAGATTATTAAGAGTTTCTTCATTATACCAGCTGAACATTACCTCATCAAGATCAGGATTATCATAATAAGATCCTTCAACTACAATTCCAAAAGGCTTATTACCAAACTTCTCTGGACATACTGTATATAAGGTTTTGTAAAGTTCAATCATTGAATATGAAGCAACATAATTTAGTTCTTCTTCATCTTCATAGCATCCAATATCAATATATATAGTATAATGATCAGCGTTATCTCTTGTAGTTCTAAAGTAATTTTTGTCAGTGTTATTTATATTACCAAAGGTTTTATTAACACAGAGTTTAGAATAATCAAATAAATTAAGAGTTCCACAGTATTTTTCTAGAGATTCAATATAATGATTTGAATAATTAGCATCATAATAATAAAAGGTGTTATAAAATTCATCAGAATCAATCAAGCCATAATAAGGACCATTTTCCCAATTATAATATGCTATATCATTTAAGTATGGGTAGTTGTCCCAATCATCCCAAGAGTTTTTATAGTTTTTCCAGCCATCCCAAGACGTATTATCAAAATTATATTTATTATTTGGATTAGCATCAGGAAAATAGCTTAAAAAATCTATGTAAGAATCATCAAAACCACAAAGGGAGTATATATAATTCATATAAACATATAAGTTGTAATCATCGTATGGTAAAATAACATAAAGTCCAGTAAATTGATTATCTTTATTTGTAGATGAAGAATATACGATTGAAAGGTTAAGCGCAGTTTGTAATGCAGAGGCTTCTAAAGTTGACTTAGAAGATGCAACAGTCATCATATCTACAATTGGAAAATACATATATTCATCATCGTATGAAGTATCTTTAAATGATGTATCTTCATCTGGAACCTTGCTAAATGTGATGCTATAATTGTTTTCTAGAAGATCTGCCATATTAGAATAAGCAAATGATGTCCATGTATTATACAAAAGTTTCATATAGCTTAAGTCTATTAATGAAAGAGTAGCATTAGTATTTATTAGTTTTGACGGTTTTATATAATCATCTATAATTATTGAACCAAGTTTTCTTGTAGATATTGATGAATTTTCACTTAATTTAGTAAGCCAGTTTTTATAATTCCATCCAAAAGCAGGTTCTGTATCCTCTGATGCAATTATATAGTCTGAAAAATTATAGAGAGCACAAGCAACTTCAAGACTACCCATAGAGCATGAATCAAATCCAATAAAATCAAAGGTTGTATTTGCATTATATAAGGCAAGTTGAATTTCATTAAGCATCAAGTTAGAGCTTTCTTCTGGAGATGTTTCATCATATCCCATACCATATACAGGACCTACTCCATGTCCCCACAAAATAAGCATATTACGGTTTGCAGGGTAATTAGTATTACAATAGGTGATGAAATCTTCAAGTGTAGAGTAGTCTGACATATTTAGTGGTCCTAAATCATCATCTACTAACTGTAGTTCATTATCTTTAATACGATATCTTTGACTATTTTCGCCTGAGATTTTTTTGTTATGCCATTTTTTGGATCCACCAGTCTGAATTATTACATTAACATTATCAGATAAAGTTGCAGAAAGCATTTCTTCAATATCTGAAGATGCACATCCATCAATGTTCTCTAAATCTGAGCCGTTAATATAAATCATTACTGTTACAACATCTTTATTATCACCAATTATTGTAGTCATTTTATCCCTTACTAAATCTTTAGGAGTATTGATGTTTTCAGATCTAGATAAAAGATTTTCTTTTGAAATCTCATACTTATTTTTGGCATGATTTAAAAAAATAAATGTACCTGCAAATGCAGTAATAGTAAAAAGAATAATAGGTATAAATATTAAGAGTAATAACTTTTTCGTACTTATACCTTTTTCTGTTTTATTATTATTTATGTGACCACAATCTGTACATATATTGTTTGTATTATCATTATCATTATCATATCCGCATTTTTCGCAAATCATATACAATCCTCGCTTTATAAATTATCCTTGCATATTATAACATATAGAATAATAAATGGAAAATAAAAGCTAATAAATTGTTCAATTGATAAATATTAATTATGAGTATTGGAGGAAAGAAAGAGGGTGATTTATATGTATACTGATAAAGTTATAATGAAAATGGCTGTGGCAGTCCAATGTATATACAAATAATCTTTCAAAGGATCTAACTTATGAAGAGTTTTTAAAAGAGATTGGAGTTTCAAAGGAGGAATTTTCTTATGATTAATCATATTTTACTAAAATATGAAATACAATAATGAAGGCATTTTCTGTTTTTGCGGTTTTTTTACTCTATATCTCCAGGCTGGATTGATACATATGAGACATATGGAATGGAAGAACCTAAGTATTCAAAAGGTGATATAAACCAGCATTTATGTAAGCGTGTAGGAACTCCAGAAGATATAGGAAGAGTAGCATTATTTTTATGTGATGAAAGAAATTCATTTATTACAGGCGAAAATATAAATGTTGATGGCGGAATGACAAAAATTATGATTTATCATGATGATCTTGGATGGAGTTATGATGAAAAGTAACTAGTATTGCATATAAAGTTAAACAATGATAAGGCCCTTTTTTGTGGAAGTGATAAGTTTGTTTATATTTATAGAAACTGATATTAAAAACAGGATGTAATATTTTATAAAGTATAAATATTAATTTGAGTATAAGTTTTATGTAGCTGAAAGATAAATAGATAAACTACTAAAATTCCCATAATAAGAACTAAATTGATTTTTTGGGTGAGAATATGATATATTTTGATTGAACTATAGGTTCAATTAAATGGTAGTATAATTTATTATAAAAGGGAGCATTATATGAAGAAATGTGTGGTAAAGGCGAGATTTATATCAGATATTAAGAAGGTGTGGGAAGTTGTAACTAACAATAGTAATTATGCTTGGAGAAGTGATTTAAGCAAGATTGAAATCTGTAAAGATAATTTAAGTTTTATAGAATATACATCAAAAGGATTTCTAACAAATTTTATAATTACAGAAAAAAAGCCTTTTGAGCGTTACGAGTTTGATATTAGCAATAAGAACATGAAAGGGCATTGGAGTGGAATTTTTAATAAGATAGAGAATGGGACTGAAGTAGAATTTATAGAAGAAGTGTCTGTAAATAATCCTATTATGAATTTATTTGTTGGTGCTTATTTAAAAAAACAGCAAAAATTATATATTAAAGATTTAAAAAAGGCTTTAGGTGAATAAAGAATAATAAAAATAGACAAGTATGATTAATAAGGAGAAAATATGGAAATAAGGGAGCTTATATGTGGGGAATTTGATACTGCATTACAATTAGCATGGAAAGTTTTTCGGGAATATGAAGCACCTGATTATTCTGAAGAGGGGGTACAGGCTTTTTGGAATTCTATACATGACAAGGATTATATAAAAATGCTTAGAATATATGGAGCATTTGAAAATAACAATATGGTTGGTATGCTTGCAACTCGTAACAATGGTAGTCATGTTGCATTGTTTTTTGTAGATGGTATGTATCATAAAAAAGGAATCGGAAGGCAGCTATTTGAAAAGGCGTGTTCAGATAATATTTCTGGTACTATAACAGTAAATTCTTCTCCATATGCTATAGAAGTATATCATCATTTGGGATTTACTGATACAGATACAGATACAGATGGATTAATATATACACCAATGATATGCTATTTGCAAGCAAAATAATGTTTAATTTATAAAATATTAGGTGGTACAGAGGTGGAAAATAAAATTAAATGTTGGAGCTATATTAACAAATTTAAACTTAAAATCTGATGAATTATGTGAAAATATTTGTATAGAAAAATGTACAAAGTGTATTGATAATTGTCAAGCTAGTACAATAGCTGATAATCATGTAAATCAAAAACTTTGTAGATTGAATACATATGGAAAGACAAATCGGGGATTTGATACTGTTGACTGTAATAAATGTAGAATGATATGTCCAATGAGATATGGGAAAAGAGCATAATAATTTAATAAAACAAATGAAGAACTAGGGAGGAATATTATGTCTCAAATATTTAAATTTCAAGATCATATGATACTCATAGCAGATTATAATGATCCAAAGCCTCACAAGCATCTTGCTTCTCATATAATTATTTCTTTAGGTAAAGAAATGAACTGGCAGATTGAAAATGAGAATATTAGATGTCGAGGAATATGTATAAATTCAAATATACTACATACAGGAACTATGACAGAAGACGGTTCGATTGCTTTTTTATTTACAGAAACTAGCAGGTATGCAGCATCATTAAATAAAAAATATCTTAATGGTAATTCTCATGCTATATTAGATGATAATATTGTTGATAAAATTTTAAAAGAATGTAATGAATATAATAATGATATAGAATTTCTTGATACAACGCTTCTTGATATATGTGGTCTTGATACTAGAGATAATCATGGGTATGATAAAAGGATAGATGAGATACTTAATTATATTAATGATTTAGACACAATTGGACATACAATTGTAGATGATTTATGCAAAAAGTTATACATATCTAAAAGTCGTTTATCTCATTTATTTAAGGAACAGACTAAAATGACACTTCATAGCTATCTTGCATTTGAAAAACTTCGCAAGACTTATGGATATTTCATTAATGGAATGAATATTACTGATGCATGTTTGCTTGCAGGTTTTGATAGTCCATCTCATTGCGCATCAACATGTAAGCGTATGTTTGGAATATCATTAAGAGATGTACATAAAACAGTAAACAAATAGCATCTAATTGAAAGTAAAATACATTTATTTCTTGTAGAATATATATATAAGAAATTAATAACTTGGAGGTTTAATATGAATACTATATATTATTTCACAGGAACAGGAAACAGTTTACAGATAGCAGATGATTTAAGCAAACAGCTTGGTAATTGTACAATACATAAGATAGCTGAATATTCTGGAGAAAAGATAAGTGCAGATACATTAGGAGTTGTATTTCCAGTATATAACTGGGGACTACCTTTAATACTTTGCGATTTTTTGAAAAAATTGAATATTTCAAATGGTACATACATATATACAGTTGCAAATTATGGAGGGCTTCCAGGAAAAGCACTTGATCAGTGCAGAGATATTTTGAAAGATAAAAATATCATATTATCTAGTGGATTTTTAATTAATATGCCTGGAAACTATATTATAGGCTATGGAGCAAAAAGTAAACAAGCTCAGGAAAAGCTGTTTGCAAAAGAAAAGAAGAAGGTTAATGATATAGTAAACTTCGTAAAGAATAGAAAAAAAGGTGATATTGAAAAAAGTAATTTAATAATTGATCGTGTGTTCACTAATTATTTTTATAAAGACATTGTAAATTTTCATGAAGCAGACAAAAACTTTACTGTTAATAATAAATGTATAAGCTGTGGTTTATGTGCAAAAAGATGTCCAGTAAATAACATAACAATAAAGGATGGAAAGCCTGTTTGGAATCATAAATGTGAATTGTGTGTAGCATGTATTCAGAGCTGTCCGAAAGAAGCGATAAATTATGCTGGAAAGACAGAAAAGAGAAACAGATATTTAAATCCAAATGTAAAATTTAACTGATATATATTAAATGATTTCGTCAGATTATTTTGGAACTGTAAGAGAACTGCTAAAGGGAAAATATAATTGTGATGTTAGTGTTACACAAGGGGCATCTTACTAGATTTATTATTGATGAGTATTTCCTTTAAATAGAAATTTCGTAATATAGAATCTATATTATATTACAATCTACAATAAAATATATAATGGTTCTTTTTATTAAACTTATAAATTGAAAAGAACCATTATTTTTTGTTTCAATAAGCCGCTAGCAGATAGAATTTATTTTAAGAAATGTTGTTTGTATTTTCTAAGTATGATACAATTATATCAACAAACCGACTGATGGTCGGTAATGTGTATAGAAAGGAATATTTGTATTATGAGAATTGTAAAAGAGGCAGAAGAAAGAAAAAATGAAATTCTTGATGTTGCAAGTAATTTGTTTGTAAGTAAAGGCTATGATAGTACAAGCATGAATGACATTATTGAGAAGGTTGGGATTGCAAAAGGTACTTTATATTATCACTTTAAGTCTAAAGAGGACATTCTGGATGCAATTATCCAAAGAATATGCAGACACATGATGGGGGCTGCAAGAGATGTAGTGGCAGACAAAGAGATATCAGTTTTAGAACGGTTAGCAAAAACAATACTTACCATGAA
Organism: Clostridium butyricum; assembly: GCA_015058475.1. Lineage (GTDB taxonomy): Bacteria > Bacillota > Clostridia > Clostridiales > Clostridiaceae > Clostridium > Clostridium butyricum_B. The sequence goes on along the minus strand of SVCF01000020.1, from coordinate 29,267 downwards.
TGTAAATTCTGAAATTGGACAAGAAGCAATTGAGCAAATGCATAAACCACAAAATGTTTTGATGCATAAAAAAATGCAGGTGTGTTTATTAGGAGGGATTGTTCCTATTCTTACAGATCTGATACTTGAGGGAATAGAAGAAGGAATATTTAAAACAAAATTTCCAAAGGAAGCTGTAGAAATGATTATGGTCTATGTGACGGTAATATTCGATGGAGAGATTGAGCAAAGCAGGGAAGAGCAAGAAAGACGAGTTCAAGGATTTATCTATAACATAGAGCGTTTGATGGGAGTTAATGAGGGAAGCATGGTGAGTTGTGTTATGAAGATTTTCAAAGAAAAGACAAAGGAAGGGGTATAAAATGAATAAGAATAAATTCAATAAAAAAAATTTTGATATTATGTGGACATATGTAATTACTACTTATATGGTATTTTGGTTTATGGTGTTGGGCATATGTGGTACTGCCTCTATGATTTTTCATGCATCACCATTTGTTATGAGAATTTTATCTAATGTATGTGCATGGTCACCTACAATTGTACTGGTTATAATGTTTAGGAAATTAAGACCAGATAGTACTTTGAAGGAGTTTTACAAGAATGCTTTTAGTGGATCTGTAAAGTGGTATTTAATGATATTATTTGTAGTGATAATCGCTGGTGGAACCTTTATATCTACATGGCTTTTATCTTTGATTCAGGGAAGGAGTTTTTCCTCATATTTTGCCTTAGGTAGCTCTTCTCTACTGATATCATTTGTACTATCTATGCTTTCTGGGCCTACTGGAGAAGAAGCTGGATGGAGAGGTTATCTCCGTGTGGAACTAAATAATCGATATAGCTTTTTAAAGGCATCAATATTACAGGGAGTGATTTGGGCATTTTGGCATGCTGTTTTATGGTTTGTAGATTCTGATTTTATGGGACTTTCCATGATACCATATGCGATTGCAAATGTAATTGTTATGAGTTGTCTAGCTATTGTGATGAATGTAGTATTAGAAAAAAATAATAACTTATTATATGCCATTCTTATTCATTTTGCGTTTAATTTTGTATATTGCTTTTTGATTGTAGATATTTGGTTTTATTTAATACTCTCTGTTGTATATATATTGATTGCAATTGCATTTTTGATATATAGGGGAAAAGAAGTAAGATAATTTTTTAGTGTATTATAAATAATGTTAAATTTTATAGTAAAATTGGAACAAGGAATGAAATAATTTTAAAAAATATAACTAAAATATAGAATTGGAGAAAAACAGTCACTAATTCCATATTTTTTTATTAATTTAGTGTAACTTTTTTATAACTTCTGCGAATAATTAATAAGAAATATAGTGTGGAGTGATAAAATGGAGATTAAATTAAAAAATGTAACTAAAGAATATAAAGGAGTAAAAGCTTTAAATAATATTAATTTAACTATTAATACACCAGCGATGATTGGTTTCTTAGAGCCTAATGGGGCAGGAAAAAGTACTCTTATGAAAATTCTGGCAGGACAGCACATTTAATCAAAAGGGCAGATAACTGTAGATGGAAAGAAGCTTAGCAGTAATTTAAATTATTTAAAGAGTAAACTTGGATATCTGCCACAGGATTTTGGATTATATGATGAACTTACTGTAGAGCAGTTTTTAGATTATATGACATGCTTGAAAGGTATTAATAAGAATAGGAAAACATTTATAGAAAATTGCTTGAAGAATACAAACCTTTTAGAAAAGAAACGAGCTAGGATTAGCACATTGTCAGGAGGGCAGAAGCAGAGAGTGGGAATTGTCCAGGCTCTACTTAATGATCCAGAACTTATAATAGTGGATGAGCCTACTGTGGGCCTTGATCCAGAAGAAAGAATAAAATATAGAAATTTATTTTCTCAAGGGGCAGGCAATAAAATTGTTATATTATCCACTCATATTGTAGAAGATGTGGAGTCAATATGTAATGAGCTTATTGTATTAAATAAAGGAGAAATTCTATTTAATGGACAGCCAAGTGAATTAATTAGAAAAGCAGCTGGTCATGTTGGAATTGCAGAAGTAAGTAATGAACAAAAAGAAGAATTTATGAAAAAAGAACAAGAAGGAAATTTTATCTTTCTTTAAATGAAACACAAGAAGTAAGTGAAGAAGAGATATATGAAGAATGGGTATTTTTACAAGACTTTTTTATAGTTCCCTTATATGAAGCAACTTTCAAAATAAGTTCTCCCTAATCTATTATTTTTTCTTCATTCATAAAAACAGCCTCTTGTTAAATTATTTATCATAATTTTAACAAAAAGCTGCATTACTTTTGTAGCCGTCAATTTGTTGACGATTACATTCAATTTCTTAATTTTTTAACCAAATTTCTAGACGCTATTAGATTATCTTTATACTCATCTAATTGATCTTTTATCATTCCTAAATATAATAAATCAGTTAGAATTAAAGATGCATTTCTTGAAGAAACTGCGCCAAGTCTCAAATCTTTTTCTTGAGAAGGAACATATAACACTAAATCTGAGAATTTTAATAATGGACTTTTTATAAATTGAGTTATTGCAATAGTTGTTGCACCTTGACTTTTTGCATATTCCATAGCTACATTTACTTCCTTTGTATTTCCACTATAGCTTATAGCAAGAGCAACATCTTCCTTAGTTATATAAGTTGTTGTGGCAAGTTGCATATGAAAATCATTGAAGAAAACCACCTCATATCCAATACGAGATAATTTTTGTGCTAAATCATAGCAACAGATTCCAGAACTACTTATTCCGAACAAGTAAATCTTTTTTGCTTTTTTCATTGCTTCGACAGCATTTTCTAAAGTTTCTATCCTTAAAAGTTTGTAAGTTTGTTCAACAGTTGAAGTATCAGAGGTCATAGACTTTTTTACAATAGTGTTTAATGAGTCTTTTGTAGAAATTTCTTCAGAAAATAAAGGTAATTCATCTGTGTTATCTTTGGCAAGATCCACTTTTAGTTCGCTAAAGCCATTATATCCAAGCTTTTTTGAAAATCTTATAATAGCAGCTGGGGAAGTATTGGTTTTAGATGCAATACTTTGAATAGAATCATAAATTACTTCATTAACATTTTCTAAAATATAAGTGGAAAGTTTTTTTTCGTTTTTTGTTAGGTTATCACAAATTTTAATTTTATATATACAGCTCATACTACGACCTCACTTAAGTTAAAGTATATCTTTCTTATAATTATTGTATCAAATTTTGTTGTGACTTACATTAAAAATTATTTTTTATTCTTCTAATAGTATTAGATATATTACCGTTTTCTTTATCTAAAATATGTGAGCATATATTTTTATCCTTCTTTGTTAAAACCATACAAATTGCAATCTTAACATTATAATCACTTTCAATTAAATATTTATTTGCTTCTTCTAAAGAACATTCTCCACTTTTTGCTATGATATTCTTAGCACGTTCTATTAATTTTTCGTTAGTAGGCTGAACGTCAACCATTAAGTTGTGATATACCTTACCAAGTTTAATCATAAGAGATGTAGAAATCATATTTAAAATCATCTTTTGAGCAGTTCCAGCTTTCATTCTTGTACTTCCAGTAATAACTTCAGCACCAGTTATAGCTTCAATAGATACTTTCGCATGTGTGCCTATTATGGAATTATGAACACATGAAATTGCTCCTGTTAAAGCACCGATTTCATTAGCATAATCTAAGCCACCAATTACATAAGGAGTTCTTCCACTTGCAGCAAGACCTATAACAGTATCATTTTTATTTAAATTAATTTTAATCAAATCATCTTTAGCAAGAGTTAATGAATCCTCACAACCTTCTTTGGCTTTTAATAGTGCTTCATATCCACCAGCAATTATACCTTGTACTAGTGATGGATCAACACCATAAGTTGGTGGACATTCACTGGCATCTAAAACTCCTAACCTTCCACTTGTTCCAGCACCAATATATATTATACGACCACCTTTAATCATTCTCTCATAAGCTAAATCAACTAATTTTTCAATACTTGGAATAACTTTTTCTACAGCTAAAGTTATTTTTTTATCTTCAGAATTAATTGTTGTTAAAATTTCTTTTGTATTCATAGTGTCGATATTTATAGTATTTTCATTTATTTTTTCTGTATCAAGAATATTTAAATCAACTTTCATAAACATCACTCCTTTTTAATATTATATAAACAATAAAATATAATTTCAATATATTATAAAAAAATATAATTTTTTTTTTTCAAAAATAAGAGATTTGATAAAAAATAGTATACATAATATTTGTATTTTATAAAACTAAAATTAATGTAATAATTTAAGAAGAATTAATGATTACAGGGTTTTATAGATATATTTACATATAAAAATATGTAAAATTTTAATATATATATTTTTAAATTTACGAATAAAAATAATATTTATGCATATAAATTATATGTAAAATAATATTTTAATTTATTTGATTTTTTAGTGAAATATTGTTGACAATGAATTATCAAGAACTATAATAAAATTATAATATGAATTTTGGTAATGTTATTAAAAAATAAATATACTTGGTAAAATTACTTTCATTTATCATAACGTTTACCATATATTTATTTAAAGTAACAGAAAGGAGTTATTTATGGATTATAAAAGAATTGCCAAAGAAGTTCTAACCTTATTAGGTGGAAAAGGAAATGTTTATGGAAATGCTACATGTATGACAAGGCTTCGTGTTACTTTAAAGGATTCATCTAAAGTAGATTTAGAAAATCTAAAAAAAGTAGAAGGAGTTATGGGGATTGTTGAATCTGATACTTTACAAATTGTTTTTGGACCAGGAAAGGTAAATAAAGTCGGGCAAGAATTTTCAGAATTAACAGGTATAGCTCTTGGAACATCAGAAGAAGTAAATGCAGAAGATCTTGCAAAAGAAAACAAAGCTGCTAATAAAGCAAAGCAGACAAATCCTGTACAAGTCTTCTTAAGAAAAATTGCTAATATATTTGTACCTTTACTTCCAGGAATAATTGCAGCAGGACTTATTAATGGTATAACAAATGTTATTAATGTATCTACACAAGGTTCTTTAAGTGGACAATGGTGGTATGAGTGTATAAGAACAATGGGATGGGCACTTTTTGCTTACTTACCTATACTTGTAGGAATGAATGCAGCAAAAGAATTTAAGGGTTCTCCAGTTCTTGGAGCTATGGCAGGAGCTATGTCAATTGCAAATGCAGCAATGCCACTTTTAACAAAATTTAATGATGTAGAAGTAATACTACCTCTTACAAATAAAGTATTTAATCCAGCAGCAGGTGGACTTTTGGCTGCACTTATAAGTGGTATGTTTTTTGCATTATTAGAACGTCAAATTAGAAAAATCATGCCAGATATACTTCAAACATTTTTTACTCCTTTATTAACAGTCATCATTGGATGTTTAGTAACATTATTAATACTTCAACCAGTAGGAGCAGCTTTAACTACAGGAATTTTCGGATTATTAAACTTTATATATATTAAACTAGGAGTTGTGGGAGGATATATATTATCAGCTGGATTCTTACCTTTAGTAGCAATTGGACTTCATCAAGCTTTAACTCCAATTCATGCTATGTTAAATGATCCTAATGGCGCAACACAAGGAATAAATTATTTATTACCTATTCTTATGATGGCCGGTGGAGGACAAGTTGGTGCTGGTTTTGCATTATATCTAAAAACAAAAAACAAAAAATTAAAACAACTAACTAGAGATTCATTACCTGTTGGTATATTAGGAATTGGAGAGCCAATGATGTATGCAGTAACTCTTCCTCTAGGAAAACCATTTATAACTGCTTGTTTAGGCTCAGGAATTGGTGGAATATTAGCTTCACTATTCCATTTAGGTACAGTATCACAAGGAGTATCAGGATTATTTGGATTATTAATAGTTGCACCTGGAACACAATTTTATTATATAATTGCTATGGTAGGAGCTTATATAGGAGGCTTTATATTAACATACTTCTTTGGAGTTGACCACAAAAGAATTGATGATATTTATGGAAAATAAATTATGAAAACTTACAGAAAAAGGTGCTTAATATGAATAAATTTGGTATATCAATATATCTTGGAACAGGATATGAAAAAAATAAAATAATAATCGAAAAAGCTGCTAAGAACAATGCAAAATATGCATTTACATCACTTCATATTCCTGAAGAAAATTTAGAAAATTATGAAGATGAAGTAAAAAAGTTATTGAATCTTTGTAATATTAACAAAATTAATCTGATAGTAGATGTAGGACCAAGAACATTAAACAAACTTGGATTTAATAACTTTAAAGAGCTAAAAGAAACAAGTATAACACATTTACGTTTAGATTATGGATTTACCTATGAAGAAATAATTGAATTATCAAAAGATTTTAATATTGTCTTTAATGCATCAACTTTGTTAGATAAGGATATAAGTGAATTAAAAAAGTTAAATGCTGATTTTTCGAAGTTTTATGCATGCCATAACTTTTATCCTAAACCATTAACTGGGTTATCTTTAAAAAAAGTTGCTAAAATAAATGAAAGATTAAAGAATTTAGGAATTACTACAATTGCATTTGTGTGTGGAGATATGGAGTTTAGAGGGCCCCTTCATATGGGGCTTCCAACAGTAGAAGAGCATAGGACTGGAGATGTATTATTTAATATGCTTCAATTAATAAAAAATACTGAAACTGATATATGCTTAATTGGAGATGTTGATAGTACTGATGAAACTTATACTAAATTAAAGGAACTTTCTGAAGGATATATATCTTTACATGCAAAAATTAATGAAAAATATTCATTTGTAAAAAATATGATTCACCATGATAGACCTGATTCTAGTGAGTATGTAATTAGATCTCAGGAATCTCGTGAATTTAGCTCTCAAGGAGAAATATTTAAACCAGATAATATTGATGGTAATGAACGTAAAAAGGGAAGTATATCAATTGGAAATTCAGAATATTTAAGGTATTCTGGTGAACTAGAAATAGCAAGAATGGACCTTCCTAAAGAAGATAAAGTTAATATTATAGGATATGTGATGCCTTCAGATATAAAATATTTAGATTACATTACTGATGGCATGGGATTTAAACTAATATAAAGTCTATATGGTTTATTAATTTAATTCATTGCTATAGTTATAAATTAAAAAAACAACCTTGATGTATTTTAAGGTTGTTTTTTTATTAGTATTTAGATTAATGAAACATGTCATTAGATTTTGGTTATAGTATTACAGCTAAAAGTTCCTTATAAAGTTTATTTGCTTCTTTATATTTTCGATTTTTTTCAAGATACTCAATAAACTTAAGTTTTACATCTCTTATAATATCAACTCTTTGAATACTTTCAAAATAAGGAAGAAGATTATATTTTATTTCATTATAGAAAAGATCATCATCAAAATGGTGAACAACAAGGTATAAGAAATAAAGTATAGAATAACTGAATTTAGTATGACAGTCTTTATGTAAATACTTTTCAAGCATTTCATCACATTTATCATATTGTTTTAAGTGTATATTTGCTAAAGTATAATTATAGACACATATATTATGACGGCAGGGAAGGTTTATACCTAAAAGACTCCATTCTATACATTTTTCATAATCTCCTTTAGTTAAATATAAATCTGAAATGCTAGTATAGATATGAGCTAATAAATCTTCAATATCATAATGTTTTGCTGATGTCAGTGCTGCATTAAAATGTTTTTTTGCACTATCATAAATCTTCATATTTGAATAACATACACCAATATAATTATGACACCAGATAGCATTAAGATAAAGCCCACTATTTTCGTAGGTAGTAAGTGCTTTTTCAAGATAATAGGTGCCTTTGCTTGAACTATTTGAAAAGCAGCATGCCCGCCCTAAAGTATAATTTATCCATGTGTTTTCTTTGAGTTTACGAGATGATTGAAGCCTTTCTAATCCTTGTGAATTTAATTCTGTATTTATCATAAGTTTTCCAGACACAAGAAAATATAGAGCTTTAAGCTCATCACTTAACGAATCTGAAATTTTATCTAACATTTCTACATCATTTTTTAAATCATTATATTTTCTTTTTTCTATAAATGTATTATATATGAGAGTGTATATTTGAAATTCTATGTAATATGGTGAAGTTGAAATTATATGTTCAATTGAAAGAAGCTCATTATATATTTTTTTAGAACCCTCATAATCATAGCTTTCAATATAAGCAGCCATTGTATTGAACTTCTGCCTTATATGACCTATGTTTGTTATGTTATCATTGAAGCTTAAAGAAAGCCTTTTTAAAAGTAATTCAATTATATCAGCACGAAGTGGCTTTTTACCATTTTCAAAATAACTTAAATGGCTTATGGAACATATTCCATGACATAAGGCTTCCTGGCTATATTGTTTTTTTATTCGTGTATATTTAATCCATGCAGCTAAAAAGTTTAGCTCATAACTTTTATTATTTATTACTATTGTTTGGCTCATTTGATTTACCCCTTAATATAAACAATGATTTCAATAAATTTAGTGAAATTATATATTAATTATATGCTTAAAAGGAAAAATTGTGAAGAATTTATTCAATATAAAATGTTTGAAAAGTTCATATGACTAAAGTAAAATTTATTATAAATTGGGGGGAGGAAAGAAAAATGAATAATATGTTTAAAACTTATATGGGGCTGCCAAAGGCTGTATATGTATTGTGTAGTGCAACATTAATAAACAGGCTAGGTGATTTTGTAGTACCTTTTCTTACTTTATTTCTTACTGTTAAATTGAATATGTCTATAGTTTTGAGTGGAATTATTGTAACTTGTGCATCTTTAATTAGTATACCTTCTTCAATTATCGGAGGAAAAATATCTGATTCAATTGGAAGAAAAAAAGTTTATTTATTTGGACAAGGACTTTCAGCTGTATTTCTTATTTTGTGTGGTTTGTGTAAAAATGAACATTTAATAATAATAATGCTTTTTCTTAGTACTTTTTTCAATGGAATAGTAAGACCTGCATTTAGTGCAATGCTTATAGATTACCTTCCAAGAGAACGACGTCAAGAAGGTATGTCTCTTAATTATTTATGCATAAATATAGGAGTGTCAATAGGGCCTATTATTGCTGGTTTTTTGTTTAATAAATTTTTACCACTTCTTTTTATAGGTGATGGTATTACTTCATTAATTTCAGTAATTTTAGTGTGGAGAAATATAGAAGAAAAATATAGTGAAGAAGTAAATGAAGATTTTACTAACATTAATATTAATGAAGCAAAAGAAGAAGGAAATATAATACAGGTGCTTTTAAAAAGACCACAACTTCTAATGTTTTTTGCATTACTTCTTATATACCAATTTGTTTACTCTCAGCATAGATTCACATTGCCTCTTACTGTAAATAATGCTTTAAATAATAATGGGGCAAAGATTTTTGGATATATGATGAGTATAAATGCAGTGACTGTAGTATTTCTTACTGTCTTTATAACTGCAGCATTAAAAAAATATCATCATCTTATCTGTATGGTATTAAGTGGAATAGCTTTTGCAATAGGCTTTGGAATGCTTTCATTTACACATACTATGGCTGGTTTTTTTATTTCAACATTTATATGGACTCTTGGTGAAATACTAAATTCAATAAGTATAGGAGTTTTTGTAGCAGATAATAGCCCAGTAAATTATAGAGCAAGAATAAGTGCATTTCAGAATATTATATATTGGGTTGCTTCGTCTTTAAGTACTGGACTTGGAGGAATTTTAGTGGACAGATGTGGACTAAATTATATATGGTTAGGTATATTTATAATTTCACTCATTGCTTCAGGTTTAATGTACTTATTAAAAGTATACTGTGTTAATGGTGACAGCCATCTCTCTGAAAATGTTATTAAAAATACTGCTAATTAAATAATGATATTAAATTGTGATTTGGAAGGAGTATAACATATGAAAATAGAAATTAGACCCGCTTATGATGAAAATTGCGAAATGAAAAGATTATATGTTAGACCTGAATTTCGTGGTAATAAAATTGCAAATAAATTAGTAACTTTTAATGAAAATTAAAAAATTGACATATTTGTTTTTTTAATAAAATTTAGTTTTTTATATAAAAGTGAGTAAAGTATGAAAAATTTAATATTTAATAAGTTTGAAGAAAATAAACAAATTGGAATAAATGAAGTAAAGCACTATATATCAATACTTTTAAAAAATGCATTTTTTAATAAATAAATTCTAATTTGCAATGAATATAAAACATTACAAGTTATTAAATGTAATAACCCCTTAAATAAAAAGTGAAAAATATATTAATAAAATAATTAATATTATCAATTTAAGCGAATTATAAACTTATTTGTAAATAATTAAATAAATGTTTTATAATATATATATGGGTAAAAAAGGTGCAAGGGGGGAGTATAATGAAATCATTACAAGTAAAAATAACACGTATTGTAGTAATTATATTAGTAGTATCAATAGTTATAACAAGTGGAGGCATAATATGCAATAGTAAGAAAGTTATAAGTGATAATATTAATAGCCAATCATCAATGCAGATTGAGAATTTTGGAATGATAGAGGAGGAACTTATAGATAAACAAAAAGAATCATTGGAAAAATATACATATGATCCTGATGTTTTAGAACTTCTTAATTATTCTGATGAGGAATATAATAATCCTGAAAATTCAGAAAGAATAAATACGCTTCAGAAATCAATATATGAGAAAATAATTAATGATTTAAAAGAAGACCCACATTCAATAGATACAATTATCCTTGATAAGAATGGAATATTGAGAACAGGTTCTGAACTTTCAATTATCAATTTGGATTTGTCAAAGGATCCTAATGTTAATAATGCATTAAAAAATGGAACTTTTGTTGCTGGAACTTTTGTTGAAGTTGCTGGGACAGATCTGTTTGAACCAGCAGTTACATATCCTATAAAAAATAGTAATGGTGACATTATTGGTCTTGTGTCACGTGCAGTAAAAGCAACTTATTTTTCAGACATATTTTTAGAAGTAGCAGATAAAAATAGTGAATCATTTATCTTGAATAAAGAAGGAAAATATATTACTAATAAAGATAAAAAAAATATAGGCCAGTTATGTAAATATGAAGAACTTTTGAATATAGACTCAGATAATGATGTTTTGACTTTAGATATAGATGGTAAGGAATCAGTAGTTTCATATTATAAAATGAAGGATTGTGAATGGAGTGTAATTAATATAATTCCTAAAAACATAGTATATGCAAAGATAAAATCTATGGTAACCATAGCTGTTATATCAATGGTAATAATGATTGTTTTGGCGAGCATTATAATGTCATATGAGTCTAAAAAAATAACTAATCCTATCAAAGCTTTGCAGCATAAAGCTGAAAAAATGGCTAGTGGTGATTTAATATTTAAGGATAATAATTATGGAAATACAGATGATGAGCTTGGAGCACTTTATCAGAGTTTTAAGAAAATGTGTGGAAATATCAGAGAACTAATTATGAATATAAATGAAACAATTGAAATGATGGATGATTCAGCAACCAACTTAAGTGCAATAAGTGAAGAAATGTCAGCTTCAAGTGAAGGCATAGCGATTTCAATGAATGAAATTGAAAATTCAAGCTCAAACCAAAATAATCATGTTAAAGATTCAATTAGTAAATTGCAGGAACTTGGAAATCAAGTTGAAGTTTTACAAAATAAAAATAATCTTATAAAGGAAAAAGGCAGTAGTGTAGATGAATATATTAATCGTAATACTGAAAAAGTAAAAACACTAATTGCATCTAATAATGAGGCTATAATAAGTTTTGAAGAATCAAATAAATCAGTTCATAATCTGATAAATAAAATTAAAGCAATTAATGAATTGTTAATGAAGGTAGATGATATTTCTGAGCAGACTAATCTCCTATCATTAAATGCATCAATAGAAGCAGCAAGAGCTGGCGAGATGGGTAAGGGCTTTACTGTGGTTGCAGAAGAAGTAAGGCAGCTTTCAGAAGAAACTAAGCAAGTAATAGGACTTATTCAGAATTCAATAGGTGATATTGATAGTGTAGTTAATGAAACTCAAAATATATTCAATAAATCATCACAGTTAAATATAAATCAAAAGAAAGAATTTGATGAGATGAGTAGTTCATTTGAAACAATGAATGTTTCAATTGAAGAAATGATGATGTCTCTCAAAGAAATAGAAAACAAGATCAGTGAAGTGGATTCTAAGAAAAATGAAGCTATAAGTACAGTTAATGGCATGAATGAACTAAGTGAAAAGATTGAAAATAATGCACGTGATACAAATATGGCAACACAAGATCAGAAACAAGCTGTTTTTACAGTTACTGAAAAGGCGCAAGAACTAACTGAAATGTCTTTAAAAGTTAAAGAAGCTATAAAAAAATTTAAATTCAGCTAAAATAGCGGCGAAGTATATAGGAAGATATGTAGGTCGTCCTGCGATAGCAGAATCGAGAATAATTAAATATGATGGTAAGACTGTAACTTATAAATATACTAGACATGAAGATGATAAGGTTGTAGTAGAAACAGTAACTGCACATGAATTCTTAAAAAAAGTTATAATTCATATTCCAGAAAAACATTTCAAGATGATTAGATATTTTGGAATTTATTCTAGAAGAAGCCGAAAGAAAGACATTTTTATAAAAATGTTATCTGACAAAATATTAAAGATACGAAAATCAATAGCTAAATGGGAATATAGAATACTTGCAGCATTTGGTGTTAATCCATGTAAATGCCCTAAATGCGGAAGCACAATGAAATTTTATGATATAGTTTATGGAAAGTATGGATCTATTAGAGGATATCTAAGGAAAAAGTTTATTAATGAAGGAAAAGAGAAATTAGAAAAAGCTATTGAGTTATATGCGATTACAAAAGGAATAATGTATGATAGAATGAATCCGACAACAACGTAGTTGGAGGGATTAGCATTGAAAGAAGAAATACTGTATGTTTGCGTACAATGTAAATATGAAGAAAATATACCTAAGGAGGTTGTAGAATACTTTGATGAAATGGATCAGAGTAATATAGATGAGCCCCCTTGTTTTTCATGCGAAAAATGCGACGGTATAATGAGACCTAAAAAGTATAATGGTGTATACGGAAAAACTTATAAATCATAATATTAAAACCATAGAGAATTTCAAAGCTCTATGGTTTTTCTGTTAATTTTGAAATATTTTCTCCGAAGGAGCGTGGCGCAGCCACTTTTTTATATTATATTTATATAAACTCATAGAGACAAACTTTTATAAATTATAAGTTTATAAAATACCAATATATTAGTGTATAATGCTTTAAATAGTACAGGAATATGTTTTAGTATAATGTTGTTATGATTATTTTTATATATTTTGTTAACTAGTCCTAATTATATTTTCTCATTAATTAACTAATTAATAAAAAAATCTCCTAATTACAATATATATGCAGTTAAAATAGTTATTGTTTTGGGTAAATATTAAGATAAACAATATAAAGAAATATTTCTGAATATTGCTTCTATGGCTGATAGATTTCATGTTAATAGTTATGGTAGAATCAGATAAATACTTTAGTTTTGAGATAAAGAATATGTAAAATCAAGACTGTTAAATTTTTTATAAACATTAAAAATTGTAAAATATGAGAGATATCTGTCTAAATATTTTGTTGCTACTCCTTTAAATCCTCCTATCCATCTTTTTAGATTTTCTTTGAAGTTTTTTATACATTCTTCTTTATATGTATTTATAACTATTCCTTTATTATGTTTTTTGGCAATATTAATTATATATCTGTCATAGTCTGACACTATATATGAATTTTTTTCAATTTTTGAGTATACTAATCTATCAAAACTTTTTTCATTCCAATATTTTCTGGATATTGCTACTACAATCATAGAATCACGTCTATCTTTTGCTCCTACAATCCATATATTTTCCCTTTCTAAATTTCTTGTGATATTTTTACATCCTTTAAAATTTTCTTTTTGCATTGTTTTGGTTATAAAAATTTTACCTTCTAGCTTATCAGCTGTTATCTGTGGAATCATGGATTGCATAACTTTATGTCTCCATATAAAAGCTGTTCTTACATTTATTTGTAATATTTTTGAACATGTTCTTAAAGTACTTTTTTGAAGGAAAAGTTCCATGAATTTTACCCATTTTTCGGGCTCAATCTTTGAATAACTCCATACTGATTTTGTAGTTTGAGAAAAAGTTTTGTCACATTCTTTACACCTATATCTCTGAATATCGTTATATTTCCCAAATTTAATATAATTCTTTGAACTACAATTTGGACATTCATTAATTAATCTATTTTTATAAATATCATGTTTTAAAAGATTTCCTGTATGTTTTTTCAATTTTTCAAAATTAATATCTTCTTGTATCATATGCTATCCTTTTCTAGAAAAATTATTTTAATAATAATGTTATTTTGATAATCCTAACTATTTATTTTGATGATCACGACTATGTAGTTAAGAAACAGACTTCTATTCTACTTTAAAATTAGAATATTATTTTAATAGTTGCCACAAAGTATCACTTCTAAACATAACAACATTTATATAAAACACTTTTCTATACAATTTAGAAAATATATTGAGTTCAAAGCTATAATTCTTTAATCATATACTGTAAGAAAATATAATATTTTTTTATTAATAATACAAATATTGACAAAGTAAGAAAAATGAGATAAAATCTACTTCGTGATAAGTTATTAATAACACTATGGAGGTAGCTTAATGTCAGAAGACAATTTAGGCGAAGAATTATACAACTTATTGGCAGCATTTTTGAATCGAAGAATCAATAGAACACTTCAAGATAGTATTAGAGGTGAATATGGAGTTTTAAGATATCTTATGTATGTGCATGATAACGTCAGTGCAGGGATATTGACAGAACAATTGCATGTTGTACCAGGAAGAATGACTGATACACTAAAAAGTTTAGAACATAAAGGATTTATAAAACGCTGCAAAGATGAGGAAGACAAAAGAAAGGTCAATGTTTGTATCACAGAAAAGGGAAAAGTTGAAGCAAAAGAAAAAAGAGATTATATCACTAAAGAATACGAAGATTTATTTCGAATTCTTGGAAAGAATGATACAGAAGAATTGATTAGACTTTTGAAAATTGTTCTATCATATTCACCTAGTATTGATATATGATAGATACAAATTAAATTTTGTTAAAGGGGTATTTTAATATAATATTTCGTAGTGCGAAGTAAAATAATAATATAATATTTCGCATTACGAAATAAAATGTATTGAGCAAAATTAAAAAAGGGAAAAGGGGAGAAATTATGATTACATTAGAAAATACTAAAACTATTTATGATTTAGTACAAAATGCAGGAAAAGAGTATAAAGATAAAGTTTTTTTGCGTTATGAAGAAAATGATATTGTTTATGAAAAAAGCTATTCAGAATTTGCAAAAGGGTGTAATGCAGTTTCAGCATGGATAGAAGAAAAAAATGTAGCTGAGGGGCATAAAGTTAATGCAGCACTTTTAGGAAGAAGCAGTTACTTTTACCTTACAGCATTACTTGGAACAGTTAGTGCAGGAAGTGTTGCGGTTCCATTAGATGTTCAGCTTACTAAAGAAGGATTAGTAGATAATATTGAACGCTCAGATGTAGAAGTAATATTTTATGATTGGGAGTTTAATTCACAGATAGAGATAATAAAAGAGAGATGTAAAAATGTAAAGCAATATATATGTTTACAGAATAGAAGTCATGTGGAATGTGCAGCTGATATTGTTGAAAAATATTCAAATAATGATTTTATTTCAGATGCAAAACCAGAAGATTGTGCAATGATCATATTTACATCAGGAACTACAGGAAGAGGAAAAGGGGTTATGCTTTCTCATAATAACCTTGTTGATAATACCTTCTGTAGCACAGAAAAAGAATCTCAGTTAAATGAGGTTTTCTTAAATGTACTTCCTATGCATCACATATTTTGTCTTAATGGTGATGTTTTTATTGTAATTCGTTATGGAAGTACTCTATGTTTAGGTGGAAATAACTTATCAAAGCTTATGTATTATATTAAGTTATATGAGCCTTCTGCAATTCGCTTAGTGCCAATGATGGCAAAAGCCCTCTATAATAAAATTTCAATTACAGCACATAAAAATCCGGAAATTTCATTAAAAGAAATAAAAGAAAGAGTTTTAGGAAAGAGGCTTCATAAGCTTGTTAGTGGTGGAGGATATCTTTCAGAAGAACTTGCATCAAAATTTTTAAATATAGATATTACAATAGGTCAAGGATATGGTATGTCAGAATGCTCTCCAAAAGTTGCAGTACCAGACTATAGCAGGCCTGATAAAATATCTTCTGTTGGACATATTGTAGACCGTTGTCAGGTTAGAATTATAGATGGAGAGATTCAGGTGAAAAGTCCTTCTGTAATGATGGGATATTATAAAGAACCCGATAAAACAGCAGAAGCTATTACAGAAGATGGATGGCTTAGAACTGGGGATTTAGGATATGTAGATGAAGATAATTTTGTATATCTTACTGGACGTAAAAAGAATCTTATTATATTAAGTAATGGTGAAAATGTGTCGCCAGAAGCTATTGAAAATAAATTTGATGGCGAAATGCTCATTTTAGATATATTGGTTTATGGCTTAGATGAAATCATAGCAGCAGAAGTATATCCAAATTACCAATATGCAGAGTTACATGAAATTGATGATATCGAAGCAGAAGTTCAGAAAATCATAAATAAGCATAATCAAGAGTTACCTTCTTATGAGAAAATTGCACAATGTACAGTAAGAAAAGACCCATTTGAAAAAACATCTTCAAAGAAGATAATACGTCAGAAGTATTTCGATAAAAAGAAAGAAGATGAAAAAAAGGCTTCTAGTATTCATAAAGCTGAAAATGAAATGCAACAGAAAATTTATGATAGTGTAGCAGAAATTATTGGAAATAGATTGTTTGGAATTGATAGTAATCTTTATAATTGCGGCTTAGACTCACTTGGAAGCGTAATGCTTATTGAAGAATTACATGATAAATTTCAAAAAACAATGACATTTAATGATCTTATGGAAAATCCTACAGTTTTAAAGTTGGAAGAATTTTTAACATGTGGAAAAAATGAAAATAATGTAGATTTAAGTGTTAGGGATGTATATCCACTTACAGGAATGCAAAAATATTTTGCATATATAATAAAAGGAAATACAACAGGAAATCTTCCATTCACATTCAAGTTAGATGAAAGCATTGATTTAGATCGTTTAAAGAAAGCCATTGAAGATACTATTGATGCTCATCCAGGATTAAAAGCAATTATTAAATTTGATGAAAAAGCATATAAAGTTTTTAGAGATGATACAAGAAAAATAGAAATTCCAATTATTAACCTGACAGAAGAAGAATGGAAGATTAGACTTAATGAATTATTGGTACCATTTGCTTATACTGCAGAAGATAATCTTTTTCATATTTATATTTTTCAAACAGAAAGTTCAAAATATCTTTTCTTTGATGTGGCGCACATTATGGGAGATGGTATGACTATGAATGTATTATTTGAAGATATTAATAAGTTATACTGTGGTGAAGAAATTGAAAAAGAAACTTATACTTTTTATGAGTATATATTAGAGTCAGAAATACGTGAAGAAAATGGTGAGAGAAGGCATGACTTAGAGTATTTTGATAATTTAATGAAGAATCTTAAAATGAAAAGAAGCATTTTAAATAAGAAAGAAAAAGAAGATTATTCAAATGGAACTAATGCAGTCATTAAGAAAAGATTTGATAATCTTGTTAAGAAAAAAGTAGTTTATTTCTGTAATAAAAATTCAGTTTCAGAAAATGTTTTATTTATTACAGCATATAATTATTGCATTAGCTTATTTAGTGATGAAAAAGATATATTTTGTACAAGCATTCATAGCGGAAGAACAGATAATAGGTGGACAAGACTCGCAGGACCATTATTTACAACTTATTACTGTCGTTTTACACAAGTTCCTCATGAAAGAGTTCCAGAACTTTTGCACAAATGTGGTAAGCAGATTATGAATACAATGAGATGCTCTACTTCTACTCCACGTGAAGGTGAAATGTTCTTTCAATATCAAGGAGATATTTTAAATATTAATAAAATTGGAGATGCAAAAGCTGAAAAGATAAAACTTCAGTTAGATTCTCTTCCATTCCATATGCAGGTTATGTCAGATGAAAAGGGATATTATATGGAATTACGTTATTGGAAGAACCGTTTTGATAGGAAGCAGCTTGAAATATTTATATCATGTTATGAAAGCATTTTAGAAGCAATGATGGAAGAAAGATCCGTTAGAAGACTAAAAAAATATCTTCCTGAAGAAGTATATCCAAAACATTTTTATGTAAAAGTAGCACATGTTAATAAAGAAGCTGGTTATAACATATTAGATAATATAAATGGAGAGGAAAAGGTAAAAGCATATATTCTTGATGAAAGCTATAATAAGAAGCCATATGGTGCATGGGGACAATTATATATAATGGACTGTAAGCCTGATTATTATGATGATGAAATAGAAAATCCATATGGTAAAGGTACATTATATAATACAAATAAAATAGCAAGAATACTGCCAGATGGTTCTGTGGACTTCTTAGAAAATAGCGGAAGAAATGTTTTAACAGATGGAAGTAAAGGGCGTAGATATTATGATTTGGCTAAGCTTGAAAAGACATTATGTGAGTATGATGGAATAGAGCATGCTGATAGTTATTTATGTTATGATCCAGAAATAAATGAGATGGGCTTAATGATAGATATAAAGGGAACCATACATCCTGATATAGAAAAATTAAAGTTATTTATAGAAGGAAGATGTGAAAAGCTACTTGTTCCGAAAAAAATAAATTATATAGGAAAATAGTAAGATTTATGATAAACCAAGAAACAAATTATAAATAATTCGCTTCTTGGTTTTGTCATGAATTAATATAGATATTTATTATCTAACAGGATTTACGAAAATAATATAAGTGATTTTAATTTAAACAAATAAAGATGAAGTAATGAAAGATTGCATAGAATGGGTAATAAAGGTAGTATTATGAATCTATCAGATTAAATAAGGAGAGGAGAACATATGGAAACAATAAAGGTAAACGATAAAGAATTTGAAATTATAAAATTATTAGGCAAGGGAAAAGGCGGATATTGTTATCTTGCTAGTGATGGCAGTAAGGAATATGTTGTTAAAAAAATTCACCATGAGCCATGCAGCTATTATAAATTTGGTAATAAGCTAGAATCAGAATTGAATGATTATAAACGTTTGAAAAATATAGGAATCATAATGCCAGAGATGTATGATATTGATGTGGAAAATGAGCATATTTTAAAAGAATATATAGAAGGAGACACTATTTTTGATATGGTAAAGGCAGATATAGATGTGTCTGAATATGTAAAGCAAGTTGAAAAAATGTGTAAAAAACTTTATGCTGCAAATACAAATATAGATTATTTTCCAACAAATTTCATACCAAGTAATGGTATACTATATTATGTAGATTATGAATGTAATGATTATATGGAAGAATGGAATTTTGAAAACTGGGGAATATATTACTGGTCAAAAACAAAAGAATTTACTGATTATTTAAAAGATAAGAATGATTTATAACTAAATATAGCAATTTTAGTTGAAAATTGTTCGTCAAAATGATAATATGTTTGGTAGAAATTTTTCATATAAAAATATACATAAATGATTATTCATTTTATAGCAAAGGAGCATTTTATGAAAATTGGTTTTGACAATAATAAGTATTTAGAGATGCAGTCACAGCATATTAAAGAGCGTATCGCAAAATTTGGTGACAAGCTTTATTTGGAATTTGGAGGAAAGCTTTTTGATGATTATCATGCATCTAGAGTTCTTCCAGGGTTTCAGCCTGATAGCAAACTAAAGATGCTTCTTAATTTAAAAGATTCAGCAGAAATAGTAATTGCAATAAGTGCAGAAGCAATTGAACAAAATAAGGTAAGAGGAGACCTTGGAATAACATATGATTTGGATGTTCTTCGTCTTATTGATGCCTATGCAAGTGTGGGACTTATGGTTGGAAGTGTAGTTATTACACAATACAGTGGTCAGGTGGCAGCTGATAAATTCAGAGCACGTTTAAAAGAATTGAATGTTAAATCATATATACTTTACAAAATAGAAGATTATCCATCAAACATAGAGCTTATAGTAAGTGATGATGGTTATGGAAAGAATGATTACATAGAAACAACTCGTCCATTAGTTGTTGTTACAGCTCCAGGCCCAGGAAGTGGAAAAATGGCAGCATGTCTTTCACAGCTTTATCATGAACATAAAAGAGGAGTAAAAGCGGGATATGCTAAGTTTGAAACATTCCCTATATGGAATCTTCCATTAAAGCATCCTGTGAATATAGCTTATGAAGCAGCTACTGCAGATTTGAATGATGTTAATATGATTGATCCATTCCATTTAGAAGCATATAATAAGACAACTGTTAACTATAATCGTGACATTGAAGTATTCCCAGTACTTAATGCAATATTTGAGCAGATTTTAGGAGAAAGTCCATATAAGTCTCCAACAGATATGGGAGTGAATATGGCAGGAAACTGCATAATTGATGATGAAATATGCTGCGAAGCCTCAAAACAGGAAGTAATAAGAAGATATTATACTGCTCTTTGTGATGTAAAGCGTGGAAAAGATGCAAGAAATGCTGTTTATAAGCTTGAACTATTATTAAAGCAGACAGGAATTTCTAAATCTGATAGAAAAGTAGTTGAGATGGCACTAGATCGTGAAAAAATCACAGGCAATCCAGCTGCTGCAATAGAGCTTGAAAATGGTGAAATAATTACAGGAAAAACAGGCGAACTTTTAGGTGCATCTGCTGCCATGATTTTAAATGCATTAAAGGAGCTTGCTGGAATTGAACATAGTACAAAAATAATATCGCCAGCTGCGATTGAACCAATACAGTATTTAAAGACATCATGTCTTGGAAGTAAAAATCCTAGACTGCATATAGAAGAAGTTTTAATTGCACTTTCAATAAGCGCTGCTACAAGCAGTGATGCAAAGCTTGCTTTAGCGCAGGTTTCTAAATTAAAGGGTTGTGATGTACATTCATCAGTAATTCTTTCATCTGGAGACGAGCAGACATTTAAGAGGCTTGGTGTTCATTTAACTTGTGAGCCTAGATATGAATCAAATAAAAAGTATCATAAAAACTAAAATGTATATGTGCAGATGATAATTACAAATAAATGAAGCTGATATTTCATAATTTATAATATAAAAATATAGAATATATAAATCTATAATAAAAAACTACTTTAGTATTAATATAATTTTAATGCAATTCGTTAGAACCTGTTGTTCTAGGCTTTAGATTTTACTAGTTGTTGTAGTATTGTCTAAAGCCTTATT
Organism: Clostridium butyricum; assembly: GCA_015058475.1. GTDB lineage: Bacteria > Bacillota > Clostridia > Clostridiales > Clostridiaceae > Clostridium > Clostridium butyricum_B. The sequence goes on along the minus strand of SVCF01000020.1, from coordinate 7,716 downwards.
TTATGATTTTTTATATATAAGTGTTCGTATATCGGGAATTTTACTATGGATCATTTATTAAAACAAATCATAATGCAATGAAGGATATTGCAGAAAGTATAGGAACGACTGCTGAAACTATACAAAACCAAACTAATATGACATTTGAAATTAAAGCTAATATTGAAAACATAGAAAAAGAATCATTAACTATGTATAATATATCAAAAGATGCCACTAAATTGGTCAATGATGGAGTGGAAGCCCTAGAAATATTAAGGGGACAAGCTATTGGCGTAGCAAAAGATAATAAAAGTACAATAGAATCAACATAACTGATGATAAATTTAAAGAGGTAAACTTTAAAATAAAAGATTTAAATTCTACAATAAAAAATATAGATGATATGATTAAAGAGGTAAGTTTATCAAGTGATAAGATACTAGAACATATATCAAATGTATCAGCAACAAGTGAAGAAGTAGCAGCAACTTCACAAGAGGGACTTAAGATTAGTGAAAAAGCTCTTGAAGTGCTTAACAGATATGATGAATTAACAAAACAAATTTATTCACTAGCTTCAGAATTGAAAAATAATTAACTGTAATAAAAGCGTTGTAATAATTGAAATTACAACGCTTTTTAATTGTGTGCCCAGCATGGGCAACAACTTTACGGTGAAAGTCCGTTGCGGGCTTGGTAGTGGGAACCACTAGCCAAGGGCAAAGGTATCCATCGTGAGGTGGAATCTGAAGGAAGCCTAAGGTAAATTCTCGGTAACTACAAATGGAGGAACTAGATTATTAGGAATTTCAACAGTTTTGGATAGAGTTATCCAGCAGGCAATAGCCCAAGAGCTAAACACTACACTGACAAATCAATTCTTTCATGACTTAGGCTTGAAAAGCCTAACGCATCAATATATTAAAATTCATTAGAACTTAAAGAACCACCGTGTACCAGACCGGTATGCACGGTGGTGTGAGAGGTCGGAACATAAAATAATTATGTTCCTCCTATTCGATTAATATGTGACAATGTCACTGATAATATTCAAATACAAGATTATAATTAAGACATGAAATTAGAAAAAATTTACTTTTGAATAATAAATGAGAGTTTAAGGAGCTGATAGCATGTCTAAGAAAATTATCATTATAGGAGGAGTTGCAGGAGGAGCATCAACAGCAGCAAGACTTAGAAGATTAGATGAAAACGCAGAAATAATAATGTTTGAAAAAGGTGAATATATATCATTTGCAAACTGTGGACTTCCATATTATATTGGAGAAGTCATTAATGAAAGAGAAAAGCTAATTGTTCAGACTGTTGAAGAAATGAGCAATAAATTTAAAATAGATATCAGAAATTTAAGTGAAGTAATAAAAATAGACAAGGAAAACAACAAAGTAACTGTAAAAAATCTTAAGAATAATGAAGTCTATGAAGAGAATTATGATGTATTGGTTTTATCTGTAGGTGCAAGTCCTATAAAACCTCTTATATCTGGAATACAGGAATGCAAAAACCTGTTTACATTAAGAAACATTCCAGATACAGATAAAATTAAAGCATATGTGGATAATGAAAAAACAAAGAAGGCTATAGTAATCGGAGGAGGATTTATTGGTCTTGAAATGGCTGAAAATCTTCATGAAAGAGGAATTGAAATTACACTTGTAGAAGCAGGAAAGCAGGTTATGGCACCTCTTGATATAGAAATGGCTCATATTATTCATGATGTGTTGATAGATAAGGGGATTAATCTGATTTTAAATGATGGTGTTAAAGAATTTAAAAACAATGGTAAGAAAGTTGTATTATCAAGTGGCATGGAAATAGATACAGACCTAATAATATTATCTATTGGTGTAAAACCAGAAACTTCAATAGTTAAAGAAGCAGGAATTAAGGTTAATGAACGTGGTGGAATCATAGTAGATGATCATATGAAAACTTCAGAAGATAATATATATGCATTAGGAGATGCAGTTTTTGTTACAGACTTTGTAAATAAAGAGCCAACAATGATACCACTTGCATGGCCAGCAAATCGTCAGGGAAGAATAGTTGCAGATAATATATGTAATCGTGATTCCTCGTATAAAGGAAGTCTTGGATCATCTGTAGCGAAAGTATTTGATTATACAGTGGCGATTACTGGAAATAATGAAAAGACATTAAAGAAATTGGGAATTGATTATAAAGCAATTCATATTCATCCAAGCTCTCATGCAGGATATTATCCAGGATCTTTTCCAATAGCATTTAAGATGTTATTTGACCCTAAAACTGGAAAGATATTAGGTGCACAAGGTGTAGGAATGGATAAAGTTGAAAAGCGTATTGATGTGATTTCATCGGCAATTAAAGGAAATCTTAATGTATTTGATTTGCAGGATTTTGAACCTTGTTATGCTCCACCATATAATTCAGCAAAAGATCCAGTAAATATGCTAGGATTTTATGCAGCTAATATAATTGATGGTTTAGTAGAAGTAATAGAGTGGGATAAGATAGATAAACTTCGTAAAGATAAATCAATAATAGTAGATGTAAGAGAAGAATTTGAACTTGCTAGTGGAATATTAGAAAATTCAATAAACATTCCTTTAGGAGAGCTAAGGGATAGAATAGATGAAATACCAAAAGATAAGGATGTCTATGTAATGTGTCAGGTTGGTCAGAGAGGATATGTAGCAAGCAGAATTCTCAAATCCTATGGTATTAATGCAGTAAATATTGATGGAGGAATGAAAACTTATCTTTATGTAAAGAGAGCTCTGGAAAGTATAAAAAATCAATTCATCAATAAGAGAGAAGAAGAAATAAAAGATGAGGTAGCTGTAATGAATCTTAATGATTTAGATGTAGGTGAAATTAATGCAAAGGTAAAATTAAATGCATGTGGGCTTCAATGTCCCGGACCTATAAGAAGAGTGTTTGAAGAAATTAATAAGATGAGTGAAGGAGAAGTACTTGAAGTAAAAGCAAGTGATCCTGGATTCACTAAAGATATAAAATCATGGTGTGAAAAAACAGATAATACTCTTTTAAAATCAGAATTTGATAAAAAGAATAAAAATTTCGTTGCTGTAATTAAAAAAGGGACAAAGAACACAGGAACCGATAAGATTTTAGCTAGAGATAAAAATGGAGCTACACTTGTAATGTTCAGTGGTGATTTTGATAAGGCAATTGCTTCATTTATAATAGCTACAGGAGCAGCATCAATGGGGAAAGAGGTTACAATGTTCTTTACATTCTGGGGATTAAATATATTGAAAAAGAAGGAAAAAGAAAAGGTAAAGAAGGATGCAATGGAAAAGATGTTTGATATAATGCTCCCAAATAATGCAGAAAAATTACCTTTATCTAAAATGAATATGATGGGGATGGGACCTGTAATGATAAAGCAGATTATGAAAAAACATAATGTTGATGATTTAGAGACATTAATAACTAATGCTATAAATATGGGAGTAAGAATAGTTGCATGTGCAATGAGTATGGAGCTTATGGGAATAAAAAAGGAAGAATTTATTGATGGTATAGAAATAGGAGGTGTTGCTTCTTATTTAGGTGCTGCTGATGATTCGGGAATAAATTTATTTATCTAGTATTAAAATTATTCTAAACATGTAAGTTTACATTTCCATTGAGTGAATTCCTACCAACCTATGTGAGTGTGAATTTAATAAAAAATAAATTATGCTGAATCAATAAATATATAAAATTTTATGGGTGGAATAGATATTATGTGTATCATATATAGTATATGAAATTAAATATTTATTATTATAGTGTAATATAGTATGATCTTTTAAAAAATAGCATATTTATGCTTCAATAAATATGCTATTTTTATATTATATTTATATAAACTCATAGAGACAAACTTTTATAAATTATAAATTTATAAAATAGGAATATACTAGTGTATAATGTTTTAAATAGTATAGGAATATGTTTTAGTATAATGTTGTTATGATTATTTTTATATACTTTGTTAACTAGTCCTAATTATACTTTTTTATTAATTAACTAATTAATAAAAAATACCACAATTAAAATACATATCTAGTTACAATAGTTATTGTTTTGACTATATATTAAGATAAGCAATATAAAGAAATATTTCTTTATATTGCTTGTATAGTTGATAGATTTCATGTTAATAGTTATTGTGGAATCAGATAAATACCTTAATTTTGAGATAAAGCATATGTAAAATCAAGACTGTTAAATTTTTTATAAACATTAAAAATTGTAAAATATGAGAGATATCTGTCTAAATATTTTGTTGCTACTCCTTTAAATCCTCCTATCCATCTTTTTAGATTTTCTTTGAAGTTTTTTATACATTCTTCTTTATATGTATTTATAACTATTCCTTTATTATGTTTTTTGGCAATATTAATTATATATCTGTCATAGTCTGACACTATATATGAATTTTTTTCAATTTTTGAGTATACTAATCTATCAAAACTTTTTTCATTCCAATATTTTCTGGATATTGCTACTACAATCATAGAATCACGTCTATCTTTTGCTCCTACAATCCATATATTTTCCCTTTCTAAATTTCTTGTGATATTTTTACATCCTTTAAAATTTTCTTTTTGCATTGTTTTGGTTATAAAAATTTTACCTTCTAGCTTATCAGCTGTTATCTGTGGAATCATGGATTGCATAACTTTATGTCTCCATATAAAAGCTGTTCTTACATTTATTTGTAATATTTTTGAACATGTTCTTAAAGTACTTTTTTGAAGGAAAAGTTCCATGAATTTTACCCATTTTTCGGGCTCAATCTTTGAATAACTCCATACTGATTTTGTAGTTTGAGAAAAAGTTTTGTCACATTCTTTACACCTATATCTCTGAATATCGTTATATTTCCCAAATTTAATATAATTCTTTGAACTACAATTTGGACATTCATTAATTAATCTATTTTTATAAATATCATGTTTTAAAAGATTTCCTGTATGTTTTTTCAATTTTTCAAAATTAATATCTTCTTGTATCATATGCTATCCTTTTCTAGAAAAATTATTTTAATAATAATGTTATTTTGATAATCCTAACTATTTATTTTGATGATCACGACTATGTAGTTAAGAAACAGACTTCTATTCTACTTTAAAATTAGAATATTATTTTAATAGTTGCCACAAAGTATCACTTCTAAACATAACAACATTTATATAAAACACTTTTCTATACAATTTAGAAAATATATTAAGTTCAAAGCTATAATTTTTCAGTCATATATTGTAAGAAAATACAATATTTTCTTATTAATAAGACAAATATTAACAAAGTAAAAAATGAGATAAAATCTACTTCGTGATAAGTTATTCATAACACTATGGAGGTAGCTTAATGTCAGAAGACAATTTAGGCGAATGTATTGAGCAAAATTAAAAGGGGAAAAGGGGAGAAATTATGATTACATTAGAAAATACTAAAACAGTTTATGATTTAATAAAAAATGCAGGGAAAGAATATAGGAATAAAAGTTTTTTGCGTTATGAAGAAAATGATATTATTTATGAGAAAAGTTATGCTGAGTTTGCAAAAGATTGCACGAAGTTTCAACATTTATAGAAGAAAAAAGTAAAGTTTATGGGCATAAAGTTCATGCAGCAATTTTAGGAAGGAGTAGCTATTTTTATCTTACTGCATTACTTGGAACCGTTAGTGCAGGAAGTGTTGCAATTCCTTTAGATATACAATTAAGTAAAGAAGGACTTGCAGATAATATTGAACGTTCAGATGCAGAGAGGTTTTCTTAAACGTGCTTCCTATGCATCACATATTTTATCTTAATGGCGACGTTTTTATTGTAATGCGTTATGGAACTACTCTATGTCTAGGTGGAAATAACTTATCTAAACTAATGTATTATATTAAGTTATTTGAGCCTTCTGTAATTCGTTTAGTGCCAATGATGACAAAAAATCTTTATAATAAAATTTCAATGACAGCACATAAAAATCCAGAAATTTCACTAGAAAAGGTAAAAGAAAGTGTTTTAGGAAAGAGGTTACAATAAGGTATTTAGAGATGATGCAAGAAAAATAGATATTCCAATTATAAAGCTTACAGAAGAGGAATGGAAAAAAAGAATTAATGAGCTGCTAGTGCTATTTACTTATATAGCAGAAGATAATTTTTTCCATATTTATATAGAGGAAAAAGTAAAAGCATATATTCTTGATGAAAGTTATAATAAGAAACCATATGGTGCATGGGGACCATTATATATAATGGATCATAAACCTGATTATTATCAGGATGAAATAGAAAATCCATATGGGCCAGGCATATTATATAGAACAAAAAAATAGCAAGAATACTTCCAAATGATTCTTTAAACTTTTTGAAAAATAGTGGAAGAACTATTTTACCAGATGGAAGCAAGGGACGAAGATATTATGATTTGGTTAAGGTAGAAAAAGCGTTAAGTTAGTATGATTGAATAGATTATGCAGAAGCTTATATGTGTTATGATATAGAAATTAATGAGATGATTTTAATTACAGATATAAGGGGAAGTGAATAACTTGATATGGAAAAATTAAGATTGTTTATAGAAGAAAAATGTACAAAAGATCTTGTACCTGTAAAAATTAATTATTTAGGAACAAATTAATCTTTTAGGAAAGCCAGAAAGTGAATTTTATATTATTTGCTTTCTGTTTTTATTTAAATATAAAATTCAGATAAATAGTGCACGAAAATAATGTAAAGAGGAATTATTGTAAGAATTTAATAGAGGTGGTATATATGAAAAAAGAAAATAAGTTTTTATCAAATGATGGAAAAGCAATGATACATTATACTATGTGGTATCCAGAAAACAATATTAAGGGTATTGTTCACTTGACTCATGGTATGACAGAATATATGGGGAATTATGATGAATTTGCAGAATTTCTATGTCAGAATGATCTTTTGGTAATAGGTCATGATCAGCTTGGACATGGGCGTTCTGCTGAAAATAGTGAAGAATTAGGACACTTTAGGAATAAGAATAGTGTTAATATTTTGCTTAATGATATGCATACACTTATGGAAAAAGCTAAATCTCAATATCCAAATGTGCCATACTTTTTGTTTGGCCATAGTTTTGGTTCTTTTTTATCACGTATTTTTGCTGGAACATATGGAAATGAGTTAAATGGTTTAATTCTTACAGGGACAGGAAATTCAAACATTAGAAGAGTAAAATCAGCTTTGAAGCTTGTAAGAGCTATAAGAATAACCAAGAAAGCAAGTTTTAGAAGCAGCTTTGTACAAAAAACTATATTTATACCATATTTAGAAAGAATTAAAAATCCTATAAGTATGCGTGAGTGGTTATGCAGAGATGAAAAATTTGTAGCGGATTATTTGAATAATCCATTAAATAATTATACCTATACATTAAATGGATATTCAACATTGCTATATGCAGTTATAGAAATGCAAGAGGAGGAGATATTTGAATCTACGCCTAATAAATTACCAATATTAATGATGTCAGGATCAGAAGATCCTGTGGGGGACTATACAAAAAAGGTAGTAGAAGTAAGTGAGTTATATAAGGCACATAAGGTCGAAGATGTGACAGTAAACATATATGAAGGAGCAAGACACAATATATTGATGGAAACAAATAAAAGTGAAGTTATGAAAGATTGCCTGGATTGGATAATGAAGAAAATGATACAATAGCTGCTTAGA
>SVCF01000019.1 GCA_015058475.1 Clostridium butyricum | reverse complement strand
CTTATATTCTTATATTCTTATATTCTTATATTCTTATATTCTTATATTCTTATATTCTTATATTCTTATATTCTGGGTATTTTAATTTGCAAAATATATTTATGCAAGCTTTTATTATTTTTTAAGTTCCGTATTGTGGCATAGCCACTCTTTTTATAGGTGTAAATCCTCCAAAATCTTATCAATTATAAATTCTTCATTGATTCCTTCAGTAATAGCTTCAAAATTCAACACAATCCTATGCCTTAATATTGGATAAGCAATTTCTTTAATATCATCAAAAGAGACATTAAATCTTCCTTCCATTATTGCTCGTACCTTTGCACCACTAAATAATCCTTGGGCTGCTCTTGGACTTACCCCTGCTTCAACATATTGTTTTGCTACTTTATGACCTTCTTCCATTTCTGGGTGAGTTGCTAATATTAATTTTAAAGCATATTCTTTAACAGGATCAGCCATTGGAACTTCTGAAATTATTTCTCTCATCTTTAAGATTTCGTTATCACTTAAAATGGATTTAATCTCCACAAATTCATTTGATAAAGTTAAATCCATTATTTTTTTTAGCTCATTTAATTTAGGGAATTCCACCTTAACTTTAAATTGAAATCTATCAAGTTGAGCCTCCGGAAGTGGATATGTTCCTTCCTGCTCAATTGGATTTTGTGTTGCTAAAACCAAAAATGGCTTTGGTAGTTCATATGTTGTTCTTCCAACTGTAACACACTTTTCTCCCATTGCTTCTAATAGTGCTGATTGAGTCTTTGGAGTCGCTCTGTTTATTTCATCTGCTAAAAGTAAATTAGTAAATACAGGACCTTTTTCAAACTTAAATTTTGTAGAATCATTTTCTTTAATTATTAAATTTGTACCAATAACATCTGCCGGCATTAAATCCGGGGTAAATTGTATTCTTGAAAAGTTTAAATTTAATACTTTTCCTATTGTTTTTACTAATTGAGTTTTTCCAAGCCCAGGCATACCCTCTAATAAAACATTCCCCCCAGAAAAAATAGCTATTAATACACTATTTACTATATCCTCTTGTCCAATAATACCTTTTGCTATTTCACTTTTACACATTTTAATTTTTTCAGCTACATCATTTATCATTTCTTCATTTATATTCATGTTTCTTCTCCTATTCTAATTCACTAAAATAATTTTTAACTACATCTTGTAAATTTTGTGGAATAGATGAGTTCTTCATTGACTCTATCTCCTGCTCACTATAATCACCAACAACACTATCATATTGAACTTTTTGGCCATCTAAATTTAATCCATTTTTAGTTTCAACACTTTGTGATGTTCCACCACCATTTTTATCCCCTGTTAAATTTTCATCATTACCTTGTTCCCTTCCTGGAATAAAAACTTGCTCTCCACTATTAGGTGCATCTGTATTTTCCACGCCATTCTTGCTTCCAGTATTCCACCCTACGCCATTACCTGATCCTTTTCCAATACCATTACCACCGTTTCCAGAACCAGTTCCATTACCACTATTACCTTGACCATTTCCAGAGCTAGAATTCTTTCCACTATTAGTCTTGTTTGAATTATTATTATTGTTAAAGTTTGCTGTACTATTAGCATTTTGCGATAATTCTGTTAAAGCCTGTGCTAGTTCAGCTGTTGAATTTATCTGTCCATCTATAGCATTTTCTGCTGCCTGTTCTAATAATGCTTTTAATTCTTCGTCACTTAAATTTAATGCTGCTTCTGAAAGTGCGTTTGAAAGTTTACTTTTTTCTGCATCACTTAAATCTGCTAAAGAGTTATTTAACTCTTTTAATTTTTCTTCTAATGAATCTTTATCTCCATTTTTCATGGCTTCTAATATTTCCTTACCTTTTTCACTTTTTTTCAAACTCTTGTTAATTTCATTTAGATTTTTTAAAGCTTCAGATGTAGTTTTAGCTTTTTGCTCTTCAATCAATTTTTTCTTTATATCTTCTATTAACTGCTTTCCTTTATCAGATTTAGCTGTATCTTTTAAACCTTCAATTTTTTTATCTAATCTATTCATTAATTTATTAAGATCTTCTTTTTTATCTAACTCTTTAATCTCCTTCTTAGCATCATCTAAGATTTTTTTTAATTTCTCTTTTTCTTCTTCTGTTAAATCATTAACATCTAGAGCCTTTTTTTCTTCTTTATTAATCTTTTCTATAGTTTCATTTTTGACCTTCTTAAAATCTCTTAATTTAGATGCTTCCTTTTTCGCATTAGTAGGAATTGCTATAACTATTAAACATGCTATAACAAGACCTATGATTCTTAATATTTTTTCTTTTCTAATATTTATAGGTAACCTTTTCTTTATATCAAAATCTTTAATTTTATCTATAGTATCATTTTTTAGTGCCATCGCTATCTCACTATCATCACCAATAAATTCTAATGATGTTATAAGTCTCTCATCAAGCCCTTTTGAATCAACTATCAACGCTATTTGATTTTTATTTGGACCTTTCATAATTCCAATAATTATACTTATTGCTATTATTAATGCTAATGCTATAAAACATAGCTCATAAGAATATTGAAAAGTTAGTATTGATGATCCTATCAAAATAACTAAAATTAATGTTAATGAGACATTAAGCCCCATTAACACTTTATCTAAAAGAAAATTTAATTTTATTCTTTTTGAAGTCTTACTTATAAAGTTTAAAATTTTCTTATCTAAACTTTTCATAAAATACACCTTTATTTCTTTCTTCTATATCTACCTTTATGAAGTGGATTTAATTTATATGCTGCAATAAAAATCAGTAATATACTAACAGCTAATTGTATTCCCATAGATATTAAATATCCATACTCAAAGCTTGATAAATTAACATTATCAAGATAATAAATCGAATTCATAATTTCACCAAACCCCAATTGTTTTCCTAACAAACTTATGAATCCAAAAGTTGGACTTAAATAGGCCCATATAGGAAATTTTACACTTGTAGAATAATTTATCTTTTCTGAGCTGTATGCTATAAATATGAATGTTCCTATTACTAATGCAACAAATATTAGCAAAACTATAGCATATGATATTGCTGTAGCCGCTCTTGAAGTTTTTACAAATGTAGAAATAAATACTCCTATTGATCCAACAAATATTGTAGCGACAATAAAGAGCATACTCAATTCTAGTACATTACCTAAGTTTATTCCTCCAATAAAAAAAGTAATTGAATAGATTGGTATTGTACATATTATGAGTAATATTACCCTACTTGTTGATGATAATAATTTTCCAATTATTATTGATAAGCTGCTCATTTTGCTTGATAAAAGAACTTCTAATGTTTGCTTTTCACGTTCTGCACATATTGCTGTTGATGTTAGAGATGGAACTATAAACATTAGTAATATCGCCTGTATTATAGCCATTATTATATAAAATGCTGCTATTGATTCAAGATATAACCCCTCAAAGTAAATGTCATTAATACAATTATTAAAAATTAGCAAACCTGCTACTGATAATATTCCAACATAAAATAATATAACTAAAGTAAATTTAAAACTTCTTGCTGATAGCTTAATCTCATTCTTTAAGACTGGATTAATTTTCACTATAATTCCTCCTTTAATTCTTCTTTTTCTGTAATCTTAATGAAAATATCTTCAAGACTACTTACTTCTCTATTAAAAGATATTATAGGTATATTCTGTATAACCAACCTTTTTAATAATTCTGAGCATTCATTATCATCACCATTAAATACTGCAGTTATTTTATTTTCCTCCAAAGTTATCTTGCCTACATTAGTATTTTCTTTTAGTATTTTTATAGCTTCTTCTTGTTTATTTAATACACTAATTGAAATAGGATGATTTCCTGATATCTTCTCCATTATTTCATCCACTGTACCTTGGCAAATCATTTTACCATGCTCTATTATTCCTAAATTGGTACATATTTCTCCTAGCTCTGATAATATATGCGAACTCACCAATATAGTTTTTCCCATATCCTTAAGATTCTTTAGAATATTTTTCATCTCAAATCTTGCTCTTGGATCCATTCCTGAAGCCGGCTCATCCAGAATTAAAAGTTTAGGATTATGAATCAAACATCTGGCTAAGCATAATCTTTGCTTCATACCTCTTGATAATCCATCTACATATGAATCATATTTATCTTCTAGATTAACTAACTCTAATAAGTCCATAGAAAGCTTTTTTATATCATTTCCATTTATTCCATATATAGAACCATAAAATTCTAAGTATTCACATGCTTTCAAATTATCATAAACCCCAAAGAAATCAGGCATATACCCTATTTTTTCTTTGAGTTTTCTATTGTTTTTTATTGCATCTATTTCATCTACATATACCTCACCACTGTCTGGTAATAATAATCCTGATATTATCTTCATAGTAGTACTTTTACCAGCACCATTTGGCCCTATAAATCCAAATATCTCACCTTCATTAATATTTAAATTCAAACTATTAAGGGCTTTAAATTTTCCATATGTCTTTTCTAATTCTTTAATAACTAGCATTATTTAGCTCTCCCCTTTACAGCTATTTGTGGAATTTGAGTATACCCATCTTCATCAAGATTTACTTGTATTTTCACAACTGCATCCTTAATATAAGCATTTGGATCATCCAAATTAGTTCCAGAATACCTTATATCGATCAATTCATACTGTTCAGTTTCATTGTTATATATAGATATTTTTTGTTTTCCACTAGATTGATATTGCTTATTTAAATTTCCAACTACAATACTCATTACATCTAGATTACTATCAATTTCATATTTCAAAATTGCATCACCTTGTCCACTTATTTCATTATAATTGTTATCTACATACATATAAGCTGATGAACTTATGACTGTTGGCTTAAAATATCCCATAGGATAATTCAAATATCCATCTTTATCTGTAAAATCTATATCTATTTTTTGAGTTACTACTGTTGTATCATATTTTGATATAGATCTATTATCAAAATTAAATCCATAATCTATAGGCATATCTGTTATAGCTACTAAATAAGTAGAACTACTATTAAGATTCATTTGTGATAAAGCTGATACTATATTTTCTATCCTAATAACATTTTTGTATTTTTCTTTATTATCCTTACTATTACCATTTTTATAAATATTATGATAACTATCCATTAAGTTACTTGAATATTCACTTAGACCAACACTAGTATTAGGTTTTGAATTAATCTCCTTTTCTTGATTAACTTTAAGACCTCCAACGTCCCAGACACTATTTGATGATACTACCAATAATCTTTCTATATCATAACCTAAAGTATTCTTAACATTTCCAAGTAATATGTTAGAATCATATTTCAAGTTAACGCCTATTTGAGGAACTATCTGTTCATAATTAGATATATTAAATTTTTTCATTTCTAAAGAAGATAAATCTTGAAATTCATAATATGAATTATTTTCTTTATAAACAGTTTTGCTTCCCAATTTTTTAAAACCACTTTGAGAATTATCAGAATTTCTATAATAATTATCTTCTATTAGTGCTTTTAAAGTTAAACCATTTGGTTCCTTAACCACTAATTTCCCCCTATTCTTAATTGCAACTCCAATATATCCATTTACATTACTTTCTTCAGTTCCATCATTCACAATGAAATTAACCTGATTTAATGCAACATCATTAATTCTAGTATTTGTTCCCATTGCAAACAATATTACAGAGAAAACTATTGAGATGATCGGAATTATCCCCCACAACAATTCTCTTTTACCTAGCTTTTTCATAACAAAATAAACTAATATACCAACAATTAAGCAATACACAATAAATATAATTATTATTGGGATTATATTTAAGTCTTCACCAAGTGGAATATTATTTATTAAATTTGTTAATTCATATGGAGAATAATTAGAATCCATATATCTATGTGCATTATCTACTTTATTAGTAAAATTCTTTCCTATTGTTTCTTTCCAAAAGTATTCGATGTAATCTTCTTTTGATATATTCTGATTAGATAAATCAAATGCTGCAACATAAATATGTCCTTTATTATGTTCTAATCCATAAATTAAATTTTCTCCATTTTTTTCCAATAATACTGATGAATTTTTCATTTCTAAGTCAGCAAGTGTATATCCATTTATATCTCTTGTCCCATTATATATAATATCAAGTTTATTATCTTTTATTGTTTTTGCCGAATTTTCTCCAGTTCCAATAACTAATATTCCACCATTACCTACCCATTCTAGTAAATTTTTATAATGATCTCCAGTAAATTCAGATGTATTATAATTATTTATTATAATCATATCTAAAGCTGAAATATTTTTATAGCTTTCACCTAGAGTATCCATATCTAAAGTTACATTTACATTTTTATTAGCATCCCCATATCTTCCATCTATATCAAAGTTTAAATTTCTAATATTAATGCTATTTATATCATCTGTAATAGTTCCTATAAGCATACTATATTCATTAACTCTTCCACCACTTATAGTCATCTTATTCTCTTTGAGAATTTTATCTCCATCTTTTAAAACAACAACTATTTTAGAACTATTTTCATATAAATTAATAGGTATTGTAACTGTTTTCTTTTCATTTGAATCTACTTCTATATCACATGCAAATGCATCATATGTATCATAAATATTAGTTTGTACCCTAACTTCTACTTGTCCACTTAACTTTTGCCCACTATTTTCTATTTCTATATTAATAGGTAGTTCTAAATTATTTTTATACTTACCTTCTATTCCATATGTAATTTTCATATTTATATTATCTTTTTGATCTGCATAAACTAGGTTTGAAGCTAAGTTCAACATAATAAACATCAAAAATATTATTAATGCTAATCCACCTGTTCTTTTTAGTTTCAAATTAAAATCCCCCTTTAATGATTAAAATATCTTGTAAAAATTTATATTAAATAATTTCAACTCTAGAAATATAACAAAGGTGTATTATCAGTTATAGTACGCCTTCATTATATTTTATATAGAATTTTTTGTAAATATATCTAATCTTTATTAAATATTAAATTTATCTTAATTATATGTAATAATATATTCTAATGACTTGAATATAAGTAAGGATTTAATTAATATATAAAACATGGTAAACTATATAGTATATTGTATTGGAGATGAATAAATTTACATGAAGAGAGTATTAATATTAACAACATCAACCGGTCAAGGTCATAACCAAGCAGCTTCATCTGTAGAAAACTCCTTTAAAATTGCTGGCTATGAAACCATAAAATATGATTTTTTAGCCAAAAATAGTACCTTACTTAAAGATATAATAGTTATTGGTTATGAATTTTTAGCCGCAAAATTTCCAAAGCTATATGGTTTTTTCTATAAAGTATCTGATATGAAATTTACTAATAAATTATTAAAAATTCCATTTTATTTGAATAAGAGAAAACTTATTAAAGTGATAGATAATATTAAGCCCGATTTAATAGTTGCTAGTCATGCTTTTAGTATCAGTGTTCTAGAAGACGAGAAAAAAAAAGGTCTAAATATCCCTTATATACTAATAGTTACAGACTTTAAAGCTCATTATACTTATATAAGTGAATATGTAGATGCCTATATTACTGGAAGTAAATTTACAAAGCAAACTTTAATAGATAAAGGAATATCTTCCGAAAAAATTTTCCCTCTTGGGATTCCTATTAACCCCAAATTTTATACAGAGGTTACTAAAGCTGATGAACTTAAAGATGATTATTTCAATTTATTACTTATGAGCGGAAGCCTTGGGTTAAATTCTATTTCTATTGTTTTAAAAGAGCTTTTAAAAAATAAAAATAAATTAAGAATAACCGTGGTGTGCGGAAAAAATACATCTCTTAGAGATAATTTACTTAATTATTGTAATGACAATGATTTTGATAATAAGAAGCTCCATATTCTAGGCTTTACTGAGGATATTTCCTATTTAATGGATTATTGTGATATAATAATTTCTAAACCAGGTGGTTTAACTGTTACTGAATCTATAGTTAAAAATATTCCACTAATTATTCCTTTTGCAATACCTGGTCAAGAACAAGAAAATATAGATTTTTTAGTCAGTGAAGGTTATTCTATTTTATTAAAAAATACTGATGACATTAATGAAACTATCAATTATCTTATCGACCATAAAGAAATATTATTAGATTATAAATCAAAGCTCAAAACATTATCTTCAACTTACTCTACTACAGAAATAGTTAATATTGGCGAAGATCTTATTTCTAAAAGTAAATAGTTATTAATCAATATAAATAAAGGATGTACTAAGTTTAGTGGATAACAGCCGAAATAAAGTTCTCATAACAAGACTATATTTTCATATATATGATATTATTAAAATCATAAAATATAATTAACAAAATCAGTACCTATGGTTTTAGGAAAAACAAAGAAATTCAATATATGATAGGCGTAGTATTGCATTAAGAAATTTAAGCTTTTAACTTCTTAGGCAAAGGCTGTTCCAAAATTATTTGTCCAATACTTGCTATTGGAGCAAATGGTTTTGGGCACAGCCTTTGTCTTTGAAGTTTTAGATTAAATTTCCTTGCAATCGATCCTATCATATATTGAATTTCGGTTGTTCTTCACTCCCCCACAATTCTACGTCCGTTATTTATTATTGGACTTAGCAAAAGTATTTATAAATTCACTATTATTCTTTGTTTTAGAAAGCATACTAATAAGATTTTCTGTTATATCATCTATGTTTCCATCCCTATACATATTCCTTCTTATAGCAAATGATACATCTTGCTCTTCTTTTGATAATATTAAATCTTCTTTTCTAGTTCCAGATTTATAAATATCAATAGCTGGGAATATTCTTCTTTCTTGAAGTCTTCTATCTAAATGAACTTCCATATTACCAGTACCCTTGAATTCTTCAAAAATCATATCATCCATTCTTGAACCTGTTTCCACAAGAGCAGTTGCTAAAATTGTTAAACTTCCACCTTCTTCAATATTTCTTGCTGCCCCAAAGAATTTCTTTGGCATTATCAAAGCACCTGGATCTAATCCACCTGATAAAGTTCTACCAGTAGGAGTTATTGTTAAATTATAAGCCCTAGATAATCTAGTTATACTATCCATAAGAATAACTACATCCTTGCCTTGCTCAACCATCCTCTTAGCTCTTTCTAAAACCATTCTAGATACTTTAGCATGATTTTGAGGTTCTTCATCAAATGTTGAATAAACCACATCCCCTTTTATTGATCTAATCATATCAGTTACTTCTTCTGGTCTTTCATCTATAAGTAGAACTATTAACTTAATGTCCGGATAATTTTTAGAGATATTCTGAGCTACTTTTTTAAGTAAAGTAGTCTTACCAGCTTTAGGAGGTGCTACTATAATACCTCTCTGTCCTTTACCTATTGGACATATTATATCCATTAATCTTGAAGATAAATCATTACTATCTGAAGTCTCTAATTTTAATCTTTCCTTTGGGTATATAGGAGTTAAAGTTTCAAAACTCTTTCTACCAATAGCGCTTTCTGGATTATCCCCATTTACCTTCTCAACATATAAGAGTGCCTTGAATTTTTCGCTTTCCTTAGCTTCTCTCACTTTACCTTGGACCTCATCACCAGTTCTTAAATTAAATCTTCTTATCTGTGATGGTGAAACGTACACATCTTCACTGCTTGTTAAATAATTCTTACATCTTAAGAAACCAAAATTATTAGTCTCTTGAATCTCCAATATTCCAGATACCATGCTAGAATCATTCATAATTTCCTTTAACTTTTCTCTTTTTTCTTCTTGTGAAACATTATTTCTTGTTATTGTTGTACTTGTTCTTTCTTCTACTGAATTTCTTTCATTATTCTCTGAACTATTATTGGTATTAGATTTCTCTCTTTCTACATTTTCTGGAATAACTTTAGGTGTTATATTTTCTCTTAACACTACACCTGCTTTTTCAATATAATTTGGTGAAACTCTAATTATTTCTTCTATTAGTTCATCCTTCTTAAACTTTGATATATTTTTAATTCCAACTTCCTTTGCTATTTCTTTTAACTTTATTAAAGTCATATTTTCATATTTTTGTTTGGTCAAAATTGCACCTCCAAATTTATAGTATTGTGTATAAAATCTATTCAAAATTATGTACATATTCTTATAAAAAACTAAATATGTAAGTAATACAAAATTTATCTCTTATTAAAAGTAATTTTAATATAGTATTAGATTTATTCGATATTATTTTATAATTTATAAAATCTAATTAAACTATTAAATTATTTATTGTAAATTTTCAATTGTAATATCTATTAATACATTGGAAATTTGAATGATTAAGAATTAAAGAAATGATATTAGATATTATTTTAGAAATTAATTTGCCATTTCAGATAATAATATGTTTAACTGGTAAAGCATCTAAACCTTACCAGTTAAAATATAATTGTTATTTTCTAATACCGATAAGAATAATTATATATTAAACTTTAGAATAATACAAATTATTTTGATTTGCTTTCATTAACAGCTGCATTAATGAATCCAACAAATAAAGGATGTGGTTTATTTGGTCTTGATTTCAATTCTGGGTGGAATTGAACAGCTACATACCATGGATGATCTTCTACTTCCACTATTTCTACTAATCTATTATCAGGGCTAGTTCCAACAATTTTCATTCCTGCTTCTTCAATTTGTTTTCTATACTGATTATTAAATTCATATCTGTGTCTATGTCTTTCATTTATATCTATCTTCTTATAAACTTCATAAGAATTGCTTTCTTTAGATAACTTACATGGGTATTGACCTAATCTCATTGTTCCACCTAAGTTTTCAATATCCTTTTGATCATTCATAAGATCGATTACTGGATATTTTGTTTCAGGATTTATTTCCGAACTATTTGCACCATCAAGTCCTAATACATTTCTGGAATATTCAATAACCGCACATTGCATTCCTAAGCAAATTCCTAAGAAAGGTATTTTATTTTCTCTTGCATATTTTATTGCTGTAATTTTTCCTTCTATTCCTCTATCTCCAAATCCACCTGGAACTAAAATTCCATCTACCCCTTTAAGTAATTCATTAACATCTTCAGATTCTAGTGTTTCTGCATTAATCCATCTAATTTTAACTTTTGTATTATTACTATATCCGCCATGACTTAACGCTTCTACTACAGATATATATGCATCATGTAATTCAACATATTTTCCTACTAAAGCTATCTCAGTTTCATCTTTTAGACTCTTTATTTTATGTACCATTTCAACCCATTCTGAGTTATCTATATCTTTACATCCTAAATGTAATTTTTCACATACTAGGTTATCTAATCCTTCTTCATGCAGCATTAATGGTACTTCATACAGATGATCTGCATCAAGGTTTTGAATAACCGATTTTCCTTCTATATTGCAGAATAAACCAATCTTAGATTTTATATCATCTGATAATTCTTTTTCTGTTCTACATACAATTATATCTGGTTGAATACCAATTGTTCTTAATTCTTTTACTGAATGTTGAGTAGGTTTAGTTTTCATTTCTCCACCCTTTTTAAGGTAAGGTACTAGTGTAACATGGATATAGCATATATTTTCTAATCCAACTTCACTTTTGATTTGTCTTATAGCTTCTAAGAATGGTTGAGATTCAATATCTCCAACTGTTCCACCTATTTCAGTAATAACAATATCCACTTCTCTTTCTTTTGCTACTTGATAAACTTTATCTTTTATCTCATTAGTTATGTGTGGTATTACTTGTACTGTTCCTCCAAGGTATTCCCCTCTTCTTTCTTTTTCTATAACAGAACTATAAATTCTACCTGTTGTAACATTTGAATTTCTACTTAAGCTTTCATCAACAAATCTTTCATAATGTCCTAAATCTAGATCTGTTTCTGCTCCATCGTCAGTTACAAAAACCTCTCCATGTTGATATGGACTCATTGTTCCTGGATCCACATTTAAATATGGATCAAACTTTTGAATTGATATCTTTAGGCCTCTATTTTTCAATAATCTTCCAAGAGATGCTGCTGTTATTCCTTTACCTAGTCCCGAAACAACCCCACCTGTGACAAAAATGTATTTCGTATTACTCATTTTATCCTCCCTATATATATTTTTTTTATTTTAATCTTTACTTTATTAACGTTTAATGATATAATACAAATTACCCCACAATATACATGTGGGTTATTTGTGTTGTTTTATAACATAAATAATATCTTATCACACTCTTATCTCAATATCTAGTCTTTTTTATAAATTAATCATCTCATCATTACTCATTTGATTTTCAAGATCGAAATACTTTTCTCTAAAGCTTCTATTAATCAGTAACTTTTCCTCTGCTTGCCTCAAATTGTTATTTATTGTTCTTGATGTTTTTAAATTAAAAAGTTCTTTTACAGCATTAACCTCAAAGCAATCATTATTTTTCAATAATAACAGTAATAAATACTTATTTTCCTTAGATTTTAATAAATCCAAAAATTCCTTTTCTTCGATATCATAGTATTTACATAACATATGTAAAATTTTTAAATATCTCATATTTCTCATAATCCAATCACTCCTATCTAAGATTGTGTCCCTTAATTTTGATTTTTAATCAAAATTTTTTTATAAAAAATAGAACTATAAGATGTTCCTCTATAAACATCCTATAGTTCTATTTTTCAATTTAGTTTTTAATTATTTTCAACAACTATATTAACAATTAAATTAGTCTTTACACTTTGTTCTTCTTCAAGAATTAACATATATGTAACCTCTATAGTACCACCAGTCTCATTTACATTTATATTTAACTTTTTAGTATATGTCTTAATATTAATGATACCATATGGAGTTTTGTATAAAACTACATTTTCTTTATTTTTCTTAAACTCCATTCTTGTTTCTGTTGTTCCTTCTCTTATTAAATCAAAAGAATCATTCTTTATAATCATAGTTGTTTTTGTGCCTTCCATCCCTGAAAGTTCTGTTTCATCATATTTTACTATAAAGCTATCCTCTACAACATTAAATTCACCAACACTTACTACTTCTAGTAAATCATCACTATCTTCTGAAGTATTACTTTTTATTGTAACTATTGCTTTCTTCTTCATTGCTTTCCTCCAACCTTTATCTCCGCACACAATTTATTTTCATAAACTTTTAATTTATATTATATTTATCTAATTCTTCTTGTGTTATACAATCAACAATCCTTTTATTTTTAAAATCAGTAGAAACTTGTCCAAATTTTACCTCTACTTCATTTTCATCTTTTCCTTTACTATATCTAACTGCTATTCTGCAAGCTATCATAATATCATTTTCTGTAGGAACATTTCCCTCTGGAATTATAACCATTGCACCATTATACTTACTAGTAAGGAACATAATATCATTTTTATTTAATAATTCTTTTATTTTTTCTCCTTCTTCACCAGTTCTAGTAACTATTATCTTTGTTTTATCATCTGTTATAAAATGTCTTCCATATTTCAACAAATGTATATCTTTTTCTTTAATACTTTCTTTTCTTTCTACTAATTCTTTTAACCTAATAGAATAATTAGGTTCCGTAAGTTTACATCCTCCTGCTGGTGATGGATAATCTTTTATTCCCCATTTATCTGCTAACTCCATTTGTGCTTTTCTACTTCTTCCAGAAATATTTAATAATTTTTCTCTATCCACTAATCCATTTAATTCCATTGGTGTTGGGTCTAAGTTTTTAGCACAAAGAGGTCTTAAAATCTTTTCACTAAATCCTGATTGCTTCTTTACAATATTTAAGGCAGATTTATTTTGTGACATAGGTCTTTGGTTTAATACTTCACCAGTGATTATAAAATCTGCATTAAACTTTTCTAATAAATCACCTGAATATCTCATCATCATTGAATGGCAATCTATACATGGATTCATATTTTTCCCCCATCCATGACTTGGATTTTTAACCATTTCAAAATGTTCCTTTGAAAAATCAACAACTTCCAATTTTATTCCTATTTGCTTCGTCATTCTTTTTGCATTTTCTTCATTAAAAAAGTATGATTTAAAGCAAATTCCTATCACCTCTATACCTTGCTCCTTTATTAATTTTGCTGCTAATATGCTATCTAGACCTCCAGATATCATCGCCAATGCTCTTACCATATTAATCCTCCTGTTTGATATTATATATATTTATTTTTTCTAAATATTATATTGATACTTTAAAATAAGTCTTTCAATATTTCTATAAATTTAAATTTATATTCTATCTTCTTTTCATTTTCTTTTTTACTTTCATCATCAACATTTAAGACTTCTTCTTTTTTAGCTTTCTCTAAATTTTTTTCTGTTTTTTCATATTCCACTTCTGCTTTAGATTCGTCTACAAAGCATAGTGGAGGAAACATAACACACCACCAATTTTTTCCTTGTCCACTTCCTATGATGATTCTGAACGCTTCGTAGTTACCTTGTGGTAATACTATATTACCATATAACTTTTCCGGAAAATTTTCTCGTGACAATTCTAATTTTACATCATAATTATAGTTATTGTCTTTAATAACTTTTCTCGAAATTTCTTCCACTTCTTCTTTATTATTTATAATTATCTTTCTTGATTCTTCTAAAGATGATGAATTGCTGAGATATGGATACAAATATTTTATTACCTCATTCTTTACTTTAAGTTTTAATTTTTGGTCTTCATTCGTATCACTATTAGCAATAACATGAAATCTAATTAATAAATTTTTCACTTCATCATATTCTAAAGTCCTATTAGTTACTTCTTCTTTTCTATTACTTAGTATATTTTTACTACTTTTTAAACTTGAGATATTAATACTATTTCCATCTATATTACAGCTCCCAAGTATATTAGTAGCAAAATTTATGATTAAAATTAATAATAAATATTTAAATTGTATTTTTTTCATAACTAAACCCCCTTGTAGCTAAATTATTACCACTAGGAGGTGTTTTATACATGACATATTAAATTGTTCGTGTTATAAATACATCTTTATATTTACTTTTCATATAATCATAACATAATTGAGCTTTATACATATCATCAAAAAAAGCAAAAACAGTCGGACCACTTCCACTCATCATAGTTCCAAGGCATCCATAAATCTTAGTATTTTCTTTAATATTTAATATTGCTCTATGTTTTCTTAATGTAACATTCTCTAATAAATTTTTCATATTATTAGCTACAAATTCTAAATTATCATTTTCAATATTTTCTATTAGTTCTTTAGTATTGGGATGAAATACTACACGAGACAAATCAAACTCCTTATAAACCACCTTCGTTGACACTCCAAAAGGAGGCTTTATAAGTACTAAAATTTTATCTCTAAATGGCTTTAATTGTGTGATTTTTTCTCCAATTCCTTCACACAAGGCTGTTCCACCATTTATACAATATGGAACATCAGTGCCTAACTTAACAGCTATTTTTTTTAATTCTTCATCAGAAGCATTAATATCAAAAAGTTTATTCATAAGTTTTAAAACTGCAGCTCCATCAGTACTTCCACCTGCTAAACCTGCACAAACAGGAATATTTTTAGTTATATTGATATATACACCTTCATTTATTTTATAAGCTTCTTTAAATAAAACAGCTGCTTTATAAGCTATATTTCTTTCATCTGTAGGTACATAATATTTATCACACTCTAATTTTATTCCACTATCTATCTTTTGTACTTCCACTATGTCATATAAATCTACTGTTTGCATTATCATTTCTAATAAATGATATCCATCTTCTCTCTTTCCAACAACATCCAAAGAGATATTTATCTTGGCATAAGCCTTAATCTTCATCTTAAGGATCCTTTCTTTGCATTTTTATCTTATTGTATCATAGGTGAAAAATCCTGTCTAATTTAGTTGTTGGAACTTATAATCCTTTATGCATCACTGTATTTTAACATACATTCTTCCTTTGAATCATAATTATTTATTATCTCTAAAAGTGGGTCAATTTTTTCATAAAATACAATAATTATATCTCCTTTTTCACTTAAGTTTAGTGCTTCCCTTAAGGCATCTACTTCATTTAAGCAAATTTTTAATCTAGCATTTTTATTTTTACTTAATATTGATTTCCTTAATAATTCAGACATCTCACCATCTTTTCTTCCTCGCTTATCAAGATCCTCTTTTATTATTATTTTATCTAAATTCTCTGCACACAGTTCTCCTATCTTAGCTACCATTTCATCTTGTCTATCTCCTGGAATTCCAATAACCCCTATGACACTTTTTTTATCTTTAATCTTTTTAATAGAATGTAAAACTGCATTGTATCCTTCAAAATTATGACCATAATCTAATATTATTCTTCTACCATTGTAATCATATATATTAAATCTACCTAGATTTTCTGCACTATTTAGTTGAAAACTCATAAGTGATTTATTTATAATGCAATAGTCTATTTTCAGTCCAACTAAAGCAGCACATGCAGCCATAGCATTTTCAATATTATATTCTAAAAAACCATTATATGATATTGGCAATTTTTCAGTTTCTATTATCTCATATTTTTTATTTTTATTAATAACAACTATCTTATTATCTTCTATAAATACAGCTATTTTTCCACTTGCTATATTATCTTTTATAAGATGATTATCTTTATTTTTAGAAAAATATATCTTCTCACTTTTTATTCTTGGTAATATCTTTTTGCTATATTCATCATCTGCATTTATAACAACATATCCATCTTCTTTAACAGCTTCCCCAACTAATGATTTTACAAAACTCAATTCATCTAAAGAGTTTATTCCTTCTAATCCAAGATGATCATTCGTTATATTTGTTATTACTGCTACATTAGCCAAATCATAAGCTAATCCTTTTCTTATGAGTCCTCCTCGTGCAGTTTCTAATACAGCAACATCCACATCCTTATTCAAAAGCACAGCTTTAGCACTGTTAAATCCTGAATCATCACCATGATGTATGCACTTGTCATTTATATATATACCTTCTGTTGAAGTCATTCCAACATTATATCCTATCATTTTTAATGTATGACTTATCAATCTGGATGTTGTAGTCTTTCCGTTAGTACCTGTAACAGAAATAACAGGTATATTTCTAGGCTGTCCATTGTATAACATTTCAACTATAGCTTTTCCTACATCACGCTTTTTCCCCTCATATGGATATTCATGCATCCTTATTCCTGGAGCTGCATTTATTTCCATTATTATGCCATTATTTAAATTAATTGGGACTTTTATATCTTGTGCACATATGTCTATACCACAAATGTCTAATCCTAATGTTTTAGCTGCACGTATGCAATAGTCTATATTTTCTTCACATATATCTTCTGTACAATCTATTGCAATACCTCCAGTTGATATATTAGCATTCTCTCTTAAAATAATATTTTCATTATTTTTAGGAATGTAATCTAATGATAAATTTCTATTTTTTAATGATAATATTAACCCATTATCTATCTTTATCTTGGTTAATGGCTTTTCATGATCTACACCTCTTAATGGATCTCTATTAAGTGATTCTATTAAAATTTTTAAATTGTCTTTTCCATTTCCAATAACAAATGGAGACATTCTTAATGATACAGCAACTACTTTATAATTTACTACGCAAATCCTATAATCTTTCCCAATAAAAAATTTTTCTATTATAATATCTTTAATTTCTTTTTTTATTAATTCATAGGATTTTAATAGTTGTTTCTCATCTTTTATATTGAGGATCACATTTTTTCCTTTACTTCCAAATTGAGGCTTAAGTACAACTGGATAACCTATCTCTTCTGCTTTTTTCAATAGATCAATCATATTAAAAACTTTATATCCATTAGCAACTGGTATACTTTGAATTTCTAATAATTGCTTTGTTAGCAATTTATCACATGATATATCTGCTGCTAAACAACTTGTTTTCTCGCCGATTGTAGCTTCAATCAATCGTCCCATTTTTCCATAGCCAATCTGATAAATACCACTATCTGCTAGTTGAGTTACTGGCATTTTCAGCTCTTTTGCTGCATCACATATGGCTTTAGTACTAGGTCCAATTCCCTCTTGAAGTAGAAGATTTCTTATTGAAGAAATTCTTTCTTCAATATCTATTGGAATTTGTTTTATTAATGAATTCATTAAATCAATAGCTAGATTAATGATTTCCAATGCCGTATTTTTATATTTATATTGCACAATAATATAATAAAAATCCTCTTTTATTTCACGTGCTTTACCATATGCAACATCAATTCCTAATCTATTTTGTAATGCTATAATAGTATGTTCACATATATGTGCTAAATAAGTTCCTTCTTCAAGCCTTTTAATAAAACCACCATCTTCATCTATACCACATCTATGCTCTTTTAATTCTGGTACTATATTGACAAGATTAAAATTAAAATTTGGTATTTTATTGCTTGGCGTTTCACAATAGCCTTCTAAATCTACATCTATTCTTATACACTTTTTATTCGAATATATATTCTTTCCTTCATATACTCTCTTTTGTATTATTTTCATAGCTAGCTTTTTCCTCCTCAAAAGGCAACTTTTTTGTCAAATCAAATTTATTATTTTCCGTAAGTACATGTAATATAACATTATGCATACTTAAAATCTCATCACTTTTCATTTCTGAAACATTTGTATATGTAATCTTACTGCCATCCACAAAGTAAACAGCACCATCTCCAATAACTTCTACACTTCCATTCTTTTCAACAATTATTGCTGTATTTTCATCAATACCAATTCCTAAAACTTCTGGGTTTTGTGCAATACCTGTTAACAATCTTCCTATTCTGCCTCTTTGAGCAAAATGTTGATCTATTATAACATCTTTTATCAAACCCAAACCTGGAGCCATTTTTAAGGTACACTTTCTTGGGGAACCCTCATCTTCACCTTGAACTATCATAGTATCACTCATAACAGATGCACCTGCTGATGTTCCTACTATATAAACCCCTTGCTCACACGACTCTTTCAAGGCATCATAAATGGAAGTTCCTCCAATTAAGCTCGTTATCCTTAATTGATCTCCTCCTGTAAAAAATATTAATGATGCTTCTCTTATTAAATTTGCATTATCCTCTTCAAAAGCATCTCTTCTCTCACTAATATCTAGTATCTTTATATTTTTAACTTCAAGTTCTTCAAAAACTTTTCTGTATTTATTGGCAGCTTCTTTAGGATATTCTGTTGCTATTGTTGCTACTAATAAAGTATCTTTTTCTTTATCAATACAACTACATACTTTTTTAAGTATTTCTTTTCTACCCTCTTTATCCTCGGCTCCACCAATAATTATCAAATTTCCACTTAAAATTTCTTTCAACATTTATCACCTCATATCATGATGCATTTCATATTGTTCCCATGAAAAATAATAATTATTCAAAAAACATATATATAAAGTAACTCAAATCAATAAATTTAATTTCATCAAAAAAGAGTTATTGAATAATTTTTCATTATTCAATAACTCTTTTTAATTAACTTTTTAAAACTTAGCTCTTCCTGGTATTATCAATTTACTTCCAACCTCAATATAATCTGAATCTTCTATCAAATTAATTTTTACTAATTCAGTAATTGTTGTATTGTACTTCTTTGCTAGTTCCCAGAGAGTATCTCCTTCTCCAACAACATAAATTGTTATACTAGCATTCTTTTCTGGCTGCTCACCTTCTTCTTCAATTACATCTGAAATAAATTCTTTTTTAAGTTCATAAAGAACTTTAGCAGATAATGCAATAGTTGCTTTTATTGATATACTGTTACTTTCTAAAAATGCTTCAACATTTTCTAAGCTACTTCTAACTATTGATTTCATTCCTTCATCTGCTCCTAGTATATCTATCATAGTTGTAAAAGGAATTTCAGCCTTAATATCTGATAGATATTTATCTTCTTCTGTTGTTTTATATAATATATCTACTTTAATTATTCCTTCAACTTCTACTCTGTCTTTTTTCACTACTTTATCTGTCAAAATTACAGTAGCATTTGTAGATATAATTTGTTCTGGTTTCAAATCATTTTCTTTTAACTGTATTCCATCTTTAATAATTGCTTCTGATGTATTAGCTCCTTGCAACATCCCAACTTCATATTCATCTTTTCTTAGGCCAATTAATAACTTAGGTGAATATGCATCTTTGATTGTATCAATACTTTCTTGTGAGAATATCTTCACATTAGCTTTAATAATGAATTCACTATTGATTATTCTTACTTCTCCTAAATCATCTTCCTCCAACAATATTTCATCATTAACTATGTCAAAGAAAACTGATGGTATCATATCTGATGTTATACCTTCTATTTCTTCTTCTTTAGACAAATATACATCATCTTCTAAGCAAATTATATCCTTATGCTCATCACCTTTATATAATATATTTATTTTACAATAACATCCAAGATAAATTTTATCTTCTACAATTTTTATTTCCTTTTTATGCAATAGTAGTGAACATTTTAAAATTTTATTTATTTGCGGCTTATCCATTCCAACCCTAATTATTGATTTTCCATCTAGTTGAACTTCTTCACTAGCACTTATCCTATTTATAGTTTCTGTTTTCTTAAGTATTTGAACATCATCATTTCCTTCAATATCTTTTACAAATTCAAATTCTTTGCTTTTATACAGTTCCCATTCTATTGCTATAATTCCTTGTATAGATATTTTTCTTTCATTCATTATCATTGCTTCAATATGTTCTATCTTAGATTCAACCTCACAAATAACTTTATGTTCACCTTGATTCAAATCAATGTTATTTGTAAACTTTTGAGTGTAACTAACTGAATTAGCAACTAACCCCTCCTCTCTAGCTAAATATATTACTGTATATTCAACCTTTCCATCTAAGACTATCTTATCACCAATAATTTCCTTACTTATAATAACAGGACGTGACTCAATACATAATATTTCTTGAACATCTGGATGAGTATCTGGAATTAAATACTCATCTTTCAAAACTATGTTTGAACTATTTTCTCTAAGTAATTGCTCAAACTGTACATTTTCTTTTATAACATCTATATCTGACATCTTTAATACCTCCCATAAAACTACTACTATTCATTTATACATAAATTCTAATAATTTTATGACTAATATTCTTATAATCTTTTTTAGAACTTTCTACAAATTTCTCTAAATACCGCGCTATATAGTACTTTATTGTATATATATCTCCATATTAAACTTTTTTTATTTTTTTTCTAAAAAATATTGACATTTTTTTTAATATGGTATATCATTATAAATGGTTATTGACCATATAACCTCTCATAAATTCTCAATACCCTTTTATACCATAGTTGAAAGATGGAAACCCACCATCTTTCTTTTTTATTTTTATTAATTTTAGATTATACCTTTTAATCATCAAACAATAAAAAATAAAACCTCGATAAGTTTATCGAAGTTTTATACACTATTTGGAAATACTAATTGAACTGTCTTTGTTAATACATCAGAATAACTGTAGGTCACTTTCCTTTGGGTGTCGTCTTTTAGTTTAATAACAAAAATATTGTGATATACACTTTCAATTACCCCATCATTAACAAGAATCTTTTTTCTTCCGCCATTAGATTTAAGAGTAACCTTTTCTCCTACATGTTTCATTATATCACTTTTTATAGTGGCAATGGTAGTATTATTTTCCATTTTAACACCCTCTTTCCAATTTAATTATATCACATTTTATACTTTTGTCAAACAAAATATTAATTTTATCATCTATCAAACCCATTGTCAATAAATATTCTTGATAAAATATTATTATATTTTTAGTATCTCTTTATTTTCTTGTTTTTATTCCTATATTTTCTACACTTTATAATTAAAACTTTTATTTAAGTATTCTTTTATTAATATTCACTATTATGAATGCTTAAATTTATCTAATTTTCATAATTGTAAAAAGGCCATCTTTTAAATTAAAGATATGACCTTCTATACTATATGGTGGAAATTAAATATATGGAGATTTAGGATATCCCTCTCTATATTTCCCCCTAGTCTGAAGTCCTCCAACACCCTTTATTCCTGTTATTGTATTTTCAATAACATCTTTTATTGATGCCACCTTATCTATTCTTGTATATGCAATTCGCTCACAAACAAAAACAGGATCTAAGCAATGTATAAGTACTCTACTTGGAGATGAAGCAAAGTTAGCTCCAACATCTAATATTCTTTCATAGCAACTCTGACAGGCTCCTGCAAAAATTACCAGCTCATCATAGCTTGAATTATAATTTCTTAAATTTTCAACAGATTTTAAAAAATATTTTGAATTTCTATAATTTTCTAAATCTAAATAGTCCCTTGGTGCTTTTATTACACTGTCATGTCCTGTTAAAACCACTATGTCTGGTTTCGTTTCTTTCACTAAATCAACTATAACATCTGGTTGTTCACTCTCTGGGATAGCTTTTCCAATTGCATCTAATGATAATTGTTTATATACCTTTAAACACGTCTCCATATATTCACTATCACCATCAACATGAAGAATCTTTCCTGGTCTTCCAAACATCAATTCATCCTTATTTTTTATTTTGGGTGCTTTTTCAGCCTTGTCCCTAAGATCCCCTCTAAAAATTATGGCTTTATTTATGGCTTCATTTACTCTAGTATTTAGAATTTTATCTTTAGTTCCAATATCATCTCTATCCTCTTCACTAATTTTCTCTAAATCATCAACTGTAGAGTCTGCTATTATTCTTATATTAATACCTTTTAAGATAACATTTTTTTCACCATTCTTATATTTAATATCTATAATTTTAAAGGTTACATCTTTATCATAAGATTTTCTAACAACAATATCTCCTACATCCATTCTTTTGCTCCTAAACATATTCTTTATCTTATAATATGGAAATTCTTATTAAAGGTTTCATAGTATATTTTTATGAATATATTTATAAAAAATAATAATCCTTATAATCTACTTTATTAGTAAATTAATAAGGATTATCACTTTTTTACATTATGATATACTGTACTCACTTTTAAATTTTTCTAAGAATTTTAAAAATAATTCTTGTTCTTCAACAATCCCATTTAATTTACCTGCAAAAGTATTTTGCGCCCAGTTAACTTCATTATAATAATATCTATTAGCTAATCTCCAATATCTTTGTGGAAATTGAAGATAAGCAAATAATACTTTATATTCTTCTTTAGATAGGCTTGATATAGAGTTATATTCTTTAAGTATTTCATTTGCAAAATCAAATTCCCAATCAACTCTTTTTAGTACTTTTATCATAAAGTTACTAATATCAAAAGTTCGTACTTCTCTTTTACAGTAATCAAAATCTATTACATATATATCATCATTAGGATTTAAAATTATATTATGATAAGTATAATCATGGTGACAGAAACCCTTTTCCAATTCCGCTATTGCACATAATTCATAATATGCCGAGCTTTTTAATGTATCTAGTGCTTTTTTTCCTATATCTTTATAAAACTCCATTGATTGTATATATACTATATCAAAATCATTTTTTATATTTTTTTTCCTCACCATATCTCGCATCTTATCAAATGACTTTATTCTCTTCTCCATTAAATGAGGCCACCTTCCAAGATCACTTTTTAATTTTGAGTTTTCTGGTGGATCATATCCTTTTGAAGCTTCATGAAGTTTTGCTAAGGTTCTAGCAGCTATTTTCACTTCTTCTATATTGTGAAAATCACATTCTTTACCTTCTAACCATTCTGACAAAGTATATAAATCCTCATTTACTAAAGCATAAGGCTCTCCATCTATGTTTAAATAATACTTGTCTAGATTAGTGAAACCATTTTGAGCCAAATGCTCTTTTGCACCATATACAAATAATAATTTTTGTGGCCCATAATTTATCTTTTTTAAACATCTCTCACCTTTATCAGTTTTGAGATAATAAACGCCTTTGTTGGCTTTAATCTTTTCTATCTTTATATCAAATTGCCTTTCAATTTCAAATTCTCTCATCATATTCTCTCACCTCCTATATATTTATATGTAAATTATTGTTCTTTTATTAACAATTTTTCTATTCTATTAATATAATACATTAAGATAAATACTTTGAAAGGGTTTAATGATGAAAATAGGAATAGATGGTAGGGCTGCTAAATGGTACAGAGGTACTGGCATAGGCACATATACTCATGAATTAATAAGAAGCCTTAATACTACTGATTCCATCAATGATTATTTAATTTTTATGCCAGAATGTGATTCATTAAAAGATTTAAATAGTAATTTTGAACTCCGCTCTATTGAATCAGTATCCTCTGAAAACTTTTGGGAGAATGTAAAAGTTCCTAACATCTTGAATAGCATTGATATAGAACTTTATCATATACCCCAAAATGGAGTTGGACTTTCAGAAAATATCCAATGTAAAAAAGTTATTACATTACATGATATCATTCCATTAAGAATGCCTGAAACAGTTAGTGATAGATACCTGAAAATTTTTAATGAAGAACTTCCTAAAATAATTGATCTTTGTGATGGAATAATTACAGTATCAGAATTTTCCAAAAATGATATCGCAAAGGAATTTAATTTCCCTTTAGATAAAATATTTGTAA
This sequence comes from Clostridium butyricum, assembly GCA_015058475.1. Lineage (GTDB taxonomy): Bacteria > Bacillota > Clostridia > Clostridiales > Clostridiaceae > Clostridium > Clostridium butyricum_B. The sequence continues at coordinate 20,260 of SVCF01000019.1, read as the reverse complement.
CTCCTTTAGCAGCTGAAAAAATTTATAAACCACTAAGCAAATGTAGAAGTAAGGATTTAATTACAAAAAAATATGGGATTCAAGAAGATTTTATACTTTATGTTGGTGGATTTAGTCCCAGAAAAAATATTTTAGGATTGATAGAGGCATATTCCAAGCTTCCATCTAACCTAACAAATACGTTTAAATTGGTAATAACAGGCAGAAAAGGTCCTTCGTATGAAATTTATAAATCAAGAACGGAAGCTTTAAAAATAGCTGATAAAGTTATATTTACAGATTTTGTCCCCCTAGAAGATATGCCTTTATTCTATAATGCAACAGAAGTTCTTGTATACCCGTCATTTTATGAAGGTTTTGGACTGCCTCCAATAGAAGCAATGGCATGTGGTACACCAGTTATAGCATCTAATGTAACCTCCCTTCCTGAGGTATGTTATGAATCTGCTCTATTAATAGATCCACATGACATTGATTTGTTATCTTATGATATAGAAAGAGTTTTAAGTAATAGTTTATTAAAGCTTACTATGGTTAAAAAGAGTCTTACTCGAAGTAATAATTTCTCTTGGAAAAAAACAGCACTTAAAACAATAGATGCATATAAAACTGTAATAGAAAAATAATTTAAGGATGCTAATCAGCATCCTTAAATTACTTTTAAGTTAAAATATTATTATAATTTTCTATAAATTCATATCTAAATTCATCATTATCTAGTTTAGCTATTAATCTATTCAAAAACACATCATAATCCCAATATTTTCTTTTATGATAATAATCATCTACTATTGAATAAAAGTCTCTAGGAAATTCTATTAATATCCCTAGAATATATTTTTCTTCTAGGGATAATTTATTAATTTTTTCATAAGAATTTATTTCAAGCATCATCTTACTTATATCAAAAGCTACATTCTTTATAGATTTTAATATAAAGTCTGCGATATCTAATACTCTTAAGTCTATGGTCATAAAATCAAAATCTAATATACTAACATCTCTATCATTAATAAGAAAATTATGGTATGCTAAATCATTATGACAAAGTGAGATTTTTTCTTCACACTCTCTCAAGGCATTATATTGGCTCTTTTCTAATTTATCCTGCGCCTTCTCTATTTCTTCCAAATATTTATCAACATTTTTAATAAATAATACATCAAATTCATTTTTATAATCATAGCCATTGACTATTTTCTTTAATTCGCAAAGATTATTATATGCTTCATTAAACTTATCTTTTAAAGAAATATCTAATATATCCTTAGAATACTTTTCTTTTATATATTTCCTTAATCCACTAGAAGCATTATGCAGTAGGGCAATATTTTCTGCACAAATTTCAATCTCAATTGGATTAGAAAAAGATGCTTCCCTTCCTTCTAATAAATCCATAATTACGTATATATCATCTTTCCATTTTATATAATTTAGATTATTTTTCATTTTATTAAATGTAATTACATTACTGTAGTCCTTTTTTATATATTCTAAAGAATCACTTATTATATTAATTCGTTCCACACTATAATTAACTTTTTTTAAAATTTTCTTGCCTTCATCTGTATATAATATAAAAACCTTTCTAAGTGGCACAACATCATTTATTTTTATTCCTAATTCATCGAAGAACTCCAAACTAAGATCATATTCACATAAAATATTTTTATGTGTATATTTTATTTTTTTCATTCTCTCCCTCCTTCTTGCTATATATCTAGTGTTATATTTTTTTTAATTCATATTTCATAGTTCTATCAAACTCTCTAACATATTCTTCATATGTTTTAGTATTATTAGCCTGCCTATATCGTTCCCAATTTTTGAAAAAATCTTTTGGATATGTGCATAATGCTTTTAGATAATTAATGCTACTATATGCTAAATGTGATCCATGAACAAAATAATCTATTATTTCATCTTCCTCTAGAATTGCATTTCTTCTTTGTATTTTTTTTATATATTTATATATATCTTCTTCTATTAAGTTATAAGATATCCCCCTTAATAGACCTATTTCCATTTTTTCACTCCTAATTCTTAAGTTTCCTCCGTCTACTCTTCCTAAGCATATTTCACGTCTATTCATACTTCTTTCTATAATACTGAAATAATTATTATCATTTATAGATTCTATTGCTAAACTTCCTTGACTTATCATCTTTTTTCCTTCAAAAATGAGAAGTTTATCTATATCATTTTTATTAATTTTCATAATTAATTCATTATAGTCTCTATTAATTCTTTTTAATTGAACTTTATATCCTTCAATTTCTCGTCCTATCCTACTTTCTATCCTGCTTAATCCATTGAACCTACATTTCATTAATATTTTATGGATATCTCGAGCCAGATCTATTTGTGAATATATTTCTTTAAAATTGAGATCTTTTTTATAAGGAAAATAATGTCCCACAACATTTACTTCTTCTTTATTTAGATATTCTTTTATCGCCAATTCATCTATATCAATCTCCTCCTTTAAAGTAAGTATCAATAAATTCTTCTCTTTCTTTAACATCATTTAAATACTTTTGAAGTTTATTAATAAAGAATTCTTCCCCCCAAGATTGCTGCTCCCAGTATACCTGTATACCTAATTGCCAAAAATACTGAGGAAATCTAATAAATTCTCGAATCAGTGGTAATTCATGATCCTCTATATCATAAGCCCTTTTGTATGATTCCAATATAATATCTGCTTTATTTTTGTCCCATCTACCATCTTTCATAGCTCTTATTAAAAGTGATGACAAATCATGTAGATGTGAATCTAATATACAATAATCAAAATCTATAATATTTAAATTTTCATAATCATCAACTAATATGTTATGATGTGCATAATCATGATGGCAAAATCCACCTCTAAAAACTTCTTTTTCCATAAAGGAGAGATAATTATTTTTATCAAGACCTAATATACTTTTCTCTGCTCTTTCTACTTCAGAATGAATGTTTTCTAAATACAAAATATCAAATTTTGATTTTTGTACCTTTTGATTTATTCTTTTTTCAAAATCAAGTATTTCATTCATTCTTGTAGTAAATACATTTAACCATGAAAACCATCCAATTCTAGGTTTCATTTGATCAGTTAATATAAAATTTTTACTACATTCATGTAACTCTCCTAATTTAGTGGATATTTTACTGAGCTCTAATGGATTATCATAATTACTTACTCTTGAAGGTACCCATTCAGTTAAATAAGCATAATATTCTCCTATTTTTCCATACTCTTTATTTTCTCTGTTCAAAATAAAATTAGGTATATATTTAAATTCATGTTTTTGTAAATGTTTCATGGCAGATAATATAAAATAAAAGTGCGAAAATTCATATTCAATTATTTTTAGGCAATACCCCCCATTCTCTGTAATTATCTTATAGCTACTTTTCACATTTTCCACATTTTCTACATTAAAACCATAGTTAATCTCAATGTAATCTTTTATTTTATTTACATCAATACACTCTTTCATAAGAATTCCCACTAAAAATTATTCTTTTTATTATATGTATATAAATATTTTATTGTGATTCATATTCACCAAAATAAAGCCAAGTTAATATTCTATACTAATGATGTATTTATGAGGTGTTTTATGAAGATTGCTATAGATTCACGTGGTGCTACCTTATATCACGGTACAGGAATTGGTACTTATACAAATAATCTTCTCTCAGAACTTCTATCAGTACCCTCAGTTAATGAATATATTTTGTTTTGTTGTGGTAAATTCAACAGCAAATTTAACACTCCAAATTCTAACATAGTATATTCATCCGGTAAGCATGGTGGATTTTATGAAAGATGTTATATCCCCCATAAATTGGAAGATATGAAGATTGACCTATATCATATTCCTCAGAATGGAATAGGTTTTGAGTTTACTTCTACTATACCAACAATAGTTACTATACATGACTTAATTCCATATTTAATGCCTGAAACAGTTGGAAAAGGATATTTGGAACGTTTTTTAAGAGATATACCTAATATAATACAAAATTCTGCTGGCATACTTACTGTTTCTGAATGCTCTAAAAAAGATATATTAAAGTATTTTAGTTTCTATCCCGAAGATAAAATATTCGTAACCCCATTAGCTACTAATGCTAATTATAAGCCACTAAATAAACTTAAATGTAAGCAATTTATTAATAAGAAATATAATTTTGAAGGTCCATATATATTATATTTAGGTGGATTTAGTGCAAGAAAAAATGTACTTGGATTAATTAAAGCTTTTAGTAAAATATATAAAGATTTAAATTGCCAATATAAATTATTAATTGGTGGATCACTTAAAGACGAGGGTAAGGAATTATTTAAATTTGTTAATGATAGTAATCTAGAAGATAAAATAATTTTTTGTGGATATGTAGAAGATGAAATTTTACCAACTATCTATAATGGCTGTGATACTTTTGTCTATCCGTCATACTATGAAGGTTTTGGTCTTCCACCCTTAGAAGCAATGAGTTGTGGTGTACCTGTTATAACTTCTAATATATCTTCAATACCTGAGGTAACTGGTAATAATGCAATTCTCATTAATCCTCATAGCGAATATGAACTATCAAATGAATTAGTTAATGTTCTTAATAACGATAATATAAAAAGATCTCTTTGCCAAAATGGATATAAACGAAGTTTAGAATTTAATTGGAAAAAAACTGCCCTCAGTACACTAGATGCTTATAATAAAATATCTAATTTTATTTAAAAATAAAAACAGACATGGGTAATTATCATAATCCCATGTCTGTTCTTATTTCTAAATATTTATAATACTCATCAATTAAATTAGTCTTTTCCTCAACATTACTTAATACAATCAATGGATTCTGCCCATTGAAATTCTCTTTAGGAGTCTCTATCTTTTTATCTTTATATGTATATAAATAACTTGAGAAAAAATCACCTGTACTTATATAATTTATAGCCTTACTATTATTAGATAATAAAAATATAATAAACTTATCTATTAATTTATCATTATCATTTTTAGATTTTAATATATATAGTTCTGTTCCTTCTGATGAAAAAAATTTGCTCTTACCTGATTCACTACTCGGAACTGTTACAACACTCCATTTTTCATCAGAACTATCTATGTCTTTTATAGCATTAATTGATGCTATTTTAGCTATATAATCTTTATTTTTATCTGTATTTAAAATATTATTATTTTTTAACTCTTCTATCTTAGTTAAAACTATTTCTTCTATTTCTTCGTTAGTCTTATCTTTATCTAAATTTTGCATTATTAATAAATCCACTAGGTCATAATAGTCTTGATCTATTGCATTTAATATATTTATATTCTTATCACTTTTATTATATATATCATTACCTATTCTGATAACATCTTCCCATGTATTAAAATCTCTATTTTTATACCCATATTGCTCCAATAAATCTTCTCTCAAGTATAGTGCTAAAGGTCTAGATGTTAAAGGTATTCCAACTATTTCCTGTTCATTTCCAAGCTGATTAATTCTATATTTGGAAAAATTATTTGAATATATAGATAGAATTTCTTCACTAGGATTATAATATTCAAAATCATCTAATTTTAATTTATTAAAATTAGATAGACTAGATTCAAATATTTTTACATCATTTAATTCTCCATTTTTGAGACTATCTTTAAGAAAACTATATTGTTCAATTTTATTAACATTAATATATACCTTTTCATTTAATTCCATGAATTCATTTGCGCATTCCCTCAAATAGTTATATGTATTATTACTTGCCCAAATTTGTATATTACCTCTTACTTTATCGTTTTTATTAGACTCATTTAAATTTATACTAATAATCACAACAATAAATGCAATAAAAAAAATAAACCCATACTTAATTTTATTTTTCATCTTCTTTTATACCTCAGCTTCTACTTTCATATTTTAAAAATATAATTGCAAAAATTATTCCAATTATTCCACATAATAATTTAGTGATTATATATATAGTAAGCATTCCAGGTTCTACACTTGCAACATATCCCAATTGCCCTCCAAATACATATGATCCACCAACTGAAAAAGCAGTACATATCACTTTTCCTTTATAATCTAGTTTTTCGTAATTATCAAAAATGATTATTGCTGAAGCCAAACTTCCTATTAGCGATAATATTGAGTTTTCATTTATATGAATTTTATCTTCCATAGCTTTTAAATATTTCTTTAAAACTCTTTTTATAAATTCAATTAATACATATGCTCCACTTAAGAATATACATGTCTTTCCTACAATTAATAGCACTTCTTGAAGTGGCATTATATTACCCAAGATCTCTATACCACATATAGATTTCACACCTTGAACTATTATTCCTATTATTCCTACGAAACGTATTATTCTTCCTACAAAACTAAAAATAAAAACAATTCTATTAGGTTTAAATATTATCCCTAATAATATTAGTATAGATATTAATATTATTGGAAGCAGATTATATATTATTTTTATAATTGAAATATGTAACATCATTCCACCTATAAGCAGTCCAATTGGCATTGCAACAATTCCACATAAAATTCCTTTGAACAAAGTATTGAGTTGTTCTTTTTTTAGCAAACCAATAGAAAGCGGAAGAGTAAAACTTATAGTACATCCTAATATTGATGATATTAAAATTCCTGAAAATAATCCCATACTGTTACTATTAGCTAAATCCGAACACAAATTATATCCTCCCATATCTACTGCTAGTATGCTACCTAAAAAGATTGAAGGATCTATTAATATTTTATTTGAAATTACTATTAAAAAATCATTAATTTGATCTAATAGAAATGGTGTTAGAGATAATATACCTATCATGGATAATGCTAATGCTCCCATTGATTTTATTCCCGTTTCGAATACTATCCCTACTTTAAATCTATTATCCTCTATATAATCAATAGCACCTATTATAAAGAAAATAGCTACTATGTATAACAATATTTTTTCCATATACCCCCCTACTTCATCAGTAGATTACTATTATTTTAATAAATTAAGTATAACATAAAAAGTTCTCTTTAAAAGAGAACTTTTTATATTAAATCAACTATCCCGTTCTATTTATTATACAGTTATTAATTAATCATTATCACAACCACAATCACAATCTCTGTTTCTTCCATTATTACCACTTCTAGATCCTTGTACACCAATACATTTTCCTTCATAGCAAGATGCACTTATAGGTTCATATCTAATAGTTATATTATCTTTATAGATTTTTAACATATATTTTTGATTTGGACATAAAGGACCTAATAAGAATTGTCCATATTGATCTGTGAACGTATGAGTTAAAGGAATTATCCCTTTATTACATACTTGTAATAACTTAACTACTGCATCAGCTACTGGATCACCACATTCGTCCAATATAGTTCCATATATAACGCTTCTTCTTTCTTTATTAATTCTAATAACTGCATCAATTTGTTCATTTTCTTTTGGACATATAGAACATACGCTTACTCTTCCGCTCATTATTTTTCCCTCCAAATGTTTATTTATATTAATAAAATATGAATATATAATGGATTTTGTGAATAAGATTATTTATTCTTCCATTTGATATTAATATACTCAACTTCGCATTTATTGTGTGAAAAATATGATTTATATATAAAAAATAAAACTGTTCTTAATATCCTATTCATTAATTTTATGTTTATATTTTTCATAAAGTTCAATAATTTCATTTGCTATATCCATAAATAGCATTGTTGACATTAAATTATCTTCTGCATGTACTAATAATAATGATATTTCTATTTTTCCATCTGCGGCTTCTCCTTGAATCAAACTACTTTGAGAATTATGAGCATATCCGAGTTCTTCATCAGCTCTTCTCATTAATTTATTAGCCCGCTCAAAATTATTATTCTTAGCTGATGTAATTGCTTCAATTGCATAGGTTTTTGCTTGTCCACTATGCATTAATAAATTCAAAATTAATTCCTCCATAATTCTCCTCCTATTCCTATCTAATTTCATTTTATCATATAAGTTGTTTCCATTAGAAGTAATAGAGTATATATTTTTATTTAATAAAAATATATACTCTATTTTCTTACTTTATCTATATAACTTATAAAAATTATTGTCCTTCTTCTAAAGTAACTGTTAACTTCACATTTTTGTTATTTCTAATTACTTCAACTTCCATAGTGTCTCCAACATTCTTTGACTGTTTTATTTCTTTTAATTTTTCAAATGTAGTAACAGATTTTCCATCACATTTCACAATAATATCACCTATCTTTAATCCTGCTTTTTCTGCTGACGAAAATTCATCTACCGAAACTATATAAATACCTTCTTGTAAATCATATTGTTTTGCTGTTTGAGAATTAATTTCTCTTATCTTAATTCCTAAGTTTAATATAGGTTTTGATAAATCATCTATCTTACTCTTTACTTCATTTATAGGAATTGCAAATCCTATTCCTTCTACACTTGTACTTCCTGCTTGAGTTCCTATTTTCATGGAGTTTATTCCTATAACTTCACCATTTGTATTTACTAATGGTCCACCACTATTTCCTGGATTTATAGCAGCATCAGTTTGAATTAAATTAACACTGTCTCCATTCTCAGTTGTTACAGTTCTATTATTACCACTTATAACACCTTTAGTAAGAGTTTGTGCAAAGTTTTTAGAAAGTGGAGTTCCTATTGCTATAACTTCTGCTCCTGGATATATTGCATCAGAATCACCTAATTCTGCAATCGCTGGTACAGCAATTTCTTCTTTAATTTTTAACATTGCAATATCTTTTGTTTCTTCATAATTTACAACAGTTGCTGGAACTTCTTCACCTGTGCTAAGTGTTACATTAACTTCTGTAGCACCTTTTATTACATGATAATTGGTTAATATATAACCTTCTTCATTAATTATAAATCCTGATCCTATTCCTTCTACTTCTTGTTCTTGGCTAAAGAACCCATAATTAACATCTTGTAATCCTTTTGTTGAAACAATAACAACTGCTGGAGCTACTTTATTAAACGCATCTGATGCAGACATTGCTTCATTTGTACTTGATACAAATGATTGTGGAACATAATTATTTGATCTTTGATTAATAACAGAAGTATTATTCGCAATCATAGAATAAGTTATTACACTCCCTGTAATGCCTCCAATTAAAGATACTAAAATGCCCCCAGCAATAGTTCCTAATCTTTTAATACCTCTTCTTCTTTTCTTTTTAGGTTGCTCTTCATCAAAGCATCCTTTCCAAGCTACTTGCTCTCCTTCATATACTGGTGAAGATTCAACATCTATAAAATTACCTTTTTCCTCTCTATTATTCATACAAAAATTCCTCCTGTCTAAATAAGCTTTAATGTATTCTCATTTATAACCATATTATATAAATTTATTAAAATAAACTTATAACTAATTTATAGTGTAAGTATAGATTTATTATGTGTCAAACCAATGACAATATTTATTAATATAGAAAATATTTTTATATTAATAACCTCCCTCAATTAGAGGGAGGTTATTTATTTGCTATTACTCTTTTGAATTTTTTTAACATCTTTTAATACATTATTTATTCCATTTACTACTGTTTCTGGATCATACATAGAAAATGGCTTTTCTGCATCTTTATGCTTATATGTAATTGTAAATTTTTCATCTCCTATTTTTTGCAATGAATCTTCTTCATTTTTACTTATTATGTATAATGGTTTATTAATTAATAAACCTTCTGTTTGGCTACTAGAATTTGACTTATATATATTACTCAATTCATTTGAAATAGCTTGCCTATAGCTTTTTTTATTTTTAAGTGATTCAAATTCTTCTAGCTTACTTTGTGATATTTTATTTTCAAAATATTTGTTTTCTAAAGTCAGTCCAACTTTATCTAGTATTGATGTCAATAAAAAATTAGAACCTATAGCTTCTATTTTACTTCTATAGTATTTAAATCTAACCTTATTCTTAAATTCTTTACTAGATAAATTTTCTTCATTGATTGGATCAATTAAAACAACCCCAGCAACTGAATCAGGATATGTCTTTGCAAAGTTTGTCATTACAAGGCTCCCATATTCTTCGCCAACTAATATGTATGGACCTGATGCTCCCGACTTCTTTAAAAGAGTTTTTAAATCTTCTGCTTGTTCACTTGGAGTTCTTACGCTCCCTCCATCATTAAATCCATATCCTCGCCTATTATATATAAAGGTTTTAACATTATCTTCATCTTCTAACAAACTACATACTTCATCCCATTGAAACATAGTATTTCCTATGCTTCCATCAAAAACGACAGTATAATCACCACTACCTTTTAATTTGTATTCCATCTTTTTTCCATCTACTCTGACATACTTAAACTTTGACTTTAACCGTGTATTATCAATTAAATTTATTCCCTGTTGGATTACAAATCCCATAAATAGCAAAGATAATAATATTATAGCAATTCTTTTTACTATTACAATCACACTAACTTTTTCTTTTTCTACTTTATATATCCCATTAGAATGTGGTAGTAAATTCATATAAATCACCTAACCTTCAACTAATTTTAAATTAGGTTTAGCATTAATGTCCAAATTATCTTCTATTTTTTTATCATAATTAAAATACGCTGCACTAGCTATCATTGCTGCATTATCAGTACATAATATAGGTGATGGGAATAATATTTCTATTCCTCTCTTTTCTCCCTCTTTCATTAATCTTTCTCTTAAACAATTATTGGATGCTACTCCTCCTGCAATGGCAATCTTATTAACTTTTTCTTTCTCGCAAGTTAAAAAAACATTATCAGATAATACATCAACTATTGCTTTTTGAAATGATGCTGCTACGTCAGCTTTATTTACTTCGATATTTTGCATTTTTGCTTTATTTAAATAATTTAAAACAGCAGATTTAACCCCACTAAAGGAGAAATCTAATGTTTCTTCATGAAATTTAGCTTTTGGAAATTCTATTGCATTTTCATTTCCTTCTTTAGCAAGTTTATCAATTTTGGGACCTCCTGGATATCCAAGTCCTAATGCCCTTGCTACCTTATCATATGCTTCTCCAGCTGCATCATCTCTTGTTTGCCCTATAACTTCAAATTCGTCATATCCTTTTACATATACTATAAAAGTATGACCACCTGAAACTACTAGTGATACAAATGGAGGTTTTAAGTCTTTATGTTCAATAAAATTAGCACATATATGTCCTTGTATATGATTAACAGGTATAAGTGGTTTCTTAGCTCCTAGTGAAAGTCCTTTAGCATATTGTAAACCAACTAAAAGGGCTCCAACAAGTCCTGGACCATATGTAACTCCTATTGCATCCACTTCTTCTAGAGTTAAGTTTGACTCTTTTAAGGCAGCCTTAACTACAGCATCAACAGCTTCAATATGCATTCGCGATGCAACTTCTGGTACTACCCCCCCAAATTTCTTATGTGTATCAATTTGAGATGCTATTATATTAGAAACAACATGTCTTCCATCAATTACTATTGCTGCTGCTGTTTCATCACAACTTGATTCAATTCCTAAAATTATTTTTCTATCCATTAATTCATACCTCTTTTATTAATAACTATAAAATATATTTTAATAAAATTTTATTAATTATCAAATATTTTTAAAAAACTTATTTAACAACCTTAAAATATTATACTTTATCTACATTCCATTATCAAATTCTTATTATTGTACAAATTAAATATATATTGTATATTTTACTTAGATAATAAAATTAAGGAGAATATTAATGACTGATTACGCAAAGGTTATTGTTAAAGGCTCGCCAATAACTAAATCTAATTTTAAACTACATAACACTCAAGGTCGCGCTATTCTTCCAGATAGTTCTGGTAGCTATCATGATAGATATGCATTATATGAACAAGAAATTGCATTAATTGCTAGAAGTCAAAATCCTGATGTTGTCTTTACAGAAAGCTTGATTGCAATTTTAAAAGTTTACTATAAAAGTGAAAAAAGACATCCTGATACAATAAATATAAGTAAAAGTATATTTGATGGTATAGAGAAAAGTGGTCTTATAGTTAATGATGCTCAAATCACACGAATTATAACCGAAGAATACTATGATAAAGAAAATCCTAGATTTGAATTAGAATTATTCTCTGATAGTGAGTATACCCTAGACTTTAATATTAATAAGAAATCGACTCCAACCAAACCTAAACTCTATACTTCTTTAAAAAAAGGAATTACTAAATTAAAAAGTGAAAAAATAAATGCTAAAGAAACATTATCTTTAAAAAATATGTGTAGTGTTTGCAATAAACCTATTCTTACAGATGACTACATTACTGCTAATAATAAAAAAACTCTAATTTGTAAAAATTGCTTTAAAAAATTATTTTAAAAGGATTTGATTATCAATGAATACTTCTACTGATATCATCTTTTTTGGTGATAGTTTGACTTTTGGATATGGTGTAAAAAAAGAATATTGCTGGATTACAAAAATAATAAATAAATGTAATCTAAATGCAAAAAATAGTGGATGCAATGGTGATACAACAGTCTCAATGCTTTCAAGATATTACAAAGATGTATTATTGTATTGTCCAAATAAAATTTTTATAATGGGTGGTAGCAATGATCTCATGATGGGTAGAACTACCAATTCAATTATAGAGAATTTAGAATTAATGATTAGAGATGCATTAGATTTAAATTCTACTGTTATAATTGGAATTCCCCCAAATATTTTGGGCAATATGGCTTATAGATTATTTTCTGAGTCTTCATTTTACAATTATGTTGAAAAAGAACTTCCTAATTTAAGAAGTTCTCTAATAAATCTATGTGATAAATATAATCTTTCATATATAGATTTTTATAATTTAACTTTAGATAAACGTGATTTATATTTAGATGGAGTACATTTAAATATAGATGGTCATGATGCCATGTATGAACAAGCAATTAGTTTTTTTATTTAGCTAAATAAAAAAACTAATTGTACATAGACTTTACATAATCAGCTGCTTGTTCACCACATTCAATACCTGTTTTATCTCTAAACTTAAATGCATTTTCTCCATGTACAATATTTCCACATGCAAAGAGACCCATTTGTGATGTTCTGTAGTCCTTATTTTTAAGTATTGATTTTTCATCTGGCATAGATACTTTTATTTTTTTTACTAAAATATCTTCTGGTTCAAAATTAACCGTTAATAATAATGCATCGCAGTTAATTTCACAAATTGAATTATTCTTTAAGTTCCTAACTTTTACCCTTTGAACTCTATCTTTTCCGTTAACTTCAATAATACTTGAGCAGTCAATTATAGGAATATTAAATCCTTCTATAATATTCTTTATTTCATCAGTTACTATTTCTTCATAATTCTTTTCAAGTATCACAGCTTCAACGTTTCCACCTTCAATTAATAGTCTTCTGGCCAAAATAAATCCCCATTTATTTTTTGCTAATATAACACTATTTCTCCCTGGTAAATATCCCTCAAAATTAATTATTCTATGAGCTTCACCTACAGTCTGTATTCCTATTAACTTTTTGGTTACAAGCATTATATCACCAAAGTATCTTTCCTTTGCACCCATTGCAAATATTATCGCAGTACCTTTAACCTCTGTAACTCCTTCACTTGAATTTACATATGTTACAATATTGTCTTCTGTTACATTTAGAGCGGTTGTATTTAAAAGTATGTCTGTATTACTTTTGTCTATACTTTCATCTATATATTCTATGTATTCAGGCCCTGTAACTTCTTTTCCTAATATCTTTTTTCCAAAGCCATTATGAATACATTGATTCATTAATCCACCAATAAAATCTTCTCTTTCGATTATTAATATATTTTTTATTCCTTTATTAATTGCGCCCATGGCAGCTGTCATCCCTGATATACCAGCTCCAATTATTATAAGGTCGTAGCTCTTCATCCTCTATCCTCCAAAATTTTTCTAAATGCCTTTATGTCGAATCTTTAACAATAAATAATAATTTACTTTGAAGTATTTATATTTTACATATATAATTATAATATAACTATTTTTCAAAATAAATTTATTAAGTGGTGATGAATATGAATTTTAACATGAATTTAATATCAATAATTCTTTATTTGTGTGGTATTTTAGGTATATTAGTCTCATTCTTGTTTATAATTTTAGCAATCAAAAAAAATACCAAAGCTTCTTCTGTACTAGTAGTTATAATGTTTTTACTTTCAATAATATTATTAGGTACTGGGACATGCCTTAAATTAATAGAACATAAAAAGAACCCTCCCAAAGAAGTAATTGCTGAAAATACTACTTCAAATAGAAGCACCGAAATAATTGATAAAACAGAACCTTCATATGATGATTTAAAATTTAGTTATAAATTAGCTTCATCATATAATAGTTCAAAAAAAAATGCTAATATTACAATAAAAAATACTTCAGACTATATGTTTTCTGGTGAAGTAACTCTTGATTTTACTGATTCAAATAATCAAAGTTTAGATTCACTAACCCTAAAAATAAAAAACCTTCTACCTAAAAAATCATATAATCCAGATGCACTTGTTAGTAGTGCAGTCCTAAATATAAATTATTCTTTTGATGGAAAATTTGATAGCATTGAAAATGTTCCGGTCCCATATTCAATAAGCAAAATCTCTACTGGTAACAATTTTGCAAGAATCAATGTATTAGTTGATGATACTTCTCAAGGTCACTTAGAACAAATTTGTAATGTAATTGCTGGAGAATATACCAACACAGCTCTCAATGGATTATTGATTTATTTCTATTCTAGCAATGCTTCTGGAGATCTTAACTTTGAAAATGCGGTTGCAGATTATTATTTAGATACTAATACTAATACCTCTAAATTCACTTATTATTAATAATTATATTTATATTTCCACTTTAGATTATGAAAATCTAAAGTGGATTTTTTATTATTATATTCTTTATTTTTTACTTTCCTGCTATTGATAATTCTTTTATAACAATTGAAGGAGATCCTATACTGCTCATAGGAAACTTTAAATCTGATCCTACTTCTTCTATATCTTTTAGTAATGTAAAGAAGTTTCCTGCAATTGTTATTTGTTCAACTGGGAATGTTTTTTTCCCTGCTTCTATCATAAAACCTTTAGCTGCTAACGAAAAATCTCCTGTTACAGAGCTTGCACCTGAATGTAACCCTGCAAATTCTGTTATTATAACACCATCTTTTACAATTTCACATAGTTCATCAAAAGATTTCTCGCCTGCTTTAATATAGAAATTTGTTTCACTTACACCAACTGTAGATGCATATGAACTTTTAAATCCATTTCCTGTAGATTTAACACCTGCCTTATTTGCAGTCTTTAAATTATACAACAAAGTATTTAATCTTCCATTTGTAATAATTTCTTTAGTATATGTTGCAACACCTTCATCATCAAAAGAACAACTGCCAAGCCCATCTTTTAAATGAGGATCATCAATTAATGTTACAATATCTGAAGCTATCATTTCGCCTTCTTTTCCTTTTAATAGAGATAGGCCCTTTTGCGCTTGTTCTGAATTAAATATTGAAGAAAATGTTCCAAGCAGTGAGACCATAGCCTCATTGTTAATTATTATTTTATACTTTCCTGAAGGTATACTCTTTCCTCCAATTCTTGAAAGCGCTTCTTCAAGAGCCTGCTTAGCTAATTCCTCTGGTTTAATATCATCTAATTTTTTTGCTACGATATATCCCATTCCATCATATTTTTCTCCATTATAATCAATTATAGGGATCACATATGCACTCAAACTATTTCTTTCATTTTTTAAATTAAGCCCTTTAGAATTTATTATTCCATAAGTTGATTTTCCATACCCTATTGCACAACTATGAAAATTTACCACCTTATCAGATTGACTTTTACACTCTTTTTCCATTTGAAGAGCTAATTCTATATATTTATCTGGATTTATTCCTTCTAACGCCTCTTTAAAACAATCAATTTCTTTGTATTCATTATCACCTTCATATATGAACTTGACATCATCATTTTCTATAGAAAGAGCTGCACTCTTTGCATTTTCTATAAGTGTCTTTACAGCTTCTTCATCTAAAATCTCGCTATAGGAATATCCCATCTTACCATTTATTTTTCCTCTAAATGAAAGTCCAAATGCAGTATTTAATTTATATTTTTCTACTTCACCTTCATAGATATTTATACTTAGACTTTCACCATCAGCATAATATATTTCGTACTCTTCAAAACCAGATTTCCTAGCTTCTTCAAATAATCTATCTTTAAATAAATTAAATTCCATTTTTATCTACCTCCCACTGTCATTTTCTTAACTCTAATCATAGGTTGCCCTACATTAGTTGGGATGCTTCCTGATGAAGAACCGCACATACCTTGAGCTAGTTCCAAATTATTTCCAACCATGTCTATATCCATAAGGACTTCACTACCCTTTCCAATAAGGCTAGCTCCTCTTACTGCCTCTTGTATAATTCCATTTTTAATCAAATATCCCTCTTGAACAGCAAAATTGAACTCTCCAGTGACAGGGTTTACAGATCCACCCCCTAATTTTTTAGCATATAATCCATCTTCTATAGACTTAATTATATCATCTGGATTATCATTACCAGATGCAATATAAGTGTTTGTCATTCTTGATGTCGGCTGATATTTATAACTTTGCCTTCTTGAGCTTCCTGTCGCCTTCATATTCATGCGTCTAGCATTTAATTTATCTATCATATACCCTTTTAATATACCATCTTCAATTAATACATTCTTTTGAGTATTGTTTCCTTCATCATCTATATTTAATGATCCCCATGCATTTGGAATAGTTCCATCATCAATAGCTGTTACTTTAGTTGATGCAATTTGTTCTCCTAATTTATTTGCAAAAACTGAATTTCCCTTAGCTACTGCAGTAGCTTCTAAAGCATGCCCACAGGCTTCATGGAATATAACACCACCAAAACCATTATCTATTGCAACAGTCATATTTCCTGCAGGACAATTTTTTGCATATAACATAGTATGTGCAATTCTTGCAGCTTCCCTACCATGATATGCAGGATCAACTTTATCAAACATTTCTATTCCCATACACCTTCCCGGTCCTTCAAATCCTGTTTGATTTTCGCCTCCCTTTGAAGCTATAGCACTTATACCTAATCTAGTTCGAATTCTCTTATCTTGAACATATAATCCTTCACTGTTTGCTATTAATACATTTTGTTCTTTATCTGCATAGCTTGCAACTACTTGTGATATATCATCACTAAAATCCTTAGCTGCACTATATGCTTCTTTTACTATCTTTATCTTTCTATTGTAAGATGTATTCTTAGGATAATAAATTATAGGATGTATATTTTCAATCTTTCTTTCATTCAATACTATACTTATCTCATCCTTTACTTCGCCTAATGCTAATGCAGCTTTATAAGCTGTTTCTAATAAACTATTTAAGCTATTGCTATTTGTATAAGCATAAACACTCTTAAAGCCTTTAAATATCCTTATACCTATGCCATAAGTTCTACCTCCTATGGCATCATCAACTTTCCCATCAACTAAAGATATGGAATTACTAATTGAATCATCTTCAAATATTTCTGCAAAATCGCCACCTGTTACTAAGCATTTTGCAAGTACCTTTGATACAATATCCTTTGATAACATATAACCCATTATAAATTTATTTTTTCAAATTTATAATGGTCTTCACCTCCTCATTTTTAATTTCGAAATAATTGTAATATGCTGCTATAATTTTTTAACAAATCCTTTATTTATTTTTCTAGAATTTGTTTCACTTTTTACATATGATTTATATTAATGTATATTTTAAACCACTAAACTTAATTTCATATACTTACATTTTAACATTTGTTAATATGATTTCAATTATATTATTTAAACCAATTCAAACTTTATATTTTTTATTGGAATTATTAACTTCATTTGTTAATCAAATATTCACTAGATTATTTAATAGTTTTAAATTCATATCCTTGATCTCTCAAATATTTTATTACTACTGGTAATACTTTTGCGGTTTCTTCTTTTCCATAGGTATCATGCATTAGAATAACTGCCTTTTCTTTATTTCCTAATGTTCTAATAACTTCTTTTAGAAGTTCATCAGCATCTTTGTGCTTCCCCTCTGCATCCTTTGATAATGTATTCCAATCTACTTGATAGTAATTACTACTCTTTAAAATATCATCTAAATATTTCATATTTCCCCAAGACATATGGCCGCCAGGACATCTTATAACTCTAGTAGAAAAATTATTTCCTAATATTTCTCTTAAGATTGAATTTGTTTTTTCTATTTCTAACATAAAATTATCCACATTTACAGTTTTATTCGGATACAAATAATTATAATCATGTGAATATGTATGATTTCCTATAGAATGTCCTTCTAAAGCCATTCTCTTTATTATTTTTTTATTTTCGTCACTTTTTTCAATAGACTTTCCTAATATAAAAAAAGTTGCCCTTACATTTTCTCTTTTCAAAATATCCAGTATTAGAGAAGTTACAGTTTCAGATGGACCATCATCAAATGTAAGATATGCAACTTTTTTCCCATTAGCACCTTTTGGCATAACACCTAAGCTCTGTTCATATAAATATTGTGATAAGAGTGCTATATCGTCTGCAGAAGGATCATCTTTGTATGAAAGATACGCACTAACATCTTCTGATTTATTTTCTGCAAACACTTCATTTAGGAAATAATTATTATAAAAAATATGCACATACAAATTTATAAATATAATTCCAATAATTATAATAATTATTTTTTTTAATTTAATCGATAATTTTTTTATATCAGATTCTGTTATACTTTTCATCTAAGTTTCCCCCATCATAAATTTTAATATTAGTTTTACCTAATGTTAATAAGATATGTGGATAAGTTTATTTTTTAAAATAGATTTTTTATTGAGTAGAATAAAAAAGCACAAGGTATTACAATACAATACTTTGTGCTTCTCATTATAAATATAATCTTCAATTTTTATTACAATAATTCCTCATATAATAAATTATTATTTCATTGTTCTAAATTCATATCCTTCTTGCTTCAAGTAATCTATAATTTGTGGTAAGGCCTTTGCTGTCTCTTCTTTTCCATAATTATCATGCATCAATATAACTGCTTTTTCTCTTCCTGAAACACTTACCTTAACTTCTTCTATCAGCTGCTCTGCTGACTTATATCCACCTTCTGAATCTTTAGATAATGAGTTCCAATCTACATGATAATAACCATATTGCTTCAGTACATCATCTATTCCATTCGGATCAGCCCATGACATATAGCCTCCTGGAAATCTAATTACTCTTGTAGAAAAATCTTCTCCCAAGACACTTTTTAATGATTCGTTAGTCTTTTCTATATCATTCATAAAATTTTCTGTATTTACAACCCTATTAGGATATAAATAATCATAATCATGTGAATATGTATGATTTCCTATTGCATGTCCCTCCAAAAACTCTCTTTTTAATATCATTTTTGAAGATTCACTTGAATCTACTGAACTGCCTAACACAAAAAAAGTAGCTTTTATCTCTTCTTCTTTTAATATATCTAAAATTTTGGGTGTTACAGTTTCTGATGGACCATCATCAAATGTTAAATAGACAATTTTTTTCCCATCAGCATCATCAGGCATTTGACCCAATTGCTGTTGCTTAAGATATTTTTCTAGAAATGCAACATCATCTGCATAAGAGTCATAATGATTATTCTCAGTTGATGATTTATTATCTTCATCATTTTTCCCTTCTGCAATAACATTATCTACATTTGTAAATAATTTTAGAGCTAAGCTTGTACTAAACATTATCACAATAATTCCAAAAAATATGAACAATAAAATAAATCTAAACATTGTTTTATTTCTTTTCTGGATTATTTT
The DNA here is from genome assembly GCA_015058475.1 of Clostridium butyricum. GTDB lineage: Bacteria > Bacillota > Clostridia > Clostridiales > Clostridiaceae > Clostridium > Clostridium butyricum_B. Next base: position 287 of record SVCF01000019.1, on the reverse strand, counting down.
ATTTCTATTCGTTCTTGTTCCCATCTTCATAGGCCCCCATAATACTTATAGAAGTAAATAATACATAAATTACTATAAAATAAAAAAAAGCCGATTATCTCGACTAAAATTCTTCTAAATAAAAAAATGGCTCCGCGAAGAGGACTCGAACCTCCAACCTATCGGTTAACAGCCGAGTGCTCCACCATTGAGCTATCGCGGAACATTATTTTTGAAAGAATTTTATTCTTTCAAAATTGCATATAATAATGTATTTACAACCTAATATTGGTCAAGCCCTCGACCTA
>SVCF01000062.1 GCA_015058475.1 Clostridium butyricum | reverse complement strand
AGAATTTAAGAATTTAAGAATTTAAGAATTTAAGAATTTAAGAATTTAAGAATTTAAGAATTTACAGCAATAGTATTCTACAATACGGAACTTAAATAAAAGATACTTGAACAAATATCCCAGTAAAAATAAAATTTCTAGAATACAGGAATACAGGAATACAGGAATACATATTTTATTTGTAATGCAGAAATAATTATAGAAAATTATTCATAATAAAAACAATATATTATTTAGAAAAACAAAATAATATTGCAATATATGAATAATAATTATATAGTAAGAGTGTAAATGTATACAAAAGGCTATTGAATGATAAAATGGAGGATGTAAAAATGAAAAAAATAAATATTTCTAATAAATATGAAGTTACTGAAATTGGACTTGGATGCATGAGAATGGCAGGATTAAATACAAGTGAAGCAGAGAAAACAATAAAACAAGCTTTAACTGAGGGAGTAACTTTTTTTGATCATGCGGATATATATGGTGGGGGAAAATCAGAAGAAATTTTTGCAAAAGCTATTCAAATGAATTCTGATATAAGAGAAAAGATAGTAATTCAAACTAAATGTGGAATAATTCCAGGTGTTATGTATGATTTTTCAAAAGAACATATTTTAGATTCAGTAGATGCTAGCTTAAAAAGATTGAAAACTGATTATATAGATTCACTATTACTACATCGTCCAGATACATTAATGGAGCCAGAAGAAGTTGCAGAAGCTTTTAGTAAATTGTTTAAAAGTGGAAAGGTTAAACACTTTGGAGTTAGTAATGCAACACCTATGCAGATTGAATTATTGAATAAATATCTTGATAATAAGATTATCATTAATCAAATGCAATTTGGAATAATGCATACAGGAATGATAGACTCTGGGTTAAATGCCAATATGAACTGTGAAGCCGGATTAGATAGAGATGGTGGAGTTTTAGAGTATTGCAGATTAAAGGATATAACAATTCAAGCATGGTCACCATATCAATATGGCTTTTTTGAAGGAGTATTTCTAGACAATCCTAAATTTCCAGAATTAAACAAGAAAATTGATGAAATAGCAGAGAAAAAAGGTGTTTCTAATGCAGCTATTGCAACAGCGTGGATATTAAGACATCCAGCTAAGATTCAAACAATTATTGGAACTATGAATCCTAATCGTATAAAAGATATATGTACAGCAAGTGGTATTGAATTAAGCAGACAAGAATGGTATGAAATTTATCTGTCAGCAGGAAATAAACTCCCTTAATATGATAGAACTATTAAATATAAAAAAGCTTGAGTGTTACTTAGGATTTTCTTTTTAGAATAATAACAAAAGACAAGTAAAAATCATATAATAAAAAAATATTAGCATAATATTAGGTGAGAAAATGAGTAATAAACATAATAAATGCAATAGAAATAGAAATGATGATGATGATGCAAATAATACTGCAAGGAATAATAATGAAGCAGAAGAAATAGAAGTTGATAAACAAGAATTAATTAGACAATTAAACATTTTAGATATATCAAGTAAGGGCTTATATATTATATTTTTTGCAGTAATATTAAATATTAGATATATAGGATGGAATAAGCTTAAAGTACTAGATGCATTAAATGAAACCAATTATTCGGAGACAGTAGAAGATTTAACTTATATACCTAAAGTAGTAAACAGACTATATCTATTTACTACAATATTATTTCTATTTATTATCTATAGTTCATATTTAACAGCTGTATCTGCCAGTGAAGAAGAAAGAGATGAACAGGTAATTAGAGATACTGGATCAAATCTGCTTGCTATAGTACTAATACTTTTTGGAACTGTAATTAATTATGGAGTATTAAATAGACCTAAGTAATGTTTAGAGAATTTAATAAGGTTATAGAATAAAGAAGCGTAATAAGAGTAATTTATATGACGCTTCTTTTGAGATATGTCAAAAATCATAATTTTAAAACAACATAAGTAAATATTCTATATGGTTTGGAGAGAAATAAATTAGTCAGTGATTTTATATTTAAGCCATTTAGTACCATGAAGCCTAAATAGATACATAATACCTCTGATAGCCCAATCTATAAACATACCAATCCAAATTCCGAGAATTCCCATGTTAAGAACAATTCCAAGGATATATCCTATGGCAATTCTAAAAATCCACATTCCAACAAATGCAGTCAGCATAGTATATCTAGTATCCCCTGCACCTTTAAGACCAGAAGACAATACGAAGGAAATAGGCCATACTAATAATGCAATACTATTCCATCTAATTAGCATCGCTGAAAGATCAATTACTTCAGGTACATTTGTATAAAGCGATGATACAAATCTTCCAATAAAGATGAATATAATACCTATAGATACTAAGCTGAACGTTGCAAATTTAACAAGATAAAGCAAGGTTTCTTTAGCTCCTTTAACATCATCACGTCCTATGTGCTGTCCAACTAATGTGGTTGCAGCAAGGCATAAAGCGTTGCCAGGAACATTTATTATTTGAGAAATAGACATTGCAATTGCATTTGCAGCAATTGCAGAAGTTCCCATAGTAACAATAAAAATTTGTACAATTAGCTTACCTGTATTAAATATAACCTGTTCCATACTAGCTGGTATTCCTATATTAAAGATACTTTTTTGGATTTTTAAATTAAATTTAAATGGAAATATCTTTTTAATCTTAATAACTTTACTACCTCTAAATAAAACAAATCCTATAATTACTGCACCTATTATTCTTGCTATGGCTATTGAAAGAGAAGCTCCCATTATTCCTAAGGATGGTATAATACATAATCCATATATTAAAATATAACCTAAAATTATATTTATTACATTCATAAAAATAGTTATATACATAGGGGTTTTAGTATCACCGCAACCACGAAGTATTCCGTTTGCTATTTGTTCAATGGCTATAAAAGGATAGGTGAATAATGTGAATTCAAGATAGAGTTTTGCATTTGATTTTACTAATTCTTCAGCAGAACCATATAGAAGGTTAATTATTGGAATACGAAAACACCATAAAAATAAAGTGATTATAGAAGAAACTAGAAAACCTGAAACAATAGCTTGCACAGCAGTTTCGTTAGCTTTTTTATATAGGTCTTGTCCAATTTGTTGAGCAACGACTACAGTAGCACCAACAGAAAGAGCTGCAAAGAATGAAATAAAGAGATTATTAATTGTATCCACCATTCCAATTGCAGATACAGCTTCCTCTCCAATATGCCCTGCCATCATAGTATTACAAACACCTAGTAGCATTACAAAAGTTTGTTCAATCACAATAGGTATAGCTAATTTCAGGATGTTTTTTCTTATTAACACAATTAATGCCTTCTTTCATTGAAAGTAATTTACCATTATATTAGGAAATTATATCATAATGCTTATAGTAAATAAAATCAGGTGGTAAAATCATAAACAACTTTTCGTGGCGTATCTATATGAGAATATTAAAGAAAAACAAAGAATTAATGAGAAATATAAAAATAATCTCTAATTATATAGAAATTACTGTTGACGAATTTAAAAAGTAATATGATAAGATAAAAAGCGTCACAAGGACAGAAAACAACAAATAACAACAAAGAAAAATGTTGAAAAGTTGTTGACATGATGGAAAGAAAATGATAGACTGAGTAAGTCGCTTGGATGTGACAAAAAATGATCTTTGAAAATTGAACAGAATATAATAAACAATTTAGTAAACCAGCAATTCTTTTATAAGAGTAAGAGCAAAGATTA
>SVCF01000018.1 GCA_015058475.1 Clostridium butyricum | reverse complement strand
TTATATATAGTATAAATTATAATAATAGGATTTATTAAGCTATAGATCATTGGTAGAAAGGCGGGAAGTTATGAACATAATTAAGAAAAAAGGTCATAAAGAAGAATTTAATATTTCAAAGGTGAGACAATCAGTTCTAAATGCATCAACTGAAATCAATCAGACATTATCAGATGCAGATTTAAATATTATTGAAAAAGAAGTTCTTAATAAATTACAATCTTTACAAAGAGAAGAAGCAACTTCTTCTTATGAAGTATTTGCAGTTGTTTTATATGTATTAAAGGAATTAGGATTCAATAAGGTTGGTAGTGCATACTTTAAAGGATCAATTGAATTTTAACTATATTTAATAAGCTATTTCAAACCATAATTAGGTTTGGGATAGCTATTTTATTATGAATTATATTAATTTTTTTAAAATCTCTTTTATAGTATAGCATTTTTTGTTAAAATCTAATAGAAAGGGGGGAGAGCCGTTTTGAAAATACAAAAAAAACTTATTACATTTGTAGCTATGGTTGCAATGTTATTAAGTATGGTTCCGACATTTAATGTACAAGCAGCAACGATTAATGATATTTCAATAATATCGGATACGGATGTATCTGCCAAACAAGCAGCAAAGTGGGCTAAGTCTAAAGGTGCAAGTGATGAATTTATAGATTTAGCAGAACTATACTTTGAGTATGCAGAAGACTGTGGAGAGGTAAATCCAGGTATAGCATATGTACAAGCAGCTAAAGAAACTGGTTATGGTAGATTCGGTGGAGTTTTAGATGAAAGTTATCATAATCCTTGTGGACTTAAGACATCAGTAGGTGGTGGTGATTCAGATGTAAATGCACACCAAAAATTTAATTCTTGGGATGAAGGTGTACAAGCACATTTGGATCATTTAGCTTTATATGCAGGAGCGAAAGGATATCCTAAAAGTGATACATATGATCCAAGACATTTTGCTACTCTTAAGGGAAAAGCTAAAACTGTTAATTCTTTAAGTGCAAATTGGGCACCAAGTGCTACATATGGTGAAGAAATAAATAAATTGTATAGAGATTTACTTAAATATGCCGATGTAAGTATAGGTGATGAAGAGATAGAAGATGATTATGATGATGAAGAAAACAATAGTAGTAATCAGTCATCAGATAGTCCTTATCCAAGTAAACCAGAAAATATACCAGAAGGGTTAAATGCGTCAGAAGTTATACAATTAACAAAGACAGCTGAAACAGAAGATACTAGTCCTAATGATGAATCAACAATTGGTTGGAAACATGAGGATGGTGTGTGGGTTTACTACAAATCAGATGAAACTAAAGCTATAGGTTGGTTAAAATCAAATAATAATTGGTATCATTTTAAGAATGATGGAGCTATGTTAAGCGGATGGTTGAATGATTATGGAAAATGGTATTACTTTAATGAATCAGGAGTAATGGCAAAAAGCTGGCAAAAAATAGATAATAAATGGTACTATTTTAAAAGCTCAGGGGAAATGTCAGTAGGAACAATATATGATGGTGATAAACTTTATTATTTTGATGGATCCGGAGCTATGGTCGAAGATTCAGGTTGGATAGAAATAAATGGTAAGTGGTATTTCTTTGAATCAGGTGGAGCATTAAAGACAGGTTGGTTTAAAAATAACGATATGTGGTATTATCTTCAAGGTGATGGAACTATGGCAACAGGATATAAAGTTATAGATTCTAAGACATATGCCTTTGATGATGGTGGTAAAATGCTTACTGGATGGAAGAACGTAAATAATGTTTGGTACTATTTTAATCCAGGTGGAGATATGGCAACTGGTTGGATTACTGTAGATGGTACAAACTACTATTTATATAATACAGGAGCCATGGCAAAAGGATGGATTGAATTAAATGGAACTTGGTACTATATGGCTAATAATGGAGCTATGACAACTGGATGGGTTGAATTTAATGGAGAGTCATATTATCTGGATAAAACAACAGGAAGATTAGTTACTAATGCTACAATTGATGGTGTTAAACTAGGTTCTGATGGTAAGAAAGTAACTTCATCTAGTAATAATGATAAGCCAGCAGCAACTCAAGGAAAAGAAGATAGCTCATCATCAAACAATGATTCATCTTCAGATAATAACTCAACAATAATTTATGATAAACCAACAACTGGAAAAAAGGTTATTGTAGTTGATGCAGGCCATAATTATGGTGGAGATGATGGAGCATATGCAACTCATAATGGTATTACATATGCTGAAAGAGATTTAAATATGCAAGTTGCATTAAAATTGCAGTCAGAACTTCAAGCTAGAGGCTACACTGTTATTATGACAAGAGAAGAAAATGATCGTAGTACTACGCCAGAACTTCAAAGTTTAATAAATAGGGTAAATATTGCAAATAATATTAATGCAGATTTATTTGTAAGTATACATCATAATACAGCAGCATCAGCAGCAATGGGAGTTGAAACGTACTATAGTTCAGCTGCTCAAGATACTAATTTTGGTGGAGGATATAGTGCTGAAAGAGTTGCAAAGAGTAAAGATCTAGCAGCAGCAGTTTCAAGTAATATAGCAAGTGCAGTTGGAACAAATAATAGAGGTGCACGTGACTCCAAATTTAAAGTAGTTAAAAATACTAAAATGCCAGCAATATTAATTGAAACAGGATTTATTACTACCCCACAAGAAGCTAAAAGATGTGCTGATTCAAATAGTCAAAGCAAAGTAGCAAAAGCTATAGCAGATGCTATATCAGTCAGATATTAGAGAAATAATTATATAGAGGTTGTATCAATTTAAGCTTTTTTGAATTAAATTGATATAGCCTCTTTTTAATTATGTAAAAATGAAAGCAAAGTTTCTACTGTTATCTTTTTAGTATATTTTCAAAATATGAAAAAAATGTAGTTATATAATTGGAAAATAAAAAATATTATATATAAAATTAGTATAATTTAAATAACAATATAAAAATATTAAAAAATTTAAAAGTATCAATGATTTATAGGGTACAAGGTACCTAAATTTGATGTTATACTTGTATAGTATTAAGTAAGAAATTATCAGTGATTATTTTTCTTGATAATTAATTATTTATAAAGTGATAACAAAAAGGATGGGAGGACGCGATTTTGAAGACTAGTAAGAATATGACAGCATTTTTTCTTATTTTTGCTATGATACTAACTTTAGTTCCTATGAATTCAGCAAATGCAGCAACAATTAAGGATATAAAAATAATTTCTAATACTAAGGTTACCGTACAGCAAGCAGAAAAATGGGCAAAATCGAAAGGGGCAAGTGAGGCTTTTATTGATTTAGCAGAATTATATTGGGAATATGCAGAAGACCATGGAGAAGTAAATCCAGCAATAGCATATGTTCAGTCAGCTAAAGAAACAGCATATGGGAATTTTGGTGGAGTTTTAGATGAAACTTATAATAATCCATGTGGAATGAAAACAAGTCAAGGTGGAGATGACTATGATCCAAATGCTCATCAAAGATTTGATACATGGGATGATGGTGTTAAAGCTCACTTAGATCATTTAGCCCTTTATGCAGGCGCAGATGGGTACCCAAGAAAAAATACTGAAGATCCAAGGCATTTTGCAACTATAAAAGGAAAAGCTAGTACAGTTAATTCATTGGGTGGAAATTGGGCACCAAGCAGTACATATGGTGAAGAAGTTAATAAATTATATCGTAATTTATTAGATTATTCAGGTGTCGATATTACAGAAGATGAAGAAGTAGAAGATACAACAAATTCAGATAAAAATGATAGTGATAATTCAACAAATTCAGACCCAAATGATAGCAATAACTCAACAAATTCAGAAAGTAATGCAAAGCCAAATTTCAATGTTACAATTCCAACAGGAGTAACAGCTACAAAGCCAGTAGCTAAACCTGAAAATGAAGGAACCAATATATCGTCAAGTATAGGTTGGAAAAAGGAAAATGGTAATTGGTATTATTATAAGGATAATGGAGCTAAAGCTACGGGATGGATAAAACCGGGTAATAATTGGTATTACTTATATAGTAGTGGAGCAATGGCAACAGGATGGATGCGCATAGGAAATACATGGTATTATTTGAAGCCAAGTGGTGAAATGCAAATTGGTTGGCTTAAAGATGGGGCAACATGGTATTACCTTGAAGGTAATGGTGCTATGTCTACTGGAATGAAACTTATTAATGGTAAACAATATTTCTTAGATACTAGTGGAGCAATGAGAACAAGCTGGTTTAAAATAAGTGGAAATTGGTATTATTTCTCGGGAAATGGAGATATGCTTACTGGATGGATAAAACCTGATGGAAATTGGTACTATTTATACGACAATGGAACAATGGCAATAGGTTGGGCTAAAGTTAATGATACATGGTACTATTTAAATGGAAATGGAGCTATGGCAACAGGATGGATACAATATGATTCTAATTATTATTATTTAACTAGTTCTGGAGCTTTAGCAGTAAATACAGTTGTTGATGGATGGAAAATAGGTTCCGATGGAAAAAGAGGAGATAAAGTAAGTTCTAGTGGACCTAGTAGCAGTAAAGTAATAGTAGTTGATGCTGGACATAATTATGGTGGTGATGATGGAGCTTATGCTACTCATGGTGGAATTACATATTGTGAAAGAGATTTAAATATGCAAGTAGCTGTTAAATTACAGGCTAAGTTAGAAGCAAAAGGATACAAAGTATTAATGACTAGAAACCCTTCTGATAGAGAAACAGTGCCAGTAACTCAAAGTCTTACTAATAGAGTTAATATGGCTAATAATTTTGGTGCAGATTTCTTTGTGAGTATACATCATAATTCAGCAGGAGCAGCTTCAGCAAATGGAGTAGAAGTGTATTATAGTTCAAAAGCTCAAGATGCAAGTTTTGGTGGAGCTTCAAGCTCTTCAAAGGTTTCTGTAAGCAGAAGTTTAGCATCATCTATTGTAAATTCAATATCAAGTCAAACAGGTGCATATAATAGAGGTGCTAAAGATAATAGCTTTTTTGTGTGTAGAAATACAAAGATGCCTTCAGTATTAGTTGAAGTGGGATTTTTGACTAATCAGAAAGAAGCTGAAAATTGTGCGAATCCAAGCTATCAAGATAAAGTAGCAACAGCAATAGCAAATTCAATAGCTTCAAATATATAAATTACGTAGTAATTTATAATGTACAATGTACAATGGACAATTAACAATGAAGGATGAAAAACTTTCAGTTTTTCTAAATTATAGTATTGCATCTATATTTGCCAAGGCAAATATAATCCGCTTAGGCGAATGTTATTGCTAAAGCAATAATGATGCAATAATACAATTAAAAGTCGAAGACTTTTTTCCTTCATCGTCAATTGTCCATTGTTCATTGTCAATTATAAAATGCTTCGCATTTTATTTATATTGTTTCAAAATTATTTACAAATTGTTCATTGCTATTAAGGAGAGAAAAGTATATATTGAATATTAAATAGAATGAATTAGAAATAATTATTAGGTTTCAATAAATAATCAATATTATGGGGAGGTAGTTATTTTGATAAATTGGCTAAGAAGGTTTATGTATGGAAGATATGGAGTAGATGAACTATCAATAGTATTATTGGCAATATCATTAATATTGATGGTTATAGGAGGATTTTCTTTAAAACTGTTTCCAATAAGGATAGTAGCAGATGTTTTTATAGTTTTATATATGTTTAGAATATTCTCAAAAAACATATATAAAAGACAACAAGAATACTATAAATACTTAGAAGTGAAAAATAAAGTCCTTGGATTCTTCAATAGAAAGTCCAATAGAGTAAAAGATTTAAAAACACATAAATATTTTACATGCCCAAGTTGCAAACAAAAATTGCGTGTTCCGAGGGGAAAGGGTAAGATAACAATAACTTGTTCTAAATGCAAAACAGAGTTTAAAGGAAAATGCTAATTATGCATAATTAAAAGTATATAGTAAAGAAAAGGGTCTTACATAAAATACTACTATTGTATTATATTATGTAAGACTCTTTTATATTTACTATAATCATAGAATATAGGCAGATTTCTTTATGTAACTAGGTAAAGAAAACATAAAAATATTCGATTATAAACTTATAAAAGAGACATTTTTATTTGGGAAAGTTTAGAATAAACAATTTAGGAGGGTGACAACGAATGAACAAGAAAGGCAAGAGAATTTTATCATTATTTGTATTCTTGGCAACTATCATTTCATTTTTGCCAGTTAATCTTGCAATTAATGAACAAAAAGCAAATGCAGCAGTTACTAATTCAGAAATAACAGTAACTGGAACCGATATAAATAGTAAACTTACACCGACAGCTGATAAAGTTTATACTAGTCAGAGTGTAGAAGATTCATTTACAATTACAGTACCCAATAAAGTGGTAAGCGAAGATGAAATAAAACCAGGAGAAACAGGCATAATTAAACAGGAAATCATACTTGTTTCAATTAATGGAGTCAAGCTGGAAGGTAAAACTTTAGATCAAATGAATGACACTTTAAATGAATATTTAGGATGTTCTATAGAGAATAGTTCGGAATTTCAAAACGGTATAGGTGTTAAAATTTTATCTCTTCCTTTAGGAGTTAATAAGATAAAATATAGAATAAAAGAGACAACACGAGCTAGGACTGAAAAGATCACTGATAAGGATACAGGAGTAATTACTGGTGGAGACTTACAAGCACCTAAAGAAAATTATCATCCATCACAATCAGAATCAGAAGAAATAACAATTCAACATGCAAAGACTTATGTTCAATCAAAAGTAGAATCACTTTATTTTGATAGTTACATAGGTACTAAGACAGCTTACGATGATGAAACTGGAGCAGATGAAACAGGGAATAGTGAAAATAATGCAGCTCCATTTAAATTTACAGCAAAAGCAGACTCAGATGAGGATATTCCTTTAAGCTATACTTTTGATGTACCAGATGGTACTGATACATTAAACTATAGAATGAAATTTAATGGAGTATCAATTACTGATCCACTTATTTTAAGAAATGGTGTTAGAGATGAAAATTTTACAGTTGAAAATAATGAATTAGTTGGATCATTAAGTGTATTAGGCCAACAGGATCTAATAACAATAAAAATGAATGATTCTAGTTCAGATACAATAGCAAAAACATATGCAATTGAAATTAAATATAATTATCTATCTTCTGATAATGATTATACATTAAGAGAAGCAGGTATAACAAAATATAATTATAATGATTCAGAAGAAGTTAAGGCATATATAGGAAAGCACTTTACAAAAAGTACAGAAGAAAAAGATAAAGAAATTTTAACTTATAAGGGTAAGATATACATTGATCCAGCAGCGGGAATGATAGCTATGGAACCAAAGCTTGGTAGAACTGATAGTAAAAATGCATTTAGAATTAGTAATCACTATGATAATGGCAGCATTGCTTATTCAAAACTTATAAATGGAAAACAATATGTAGAATTTGATAAAGGCCAATCAAATGAACTTTGGCTTGATATTTATGAAGGAAAAGATGGAAGTGTAGTAGATACTAATAGAATTTTAGCAAGATATAAATTAGAAGTTGTTATTCTAGATAGCGGAGATGGATCAAGCACTATTGATTTATCTTTTGATGATAGTACACATAATGCATATTTGACACAACCAGGAAGAGATACCAAAATACCATTTGATTCAGATAGACGTACTTATGATTTGTATTCAAAGGATAAGGTAGATATAACTTTAAAATCTCCAGATACAAATAAAAATGAATATATTAAGGTATGGTTTGGTAATGACATTAATAGTGACAATGTGACAGAAGCTGCAGAATCAGTAAGTAATATTGGTGGATATGATTCAAATGGAAAGTTTGTAAGAGATAGCAAATTAACTGTGGATGTTGGTAGTTACAAAAAGATGGTAGTTCAAGCTTATTATGATGAGATTGAATATCAAACAGATAGTAGCGGAAATATAGAAACAGATAGTTCTGGTCAAAAAATAATAAAGAGTATTAAAGCATCTCCAATAGGATACAAATATATATTTTATATTAAAAAGAATATAACTGATGATGAAGATACAAATAAGCCAGATTCAAATAATGCATCATTAAAGAATATTAAAGTAGAAGATGGAAAACTTAAAGATACTGATGGTAATACAGGGTTTTTAAGTGACAAATATTCATATACAGTAACAGTTCCTAAAGAAAATAAATCTGCAAAAATAACAGCAACCTCAGAAGAAGAGATTTATGAAATGACAGCGACTATAGGTGAAAGCGATGATAAATATGATATGAAATCAGGCGAAGCTGTAGAATTACCATTAAACGAAAGTGGAAAAACAACAGTTAAGATATCAGTAACAGCTACAGATAAAACGACTAAGAAAACATATACTATTGTAATCAATAATGATACAAGAAGCTCTGATGCTGAGCTTGCAAATATAATAGTTGATCCAGGAACTTATGATTTTGATCCGGACAATGATACTACTAAAGTTTATGTAGATTTAAAGACTACAAAAGTATCAATAACACCAATTCCTAAAAATGATAATTCGAAAGTTTATGTAGATGGAGATAGATATACAACTAAAGCAATAAGTATTAGTCTTAGAGGATCTCAAGAAACTGAAGTAGATATAGAAGTAGTTTCAGAAGATGGATCTGACAGTAATACTTATACATTAAAAATAATTAGAACAGATGATGATATTAAGGATGATGACGAAGAAGATGATGAAGATGAAGAAGATATCTTCTATGACGAATACAATGATTGCTGGGTAGATACATCTAAGTATGAAGAATGGGGAAAGATAAAAGGTAAGGATGTTTACTTTGATAAAAATGGTAGACAAGTAAAAGATTCATGGATTACAGTAGGTAAGTATGGAGATTATAAATATTACTATTTAAATTCTAAGGGATATAAGCAAACTGGTTGGATTACAGATTCAACTGGTAAAAAATATTATTTAGATCCAATAACTGGTGAAAAAAAGAGTGGATGGATATATCAAGAAGGTAGTTGGTATTATCTTGATGAAAGTGGAACTATGCATACAGGATGGTTATATGATAAAAAAGATCAGGGATGGCAATATTTCTTACCATCAGGTCAAATGGTAAGTAACACAAGTATGGCTATTAATGGAAAAGTTTATAACTTTGGAATTGATGGAAAAATATTTTAATAATTATCAATATTCAATGATCAATGATCATTGAAGGAGAAAATCCCTTAAGGGATTTTTTCTTTTCTTTAAAATATAGAAATAAAAAAATATCTAATCCTTAATTGATAATTAATCATTTATAAATGATTATTGATAAATCATTATTGAAACAAGTTTTGTTGACAAATATAAGAAACGAGAATATAATTATTATAGTTCAAATAATGAACATGTTATAATTATTGGGGGGGTAATTTATGCTAGAGGATAGATTAGAAGTACTTAAGACATTAAATGAAAATTTTAATATTAATCAAAGAGAATTAGCTAAAAGAACAAAGATGTCGCTTGGTAAGATTAATTCAATACTTAAGGAATTTACAATAGATGGATTTATAGATAGAATAACTAATAATAAGGGTACTTTATATAAGGTTACAGGAAAAGGAATGAAAGTTTTAGAAGAAAGTATTGCGAGTGCAAAGAATACAAGATTAAAGCTTCATGAAGAGGAAAAGAAAACTGTAAAGCAGGCTGTAATACTAGCAGCTGGAAGATCAGAAGCTTTTGGAAAACCAACAGGAATGCTGGATATTGAAGATTTTAAATTAATAGATAGAACTATGACTATTTTAAAAGAAAATGGCATAACTAAAATAGTTATTGTAACAGGATATGAAAGCAATTATTATGAAGAGTATTTTAAAAATAGTAGAAATGTAAAGCTAGTTAATAGTGATAAGTATAAATGGACTGGTACAATGCATTCACTATCACTAGCAAAAAAATATATAACTGATGATTTTTTACTTATAGAGAATGATTTGATTTTTGAAAGCCGTGCTATAAGAGAATTATGTGAAAGTTCAGATAGAGATTGTGTACTAATTACTAACGAAAGTGGATCAGGTGATGAAGCTTTTGTTGAAATAAGGAATAATCATTTATATAAAATGTCAAAAGACATCCATCAATTTAACAGAATAGATGGAGAAATGATAGGGCTTACTAAAATATCATACAAATTATATAAGATGATGCTTGAAGAATTTAAGGAAAATGTTAATCCATATTTAAATTATGAGTATGTATTATTAGATGTTGGCAGAAATTATAATATAGGATATGTTAAAATTGATGATTTAGCATGGGGAGATGTAGATTCTCTTAAGGAATATGAAAAGATAAAAAATCATTTATATCCAACAATTCGTAGAAGAGAAGTTGCATATGAAATAAATAAAATAAAGACAATAGTATGTGACGCATTAAAGGTAAAAGACGAAGAAATCACAGAAGTTTTACCAGCAGGTGGCATGACTAACAAGAATTATAGAATATGTGTTAAGGGTGTAAGGTATATATTAAGAATTGCTGGTATAGGAACAGAAGAAATGATTGATAGAAATACGGAAATGTTCAATTCAGCAATTGCATCTGAAAGAGGATATAATGTTGAGGTTCCGTACTTCAATCTTGAAACAGGTGTTAAGATATCAAGATTTATAGAAAATGCAGAAACACTAACTCCAAGAAGTGTTAAAAAAGAAGAAAACTTAAAACAAGTAACCACTATACTTAGAAATCTTCATGAAGATAGAGAGTTTCACATGGATAATGAATTTAATGTGTTTAGAGAGCTTGAAAAGTATGAACAGATATTAAAAAATGATAATGGAGATTTTTTTGAAGATTACGATGAAATAAGAGAAAAAGTTATGGAACTTGAGGATGAACTAGAAAAATGCAACAGAGTTCATGTTCCTTCTCATAATGATTTAGTTGCAGCTAATTTAGTTAAGGACACAAATGGAAAAGTATTTTTAATTGATTGGGAATACTCTGGGGTTAATGATGATATGTGGGATTTAGCAGCTTTATCTCTAGAAAATGATTTTTCAGAAGATGATATTGAGTTAATGTTTAGATTATATTTTAATGGAAAAGATGCAGATGATGATTCTAGAAGAAGATTATTAATACATCAGATTTGTCAAGATATTTTATGGTCAGTATGGACATTAATTAAAGAAGCTGAAGGTGACGACTTTGGAACTTATGGAATTGATAGATATAATAGAGCTAAAGAATATTTAAAGAAGTTATAGGAGAGGTAAAGATGAGAGCAATTCTTATGGCAGCTGGAATGGGGACTAGACTTAGACCACTAACAAATAATACACCTAAATCTTTAATAGAAGTTAATGGAATGTCATTGCTCGAAAGGCAAATCTTAAACTTAAAAGAGATTGGTGTTGATGAAATAATAGTTTTAACAGGATATCTTCATGAAAAATTTGATGATTTAGTTAGAAAATATGAATTAATAAAAGTTATAAATGATAAATATGATGTGTATAACAATATATATACAATGTATTTGGTTAGAGAATATTTAAAGGATGCTTTTGTAATTGATGCAGATCAATACATAACAAGAAATTTTTTGCCTAAAAATAAACCTAAATATTCAACTTATTATTCTGCATGTAAAGATAATATAGTAAATGAATGGATACTTAGATATGATGAAAATAATAGAATATACAAAGTAGATATAGGAACAGAAGAAGATGAGCCAAGTTACATAATGTCCGGAGCGTCTTATTGGACAGAAAAAGATGGAATTCTTATAGGAAAAGCAGTAGAAAAAGCTGTTAAAGAAACTGGTGATATGAGTATATATTGGGACAGTATTGCTGTAGATAATTTAGAAAATATGGATGTAAGAATTGAAAAAATAAAATCTGATGACATATTTGAAATAGATTCATTAAAAGATTTAGAATACTTAAAAAGAAGGCTAAATATAGAATAGTTATTTATTATAAAATTAATAATTTAAATAAAATGCGAAGCATTTTATAATTAACAATTAACAATGGACAATTGACAATGAAGGATGAAAAACTTTCAGTTTTTCTAAATTATAGTATTGCATCTATATTTGCCTAGGCAAATATAATCCGCTTAGGCGAATGTTATTGCTAAAGCAATAACGATGCAATAATACAATTAAAAGTCGAAGACTTTTTTCCTTCATTGTTAATTGTCCATTGTCAATTGTACATTATAAGTTACTGCGTAACTTATATATGTTGTGTATAAGTTTGGAAAAACTATCTTTAGCAAATCAATAATTATCTGTGACTCAAGAAAGGTATATTTTTCATCGTAGGAGAATTAAAAAAAATAAACTTAAATTTATTTTTTTTAAAATTCATATCGTCTTTAAGGCTTTCTAATAAGAAACACTTACTACTACATATGGCCTTCGAAAAAGCTGATGTTTTATTAGCCATTAGAGATAACTTTAATATATTTAGATCATAATCCGTATTTTTATATTTAATTGTGTTTATTTGAAAGACATTCTTTAATCCCCATAATAGCAAATCATATTTCATATCTTTTTGTGAAATTTGCGAAGTTAAAGTTGGAGCATAAGATAAGATAATACCAATTATATTTTGGAGTTTTTTGTTTGCTTTATGAGGCATCCAAGAATATGATAAGCTTTTCAAAAGTGCTTTCATATTCTCATGTGAATGATCATTTTCAGATGGAACAAATATTATTAAATTGGAATTTTCAATTTGCGATGAAATAAAAAAGAATTCTTCTAAATTAGGAAACATATTAAATGTTATATTTGGAAGAGTAAATGAGTCTTCATTTACTAAAAAATTATAAGGAATAGTGCGCAAAGTATTTGAAAAGTTTTTACTTAAAAAAACTTCTGAAATATTATTACTTGAGTATCTGTTTAATTCATCAATAAATACATTTGTGTAGTAATTTGATTTAGTTTTTTCGTGGCTCTCATAAATTATCAAAACTCTCATAAAATTTAACCTCTCATTGAATAGTAGTGTTTAAAATCTAGAATATGCTGTTGTAATATAGTAATATCTTGATTACTTAAATTTTTATCTTTATAAAATAATAAGAATACTGGTGAATAAAATTTTAATGCTAAAATATAAGGATCTATATTTATAAAGATCTTCTCGTCTATTAATTCTTTAAATAAATCCCTTTGAATATTTAAAATATTATCAATAAATAAGTTATTAAATAATTCAGAGGCTTTCTTATTTTTGAATTGTTCAATAGTAAGTATTCTTCTCAATTTTACACTATAATCATCTTTCAATAAGAAATTAAATAATTGCATACTTTCTTCTAAGAATAAATTATCAGATATATTATCTATATTTTCTTTAAAAGTATTCCTTTTAGTTAGAGTTCTTAATGAATGTTCAATGTAATTTGAGCAGTTGGAAAGTATGTAATTAAAAAGATCTTCTTTGCTTTCAAAATGATTATATATAGAGCTTCCCTTTATACCAACTGTTTTGGCTATATCTCTAATAGATACAGCATCATATCCTTTAACAGAAAATAAGTTTATTGATTCTTTAATAATATTCTCTTTGGTATACATTATACCTCCCTATATATAAATTAAACAGATAGAATAGAAATGTTTTAAGAAATAAATTATACACCGATAAAATACAATTTTAATCTCAAACTAACAAACGTTAGTATAATTATACTATAAATTACATAAATGTGTATAAAAATCGTTCGACACAGATTTTACCAGAAAAAATGGATGATTTGACATTCAAACTATGAACCTATACAATAATAAAAGCGAAGTTAAATGGAGGCTAAATTATGGCTAAATCAATTTCAAAAAATGCTATTTTTAAAGCAGCATTAAATTTGTTTAATCTAATATTGCCAATACTGGTTATGAAAGTAGTCACAGTAGCGATTGGGGATATTAATTATGGATATTTCAGTTATGGAGAATCGTTAAATAATTATTTTTTAATATTTGCAGCATTTGGTCTTTATCAATATGGTTTAAGAGAATTGAGTAAAATTCGTGAAGATAAAAGTAAATTAAGTCAAACATTTACTAGCTTATTTGTTTTTGGTTTAATTACAAACTTTTTAGTTACAGCAATATATATGGGATTCATATGGATGAAATATAGAAATGAGCCATATTATTTAACTTGTTTTATATTAAGCTTTAACATAGCTGTTAATGCATTTTATGTAGAATGGGTAAATGAAGCTTTAGAGAATTATCAATTTATAACTATAAAGACAATGATAATAAGAATAATATATTCTGCTCTTATTATATTAGGTGTAAAAAATACAGAAGATTTTACTTTTTATTTATTAATAGTTGTAGGTTTTAATTTTATAAATAACATAATAAGCTTTATATATGTAAAAAAAATAGTAAAATTTGATTTTAGTAATTTAGAGTTTAAAAAGCACATAAAGCCAATGTTTTATTTAGTTATATTATCTAACACAGGGATATTATATACTCAGCTGGATAAATTAATGCTTAAAAATAGTTCAGGTGGAACTACATATGTTGGGTATTATAATCTAGCACAAAAAATAATGACTATGGTTAATACTGTAATGCTTACAGTTATTCAAGTTACAATGCCGAGATTATCTAATTACTTGGGGAATAATAGAAAAATTGATTATTTAAATTTGCTTAAGAAGGTAATAAAAATCTATTTTATATTATTGTTTCCAGCAGCTCTTGGATTATTGTGTGTATCTAAAGAAGCAATATATATATTTAGTGGACCAGAATATATGCCTGCTGCACCAGTTATGATTATTTTTTCTATATATATGATAAGTTTAGGAATAGAACAAATAATTGCAAATCAAATCATATATCTTCATGGAAAAGAAAAAACTGATGCATATTTGGTTTTGACAGGTGGTGTATTAAACTTAATATTAAATATTGTATTATCTATTATGGGTAGATTTACAATGGAAACTGCTATAATTACAACATTAGTTTCTAATACAGTTGTTATATTTTTAGAATACAGACTTGTTAAAAAAGTCATAAAGCTAGATATACATTTATTTGCTTTTGAAAATATGAAATATTTATATTATTCATTATTGTTTATACCTATATCATGGATAGTTAATAGATTTGTAACTGATATGATTTTTTCATGTTTTATTCAGGTTATAGTATGTGGTGCCTTATATTTAGCTATACTTGTTATTACAAAAGATGAGATGTTTTTTGAATTATTTGATAAAATTTTAAGAAAATTGAAGTTAAAAAAAGTAAATTAATTAGCATATAATTTATTTAGATAAAAAAGATAAGAACTGAAATGTATATTTTCAGTTCTTATCTTTTTTTGTATATAATAGAGAGAAAAATTTTATGTAATTTTGAAAAAAAATGAAATTAATGTTGATTTCAATAAGTAGGCGAGGATATACAGTTAGTTGTAAAAAAATAGAAAAAATGTATAATTATATATGTAAATAATTTACAATAAAGGAGGATATCATGTTATATATGAATAAGAAAAACACAATTATTAGTGTATTATTTTTAGGATTATTTTTATCATCACAATTTTCAAGTAGTGAATCATATGCTTTACCTATATTTAATAGCGAATATAGTATATCTAATTTAAAAGTCTTAACAGGTGAAAAAATAAAAGAAAGCAGTGGTGCATATGAAATAAATATATGTAGTAATGAAAATAAGGTTGAAATGATATTTGATATAGAGATAGATAAAAGTGATGATGATTTAAATAACGATATTTCAAAATATATAGACGAACTAATTGTATTAGGAAATAATAATATTATTTCAGGAGAAATAGATTACAATGGAACTATTAACATGACAGCAAGTTTAAATGAAGGAAATAATTTAATTAAGATAAAGAATAAAGAAAATAATAATGAACTTATAAAATTATATATAAATTATACTAAGGTTAATGTAAAAGGAATACCAGAGAATGTATCTGTAGGAGATAATTTTAATTTAATATGTACTATTAATGAAGAAGAATATAAAAATACTAAATGGACAGCGTATGGGATTGATACATTAATAGTAAGTGAGAATGGAAATGTAACTATTATAAATGGTGGAACTGGAAGAATAATAGGCAGTATATATAAGAATGATGAAGTCATAGGCAATGTGAATATAAGTCTTTCTGCTACAGGCAAAGGCAAATTAGGATGGATAAAAAATGATGAAAAATGGTACTATATTGATCCTGTTAAAAAGCATTTTAGAATAGGTTGGCTTGAAAGTAATAATAATTGGTATTTTATGAATAAATTTGGTCAAATGCAAACAGGATGGATAGAGTACAATGGATCAATATATTATCTAGAAGGTAATGGAGCTATGGCAAGAGGATGGATTAAAGTTGATAATAAGTGGTATTATATGAATAATAATGGGACTATGAAAAAAGGATGGTTAACCACTAATAATGGAAGTTATTACTTAGATGAAAATGGAGTAATGGTAAATGGTAAAATATTAATTGATAATAAAGAATATGTTTTTAATAATAACGGGAAACTTAGGTTGTTTTAATGATGTCTAACATGTGAATTTTAGTTATATTTTAGCTTGAAATTTACATGTTATTTTTTATAGTCTTAATAAAGGTGGAATATTAGTAGTATTTCTTATAAAATATAGGTAGTATTTTTTTTATATAATGTAAGTTCAATATGATGTATAATATTATTTATAATGTGTTCAAAAAAATGCAAAAGGATCACAATATGGTTTAAAATGGTTTTGAGAATAGGTATATAAATATAAGGTAATAAGAGCAATTAATTTATTGCTCAGAGAAATATTATTGATGGGTAGTAAAGAAGGGAAAGTAAAATAAAATGAGTGAAAATAATAAGTATAAATTAGGAGTATTTAGTGGTGTAAGTTCAGCTATAATGTGGGGAACAGATACTGTTTTAATGGGAATAGTAGGAGCTATGACAATTTTTTCGCCAGTAGAATCAGCATTTATGGCTGCTTTTGTTACAGCATTTTTTCATGATATATTTTCGGCAATATGGACATTTTTATTTCTTGCAGCTAAAAGACAGTTACGTGGTCTTTTAAAAGCAATTAAGACAAAAAGTGCATTATACGTGGCAATAGCAGCCCTAATGGGAGGCCCTATTGGAATGTCAGGATATCTATTAGCTATTAATCTTATTGGGCCATCATATACTGCCATTATTTCATCTTTATATCCAGCAGTTGGAGCAGTATTATCATATTTTTTATTGAAAGAAAGAATAAACAAAAAGGCATGGGTTGGATTATTATGTTCAGTAATAGGGGTGATATTGCTTGGGTATCAACCAGGAGAAAGTTCAATGAATATAATTGGATTCGTATGTGCTTTTGTATGTGTTTTTGGATGGGGTAGTGAATGTGTAATTTGTGCTTATGGGATGAAAGATGAAGCAGTTACATCAGAATTTGCACTTCAAATAAGACAATTAACATCTGCTATTGTTTATGGAATGTTATTAATACCAGTTGTTGGAGGTATAGGACTTAGTATAGAGGTCTTAAAAGATAATGCATTTTGGTGGATTGCAGGAACTGCATTCACAGGGACAGTATCATATTTGTGTTATTATAATGCTATATATAAAATTGGACCTACACGAGCTATGGGAATAAATATTACTTATGTGGTTTGGTCAATAATTTTTGATAAATTATTCTTAACAAAGGGATTTGATTTGAGTAGGGACATAAAAGTAGTAGTATGTGCTTTGTTAGTTATTGTTGGAGTTTATTTTGTGGCAAAGCAACCAGAAGAAGGAATATAGATAAAATAATATGTATATGATATTATAGAGTATATATTAAAGTTATTGTTTGGTTGTTGGAGTTATATGTCGAAATTGTAGCAGGGAGTAATTAAGGTGAAAAGAATTGAAATAATATTAGAAAAGTTAAAAGAGCTAACTGAGCTAAATCAAAATGGCGTATCTGCAATTCAAATTGCAGAAGCATTAAATCTTAATAGAGCTAATGTAAGTAATGATTTAAACAAGCTTGTTGTAGAAGAAAAGGCAACTAAAATTAAGGGAAAACCAACTCTATTTAAGTATGTAGAAAAAGAAAACGTTCCCCTAAATCAATCAATACTAGATAGGTTTTCTGAATTAAATCCAAGTCTTTATTCTGCTATAGAACAAGCAAAAGCAGCTATATTATATCCTCCAAATGGAATGAATATGATGATACTTGGAGAGACTGGTGTTGGTAAATCAACATTTGTTTCATTAATATATAAATATGCTATTGAATGTAAAGTAAGAGAAGAAAATAGTCCTTTTATAACATTTAATTGTGCAGATTATGCTAACAATCCACAGCTACTTTTAGGACAGATATTTGGTGTAAAAAAAGGAGCATATACGGGAGCAGAACGGGATAAATCAGGTCTTTTAGAAAAGGCAGATGGTGGGATTTTATTTTTAGATGAAGTTCATAGATTGCCTGCAGAAGGTCAAGAAATGTTCTTTACTTTTATAGATAAGGGTGTATACAGAAGACTTGGAGAAACAGAGAGTGAGAGAAATGCAAAAGTATTAATCATAACAGCAACAACTGAAGATCCAAATGCAGCATTATTAAAGACATTCACAAGAAGAATACCTATGGTAATAAGTATTCCACCTCTAAGAGAAAGATCAATGGAAGAAAGGTTTGACTTAATAAAAGGATTTATGCTTGATGAGTCTGCAAGGCTTAAGAAAAGTATTAAGCTTTCAGTAAATTCTATTAAAGCATTTCTATCATATAACTGTCAGGGAAATGTTGGACAACTTAAATCTGATGTTCAATTAGCTTGTGCAAAAGCATATGCAGATTTTTTATCAGCTAAAAATAATGAAATAAGAATAAGTAGTTTAGATCTTCCACCATATATTAGAGAAGGATTATACAAAGAGGTAGAACATAGACAATTATGGAACAAGCTTATAGACATTAATAAGAGGTATTGTATTTTTGATAAAAATGAAGAAGGAATGTTCTTTGATGAGAATACAAATAACGAAAACATCTATGAACTTATAGATAGAAGAACACGAGAACTCAAAAATAAAGGATTAAAGGGAATTAATTTAGAAGATGAAATAGAACAAGATATTGAAGACTATTTCACAAAATATACAAATAAAAATAATTATAAGATTGATATAACAAATATAAGAAATATAATTGATCCTGAAATTATGAGAGTGATTGAAGAAATAATTCCATTCTATGAGGATGAATTAAAAATTAAATTAAATAAGAGAATATATTATGGATTAGCTGTTCATATTAGTAATTCAATAGATAGAATTAGACGTAATAAAAAGATAGTAAATCCACGTTTAAATACAATAAGACAAAATTATAAAAGAGAATTTAATATTGCATTAGATTCACTGAAAGTAATTGAAAGAATTTTAGATGTAAATATGCCTATTGATGAAGCTGGATTTATAGCAATGTTTTTAGTATATAATGATAGAACAGAAAAGATTGTAACTAATGATGTAATGATAATAATTATTGCACATGGAATAAGTACTGCAACATCAATGGCTGATACAGTAAGCAGCTTACTTGGATGTAAAAATGTAGTCGGGATTAATGCTCCTATAGAGGAGAAGCCAAAGAGTGTTTTAGAAAAGACAAAAGATTATATAAGAAAAAATTCAATTGAATCAAATATATTATTCTTAGTTGATATGGGATCATTAACTACATTTGGAAGAGAGATTGAAAAGGAATTTAATATAAAAACAAGAACAATACCATTAGTAAGTACTCTTCACGCTATAGAAGCATCAAGAAAATCTATGATGGGATATTCTTTAGATGAAATATACAAAGAAACATTAGAAGTTAATAATTTATATGATAATAATGTATTAGATTATGAACCGGATACAGAAGAAAAGAAATTAGCAATAATAACTGTATGTACTACTGGAGAAGGTGGTGCAAAAACTATGAAATCAGTGCTTGAAAAAAGTTTGGATATTGACAATAATCTAATTAAAGTGGTTCCTTTAAATTTTATAGGTAAAGAAAATATATATGAAAGAATAAACAAGTTGAAATGTAAGTATGAAATACTTTGTTTTGTTGGACCTTTTGAATTAGATGTAGAATATCCTCAGTTTATGTTAGATGATATCATGAGTGGAAAGTCTTTAAATGAAATTCAAATACTTATAGATGTTGAAAAAACACTTACTAAAATGGAAGAAACCCTTGAGTCAAAATTAGAGCATTTAGATGGAAAAGGAATAATAAGAGATATAAGAAAATTTAATAAAACAATTAAGGAAGTACTTAATATTAATGTAAGTAATAATGTATTTATAGGGATAACCTTGCATATTGCTTGTATGATAGATAAAATTATGGATAACCAAGGTATAAAGGAATTTGAAAATAAAGAAGTATATATACAAAAAAACATAGAATTGTACAAAGCTATAAAAAATGCATGTACTCCACTAAATACTAAATATTCAATAATAATACCAGATGATGAAATTTGCAGGATAATGACATTTTTTATAGAGACAGCTACATTAAAATAATATGGATTTATGAAAGGAGAAAAAATGAAAGCAATAACATTAGTGTGTGCAGGAGGATTCTCTAGCAGTATGTTATTAAGTGAAATGCAAAAAATTATTGATGAAAAAAATCTAGACATAAAACTTAAAGCTGTAGCTGAATCAAGGTTTGATCAATACAAAGATAGTACTGATATTTTGTTAATTGCGCCACAAGTCAGATATTTAGAAAAAGCATTAAAAGAAAAATATGATCTTAAAAATATGAAGATTATGATTATAGATAGTATTGACTATGGGTTAATGAATGGAACAAAAGTTCTAGAAGAGGCATTAAAATTGTAAAGGAAATAAAAATAGCTGTTTGAAGTAAAATTCGAATAGCTATTTTTATAATTTAAAAAAGAAAATGATTTATATTTTAAAATTATTATAATAAAAGAGCCAAGTGTTTTATTTAAATAGAACAAAAAACATAAAAACGAAACACATTTAGAATTTGTTTTGGTTTATGTTTTATAAAACGACACACACTAAATGCGTGTCGAAAATAAGTTGAAGCTAATATTGGTGGGGATATATAAGATAAAAAGAGTTTTTTTGTTATTTTGAAAGTTGGCATGGAACTTGCTTTATATAATAGTATAAGACAAAAAATAAAAGTATAGTATATATTTTGGGAAGAGGTAATTAAAGATGAATGAATTAGAAATGGCAATTATGAATATTATTATTAATGCTGGAGATTGTAAGAACCATTGTTATGCAGCACTTAATATGGTAAATGAGGGAAAATATGAAGAAGCAGATGAAGAAATGAAATTAGCAGATGATGCTATAGCAAAGGCTCATGATGGTCAAACTTTCTTTTTACAAAAGGAAGCAGGTGGAGAAAAGGTTGATTTTTCAGTATTATTCGTACATGCACAAGATCATTTAATGACAGCAATTTCAGAAAAATCATTAATAACTCAAATTATAGAATTAAGAAAAATAGTAAATACATTAGTTAAATAGGATGTTTAAACATAATTAAAATATAAAGATAAATTATTAATGAATTTTAAATATGATTATTAGGAGGAATATATTATGGTAAAAATAAGATTATTTTGTTCAGCAGGAATGTCAACAAGTTTATTAGTGAACAAAATGAAAGAAGCAGCTAATAAAAGAGGATTAGAAACAGATATTGCAGCATTTCCAGAAAGTCAAATGCATGCAAACTTAGATGGAGTGGATGCAGCATTACTTGGACCACAAGTAGGATATAGATTATCAGCAGCCAAAGAAATATGCGCACCAAAAGGTGTTCCAATAGATGTTATTCCAATGGTTGATTATGGAATGATGAATGGAGAAAAAGTTTTAGATTTTGCTTTAAAGTTAGCAGGAAAGTAAAAAATAATAATTAAGGCTGGTTTTGGATATAATCTAAAACTAGCCTTAATTATTGTCTTAAATTATATAAAAAGATATATAGTGCAGTTTAAATAGTCAATAATATAAAGGTAAATCTAAGGATATTATTTTATAAAAACTAAGGAAGATTGGTACTTTAAGAACTTATTCAGATATAATTAATTTAAAATTTTAATAATTTAAAGTTAAAAGTAATTAACAAAAAATATATATATCTTAACATTATTATAATAGTCTCTTAACTTTTGAGGATTAGTATTATATGTGTAAATGAAATATAAAAAATATATTAATTACTAAATAGTAATCGCAAAGTTGGAGGAATAATAATGAAAAAGAAGTCATTAAAATTAATAGTAAGCACATTACTTATAGGTATGATTGGAGTTAGTGTTGTTGGTTGTGGGCAAGCTACTCAAGAGAAATCAACAACAAGTGAAACAGAAAATTTGAGTGGATCAATAACAATAAGTGGTTCATCAGCATTATTACCTTTGATGGAACAATCAATAGAAAAATTTAATGAAAAATATCCAGATGTTGAAATAAGTGCACAAGCAGGTGGGTCAGGAACAGGACTTAGTCAAGTATCAGAAGGAAGTGTGGATATAGGTAATTCAGATGTGTTTGCAGAAGAAAAATTAGAAGAAGATAAAGCAAAAGAATTAGTGGATCATAAAGTTGTTGCGCAAGGATTTGGAATTGTAGTAAGCAATTCTCTTGGAATTGATAATTTAACTAAAGATCAAATTAAAGACATATTTTCAGGGAAAGTTACTAATTGGAAAGATGTTGGTGGACCAGATAAAGAAATATTTGTAGTTCATAGAAAATCAGGATCTGGTACAAGAGCTACATTTGAACAAACAATATTAGATGGGGATGCATCTTTAGAAAATGATTCACTTGGAGTAATGCAAGATTCAAATGGTGCAGTTCTTGAAGCAATGAAAGCAAATGATGGTTCAATTAGTTACTTAGGTTTAGCTTATATGAATAGTGATGAAGCAAAATCAGCATTAAAGGTAGTAAGTATAGATGGTATAACTTGTGATACTGAAAATATTTGTGATGGATCATATCCATTTTGGTCATATGGTCATATGTATACAAAAGGTGAAGCAAGTACCCCAGTAAAAGAATTTATTGAGTTTGTAACAAGCAGTGATAATGGCTCAAGTTTAGAAAGTTTAGGATTTATAAATGGTTCAGATATAAAAGTAAAGTAAAATTTAAAACTAATAAGAATAGTTAGTTTTAAGAATTATCCAATTAAGGGTTAATATTATATAAAAGTTATAGAAATATACTGTTTTATATGTAAAAATATATAAAACAGTATATTTTTTTTTATAACAAATAACATTAATAGGCAAGTGTTACTAAAAAATAAAAATAACAATAATAATAATTAAAATATGATATTGTAAAGGTATAACTAATAATCTTAAAGTGGCTAGGAATTACATTAATTTAAAATATAGAAATTAATTACAAATCATATAATTTTCAATAAAATAATATAATGAAAAGATTTCTTTACTATATTTTTAGAAGTTTATACAATAGATTAATTTATATATAAAAGGTATCTTTAAAGAAAAGATTTATAAAACAAACTCTTTGTAAGGAGACTATAAAAATGAGTAATATAAATAAAATTAACAGTAACACATCTCTTTTTAAATTAACTTGGCCAATCTTTATAGAACTTGTATTGCAAATGCTTGTAAGCAATGCTGATCAGCTTATGATAAGTAGGGTGTCTCAAAATGCAGTAGCAGCAATAGGTAATGTAAATCAGATTATGAATGTACTTTTAATAACATTTAACATAATAACAATGGCAACTATAATATTAGTGTCGCAATATTTAGGTGCAGAAAATAAAAATAAGGTTTCAGAAGTTTATTCTGTTGCATTATTTACCAATTTAGCATTTAGTATGATTATAAGTATTCTACTATTAATGTTTAATAAACAGATTTTTACTATGATGAAATTGCCAGGAGAGCTGTTTGCTGATGCAGGAATATATATAAGTATAGTTGGTGGTGGTATATTTCTTCAAGCGATATTCTTAACATATTCAGCTATTTTTAGAAGCAATGGTCTTATGAAACAAGGAATGTATATATCTGTATTAATAAATATAATAAATATAGTGGGAAATTTTATATTAATAAATGGATATTTAGGATTTCCGAAGTTGGGAATATCAGGAGTAGCTATATCTAGTGTATTTAGCAGATTAGTTGGAGTAGTAATAATAATATATTCATTTAAAGTGAATATAAAAGAAAAGATATCTATTAAATATTTAAAACCATTTCCATTTGAAACTTTTAAAAGACTTATGAAGATAGGCCTTCCTACAGGAGGAGAATCAATTTCATATAGCCTTTCTCAAATGGTAATATTAATATTTGTTAATACAATGGGAACAACAGCAATTACAACAAAAGCTTATGTTAATATTTTAGTTTGGTTTTCATTTTTATATAGTTCAGCAGTAGGTCAAG
Source organism: Clostridium butyricum (assembly GCA_015058475.1). GTDB lineage: Bacteria > Bacillota > Clostridia > Clostridiales > Clostridiaceae > Clostridium > Clostridium butyricum_B. Next base: position 21,400 of record SVCF01000018.1, on the reverse strand, counting down.
CTAATCAAATTAGAGTAGGATATTTAATTGGAGCAGGTGATGAAGATGGTGCATATAAAAAAGTTATATCAACTTTAAAACCAGCGTTACTGGTTAGTATCGTAATGTCAATGATACTATATTTATTTAGTGACATATTTTTAAGTGTATTTACATCTAATACAGAAATTTTTAAAGTAGGGAAAACACTTTTTTTTATTGATATATTTTTAGAAGTAGGAAGAACAATAAATATAGTTATAATTAGAGGGCTTCAAGCAGCAGGAGATATAAAATATCCAACATGTATTGGAATAATATTTATGTGGTTTATAGCAACAGGACTTTCGTATGTATTTGGAATTGAATTTGGTCTTGGGCTTGCGGGGGTATGGCTGGCAATGATGCTTGATGAATGTTTTAGAGCAGTAATTTTTTATAGAAGGTGGAATAGAGGAGCCTGGAAGTCTAGAAATATTATATAGTAGATTTAGTAATGTACAGTAAAGTGAAACATATAATTAATGTGTTTCACTCTTTTTTCTCAAAATGAAACACATTAGCAGATTATAATAGTAAGAAAAGTTTTTAAAGTATTAGAAAATTAGGGGATCATAGAGAATATAAAGAATTTTTAAATTGGCATGTTTATTGCTTGTATAATATAGTATAGATAAAACAAATACATATTAGAATTTAAATTTTTAATGAATATCAAAAAGAATTTATATTATAGGAGATGGTTTTATGGTAAAAATAAGATTATTTTGTTCAGCAGGAATGTCGACAAGCTTATTAGTAAACAAAATGAAAGAAGCAGCTAATAAAAGAGGATTAGAAGTAGATATTGCAGCATTTCCAGAAAGTCAAATGCATGCAAATCTAGATGGGGTAAATGCGGCATTGCTTGGGCCACAAGTAGGATATAGATTATCAGCAGCCAAAGAAATATGCACACCAAAAGGTGTTCCAATAGATGTTATTCCAATGGTTGATTATGGAATGATGAATGGAGAAAAAGTTTTAGACTTTGCTTTAAAATTAGCAGGTAAATAATAAGTAAAATTGATACTTTACTATTATTATAAAATTCAAATAAAATAGGAACTATACGTAAAAATATAGTTCCTATTTTATTTGCATATTTATATGAAAAGATAGTAAAAATATCTAATTATTTATAGTGTTAATAATTTCATTATAGTATAATAAAAGTAAATAGTATTTTTAAATAAATGTTGTTATGGTTAGAAGGTGTAAATATGAATTTAAAAAGTAAATCAATAAAAAATAAAATTTTTCTAGCAATAGTATATTCATTGATAATACAAGAAGTTTTATTTATATTTACAATTACTAAAGGAAGCATTATTAATGAAATTAGAGATAATGCTTTTTCAAGCTTTGAAAATAAAGTTAACAAAGAAAGTCTATTTGTTCAGACACAGATGGAAAAGTATTGGGGAGATTTAGATGATACCCAAGAAGATATAAGTAATTACATAGAGCAAGCGCTATTTAATAAAAAAATTTTACCAAAAGAAATTAATAAAAATGAAGAGTTATCTTTAGAAATTTTAAGTGATATATCAAATAAATTGCTTTTTATTCTTAAAAAAAATTATGTAACTGGTGCATATCTAATATTAGATACAGAAAATGAAGAAGAAAATAATATTTTAAAGAATGGAATTTATATTAAAGATATAAATCCTCAAAATACTGCTGCTAATAATTCAGATTTATTATTATGTGTAGGCGGACAAGGATTAGAAAAAAAATTAAAAATAACACGTTCTCCACATTGCATAGAAAAATATCAATTTAATCAAAATGAATGGAATTATAATGAAGTGGTAAGGAAGCCTATAGAAATAGCAAAGAGTAATTTTAATAACTCTAATATGAATATTGGTTATTGGGGAAAAGATGTTAATTTATGCAATAGTCAAAATAAAAGTATAACTTATTCTGTTCCTATAATAGATACAAATAAGAATATTTATGGAGTATTAGGAATTGAATTAACCAATGATTATATACAACAGCAAATAGATGAATATGGAATTTCAGAAGAACTAGACTCCTTTATATTAGCATATGATTCTAACAATGATTTAGAATTTAAAAGTATATCAATTTTTAATTATAAACTTAGTGATAAAGAAGAAGCACCAGCAAGTATAAAAATTGGAAGTCCACTTTATAATGATATATATGAAGTTGTAGGACACCAACATGGAAATGAGAAGTTATATGCATGCATAAAACCATTAAATTTTAATAATGATAGTGAACAAGCAGGAAAATGGGCAATTATAGGCATAAAGAATAAAAGCCAGTTATTTTATTATCAAGATAAAATTAGATTCATTATATATATGTCTGGAGTAATTTCAACTACTTTGGCTATAGTATTGGCACTTATAATTGGAAATAGAATTACTAATCCAATTAAACGTTTGGTAGGACAGGTTAAACAGAGTGATCCTAAAGATGCTATAAGCTTAGATGAGGTTAATATAACAGAAATAGATGATTTATCTAAAGAAATAATGAATTTAAGTGCTAGATCTATAGATTCTGCGTCAAAGCTATCTCAAATATTAGAATTATTAAATATGCCTATTGGTGCATTTGAGTATGAGTTTGGAAAAGAGGAGATATTTTGTACTAAAGGATTTTTTTATAATTTGGGAATGGAAAGTGAATTTTGGGATAAGGAAAGTATTGATATATTTAATTTTGATGATATTATGCGAGAAATAATAAACTCTCCAGATGAGGAAAAGAATATATATTCAATAGAAGTTAATGGGAATACTAAATATATAAAATTAAGTATTAAATCTGATGAAATAAAAGTATTAGGTGTAATTAATGATGTTACTCAAGATATACTTAAGCGAAAAGAAATAGAATATGAAAGAGATTATGATATACTTACTAATTTGTTAAATAGACTTGGATTTCGTAATAATGTAGAAGATGTTTTAAGAAAAAAAGCATGTGATATTGCTGCAATAATTACAATAAATCTTGATAATTTAAAAATAATAAATAATAACTTTAGTTATGAGCTAGGTGATGAATATATTAAAGCAGCTGCACGTATACTTCTAAAATATAAAAGTGATGAAACAATAATATGCAGACGATCAGCAGATGAGTTTGTTATATTTACGTATAAAAATAATAATAAAGATTCTATAAAAAATCTAATTAAGGACATACATTTTCAATTAAAAAGAACTGATTTTAAACTTTCGGATGAAAAAAGTCAAAAAATACGTTCAACTTTTGGGGTTACATGGTATCCAATAGATTCCATGGAATACGATGAATTATGTAGATATTCTGAATTTACCGCAATTAAAACTAAGAAAACAGCAAAGGGTACAATAGGTTATTTTGATATTGAAGAATATAATAAGGTATATAACTTATTAAATAGAGGTGAGGATTTAAATAAGTTAATTGAAAATGAACTTATAGAATATGCATTCCAGCCAATTATAGATATTCATACTGGGAAAATATTTGCTTATGAAGCTTTAATGAGGTCAAAGATGGAAAGTATAAGAAGTCCTCTTGAAATAATTCAAATAGCAACATCTGAATCTAAGCTTTATGAAATTGAAAAGCTTACAATGTTTAAAGGATTAGAATTTTATTGCAAAAACAAAGAATATTTTAATGGAGCAAAGCTATTTATTAATTCTCTCCCTAATTGTTTGTTAACTAATGAAGACATTGATAAACTTGAATTTAAATATAAAAATGAATTGCAGAATATTGTATTAGAACTCTTAGAAAATGAGCAGTCTGATAAAAATGTAATAAGTGATAAAATCAAAAAAATAAAAGAGTGGAATGCTAAACTTGCTATAGATGATTTTGGATCAGGATATAATAATGAATCTGTATTATTAGATATAACTCCAGACTTTGTTAAAATTGATATGGATATTGTACAAGGTGTAGAGCATGATATTAATAGAAGAAAAATAATAAAAAATCTTACTTCATATGCAAAGAGTAGAGAAATTAAAGTAATAGCAGAAGGTATAGAAACTAGAGAGCAGCTTGAATGTGTTTTAGAACTTGGAGTTGATTACGTTCAAGGTTATTATTTTAGTAGACCCACATTTATACCTCAAAAATTAAAAGAAGAAGTGATAGTAATAATTAAAGAAATTAATGAAAAAAATAAAAAATGCTAAAATATTTTTTTAAATATCTATAAATAAAAAGATGATTCCAGTATTGAAGAGGGACTCATCTTTTTATTTTATATATTTTATTATTAAAAAGACTGAATATGATTTTATATTACAAAATGTGATAAAAAATACTTATATGAAATAAAAATATATAATTATATAAAAAAATATTGTGCTAATATAGATAATATTGGTATAATATATATATGTATATGCTAAATTATAGTAAATATAAAGTTTGGGAAATCAACAAAGAAAAAGATAGTTAGCAAAACTATTTCTAAAATATGGGGATAAAGGGTATAGTGTATTTATATTTTTATAAATATATAAATATAAAAAGGAGAGGATAATATGGGAAAAGAAAAATATCTAAAAAAAATTAAGATGAAAAAAAGTAGAAGTCTAAAACAATATTTACTAGTAAGTTTTTTAGCAGTAGGGATATTGCCTCTTATTATATTTGCATCTATGTCTAGTATGATAATTAAATCATCTATGTATGAAAGTGAAGTAAGTTCTATGAAACAAATTTCAAGTATGGTGACAGAACACTTGGATAGATGGGGAGAAGATAATATATTATTAGTAGAAGAAATTGCAACATCTCAAACTATTTATGGCAATAATATTGAAAGTATAAATAATGAATTAAAAAATAAGCAGGCTCAAGATACAAGTATAGTGAATATTATGTATACAGATGTTAATGGAAATATATTAGCAGATTCATATGGATCAAAAAATGAAAGTATAGCTGATGAAGCTTATTTTGAAGGTGTTGAGAAAGGTTATTCTTATATAAGTGATGTTTTTATTGATGATGAAAAAAACATAAATACAATAGTATTTTCATGTCCAGTTAAGCAAGATAATGTTATCGTAGGATATGTTATTAGCAAGGTAAATGTTAAGAGTATTGGTGATAATATAGGAAATATATTTTTTGCAGATGGGGGAAAAATATTTACATTTAATTATAATGGTGATGTAACATATCATTCAGATGAAAGCAAAATAATGAATGAAAACATTTTAAGCGATAATTTTAATGAATTAGCTGTTGGTGCTAAAAAAGCATTGAATGGAAATTTTAGTAGTATTAATTATAAGCATAGTAGTGAGTCAGGAACTGCTGTATATAATTTTATTCCTTCATTAAAATGGGGAACTATGACTACTATTCCTAATGAAGCTATGTATGCTGGATTTAAGAGTGTTTTCTTTACATCAATACCGTTAATAGTGATTTTATGTATATTAATAGTTTTATTAGCTTTATATATTTCAAGACATGTTATGGGACCAATTTCACATTTAGCTAATTTATCTAAAGAAGTTGCAGCAGGTGACTTAATGGCAGAATGTGATTTAAATGGAACAAAAGAAATCAATCAAATAGGAGATGATTTTAATGAAATGGTTAAATCATTAAAACATCTTGTTAAAAGTGTACAAGGTAATAGTAATCATTTAAGAACTGCTTCAATTACTTTAGATGAAATGTCTACAACAGCAGAAATAACAAGTAAAGATATTTCTAAAGCAATGGATGAAATTGCAAATGGTTCTGTAGCACAAGCAAGTAAAACAGAAGATATACTAACTCATGTAAAAACACTTGATGAAAAGATGAATGAAGTGACAGTTGAATTAGGTGAGATTAATAATGTACTTGAAATATCAGAGAAGGCTCTTATTAATGGAAATAATGATACAAAAGAATTGAAAAAGTCTACACAAAATCAATCACAATTGGTAGGAGAAGCTGTTAAGGAAGTCAAAGAATTATCTGAGTATGTATCTAATGTTGATAAAATAATAGAAGCAATAAGTGATATAGCTAATCAGACAAGTCTTCTTGCATTAAATGCATCAATTGAAGCAGCAAGAGCAGGAGAAAGTGGAAAAGGATTTGCAGTAGTGGCAGAAGAAGTAGGAAAATTAGCAAATGAATCTCAAACTTCTACAAATCAAATATCTTCAATACTTAATAATATAAGAAAAAAAGCAAATTTAACTACAAATTTAATGAATTCAATTAATGATAGTATGGATGTTCAAACCTCAACAGTTAATGAAACATTAAGAATATTTAATGATATAACAAATGCAGATAAAAAAATTGGAGATAATATAAAATCTTTTAATAATTTAATTCAATATATAAAAGAATTTAGTGACGAACTTTTACAACTTATTGAAACATTAGCAAGTAGTGCAGAGGAAAGTGCAGCAGTAGCAGAAGAAGTTACTGCTTCATCAGAAAATCAAATAGAAGTTGTTGCAAGAGTTAAGGAAGCTGGTAATAATATTTTAAATATTGTTGATGAACTACATATGAATATAGAAAAATTTAAAACAGAGTAATTTTGAGTGAGGTGAGGAACAATGAAAAGAATATTATCGATATTTATTATATTTATTTTAATGATGTCACTTATAACTGGATGTTCAGTAACAAAGGAAGATGATAACATTGTTAATATATCTATTTTGAATTCAAAACCAGAAATTACAGCAGTATTAGAAAATGCAATTGATGAATTTTCAAAAGAAAATAAAGATATTAATATAAAAATAGTAAAGTATAGTCAATCAAGTTCATATATTGAAAAATTAAATTCTATGTATGCTGCAAATAATGGGCCTACAATTACAGTTATAGATTCAGCTCATATTAAACAATTTTCAGATAATTTTGTTGATTTATCAAATGAAGAATGGATAAAGAACATTTCTGGAGAGATTTCATCTGTAGCAAAAAATAAAGATGGAAAAACTATTGCATTTCCTTTTGCGACAGAAGGTGTGGGATTTATTTATAATAAAAAGGTTATAGATGAGGCTGGTGTAGATATTAGTAAAATAAATACAATAGAATCATTAGAAGAAGCATTTAAGAAAGTGGAAGGTATAGGAAAAAAACCACTTATAATAACAAATGAAGAATGGTCCCTTGGAGATCACTTTTTATCAACAGTATATTCAATAGAAGCTTCACAAGGTGATAGTGTAGATACATATTTTAATAATTTAAAAAATGGAACTATTGATATAAAAAATAGTAGTAATTTAAATGGATTAATTGATACATTTGATATTATGAAAGCATACAACATATATGCTGAAAGTCCATTATTACCTTCATATGATAAGTGTGCAGAAATAATTGGAAAAGGTGATGTTGGTTTTTGGTATATGGGAAATTGGGCATCACAGTTAATTTTAAATAATAGTGGTGGAAATAATGAATTTGGATTTATTCCTGTTCCAATAAGTAATAGTGCTTCTGACTATGGAAATAATGAAATAATTTTAGGTGTAACTAAATATATGGTAATTGATAAAAATAACAGTTCAGTAGAGCAACAAGAAGCTGCTAAAAGGTTTTTTAACTATCTAGTTTATAATGAAAAAGGAAATAAATTCTTGGTAGAAGATGCTGGGCTTATAACATCATTCAATAATATAAAGGTTACTCAAAATGATCCACTAGTAAATGAAGTAATAAGTTATAGAGAAAGTGGAAAAACAATGGAACTTATGAACAGTTATTTACCAAGTAGTAATTCACAAATTGTTGGTGGAGAGTTGAAAAAGTATTTAAATAATCAGATTACTAGAGATGAATTAACAACTGTAATTCAGGAATTTTGGACTAGTAATAAAGAGTAGTTAGCATTTATGAATAAAATCTAAATAGTAAAAAGAAATATGAAAGAATAAGATAATGTATATATAAAGCTGTATCAAAATTATTACTTTTTTGATACAGCTTTATTATTATTAAATTGACTAATGGCTAAATAATATAATAAAACAGAGTGTTTTATAAAAAAACAAGTAACATAATATTAATGTATGTAACTAAATATGCTATGAGAAACAATTAGTGTTTATTAGATGATATAATTAAAGTATAAAAAAGTATATGAATGAAGAAGGGAGAGAATTTAATGTTTCATAAAAAATTAAAAAAATTTCCAAGTGACTTTTTATGGGGAGCATCAACATCAGCATATCAAGTAGAAGGTGCATCGTTAGAATATGGTAAAGGACCTTCAGTTCAAGATATTAAAGAAATACCAGAAGGGACTCCAGATTTTAAGATTTCAAGTGACCACTATCATCATTATAAAGAAGATGTTGCTTTATTTGCAGAAATGGGATTTAAAGCTTATAGATTTTCAATTTCATGGTCAAGACTTATTCCAAATGGAGTTGGAGAAGTAAATCCTAAAGGTATAGAATTTTATAACAATTTAATAGATGAATGTTTAAAATATAATATACAGCCAATAGTTACAATGTATCACTTTGATTTGCCAGCAGCACTTCAAACAAAAGGTGGATGGTCAAATAGAGAAACTATTGATGCATTTGTGAATTTTGCAAAAGTTATGTTTGATAACTATGGTGACAGAGTTAAGTATTGGTTAACTATAAATGAGCAAAATATGATGACTCTTGTCGGAGATGTTATTGGAACTTTAGATGGAATAGAAACTGATAATGTTCAAAGAGAATTATATAAGCAAAATCATCATATGTTAATAGCGCAAGCTAAAGCTATGAAATTATGTCATGATATGTGTCCTAATGCTAAGATAGGACCTGCACCGAATATAAGTACAGTATATCCAGCAAGCTCAAGGCCAGAAGATATACTTGCAGCTAGCAACTGTTCGGCCGTAAGAAACTGGCTATATTTAGATATGGCTGTATATGGAAGATATAATCCAATAGCATGGAGCTATATGGTTGAAAAGGGTATAGAACCTACTATAGAAGAAGGTGATATGGAAGCATTAAGAAGTGGAAAACCAGATTTTATAGCGTTTAACTATTATAACACTACTACAGTAGAAGAGTTTTGTGGAGAAATAACTAATGAAAGATCTGCTGGAGATCAGCAAAGTGGACATAGTGAGCGTGGAATATTTAAAAGTGTATCTAATCCAAATTTACAAAAGACTGAATTTGGATGGGAAATAGATCCTGTAGGATTTAGAAATACATTAAGAGAAGTTTATGAAAGATATGCACTTCCAATAATTATAACTGAAAATGGTCTAGGCGCTTATGATAAACTTGAAGAAAATGATACTATAAATGATGATTACAGAATTGAATATTTAAGAAAGCACATAGAACAAGCACAATTAGCTATATCTGATGGAGTTGATTTAATTGGCTATTGTCCTTGGTCAGCTATTGATTTAATAAGTACTCATGAAGGTTTTAAAAAGAGATATGGATTTATCTATGTTAACAGAGATGAATTTGATATTAAAGACTTAAGAAGAATAAGAAAGAAGAGTTTTTTCTGGTATAAGAATGTAATTTCAACAAATGGAAAAGAGCTATAATAATATTCAAAAGGAAATGTAATGATAGATGTTAGTGGATATATTGTTGATGAGAGTGGAAAGAACATAAGTAATGAATAACCGAAGGTAAGTACCAAATAATATTAACAGTTAATGGTGAAAGAATAGTAAATGAATTTGAAATAACTGAAGTAATAGGTTAATAAATATTTTTATTTAGTAACTATTTATAAAAGACTACTAATTTTGAATTAGTGGTCTTTTATTATATAAATATCAATTTTTTAAAAAATTGTATTAAAAATAAGTAAGCATTAAATTTAAGTTTTTAAAATTTAATTTTATGTAAAAAGTATACGTATAGTTCATGATACACAATGTTTTGGAAATTAATTCTAAAACGTTGTGTTATAGAAAAAAACAAATGACTATTTCTAATTACATGTTACTAAAGTTTGAATTGATGAGAAAAAGAAAATCCATTATGTTATAGTAAAATTAGATAATTAATAGTGCAATTTAAAGAGGATGTTTTAATAATAAATTAGTAATTTGGAGGTATCATAGTATGATAGGAACAATTGCAGCTACATTAACGACATTAGGATTTTTACCACAAGTAATTCAAGTAATAAAAACTAAAGATACAGAAGCAATATCACTTGGTATGTATTTAATGACTACTATAGGAATATTTCTTTGGGCTGTTTATGGAATGATCAATAAAGATATACCAGTATTAATGGCTAATTCTATATCATTTATATCAGCGAGTATAATACTATATCATAAAATTAGATATAGTAAAAATTAATTAAGCTTAATTTTAGAGATGAATTATAATTTACAGAAATGAGTTTAAATGTTTAAAAACATCAATAGCATTGTTTAGAATATTCCCAAACGAAGATGAATTTGAACTAAATGAAGATGGATTAAAATTTTATGATGATATGCTTGATGAAATATTAAATTCTGGTATAAAAAGCCTTAAAAGAAGTATAAATTAAATCTTTCAAGGCTACTTATATTTGGCAATATAACTAAAAGAAATTTTTTAGTTATATTTATTATGAAGAACTTTAGCAATATTCTCAATTATGTACATTACAGGAACTTGAGTGGTAATATCTGAAATACCTACCTTTTCTTGGTGTATATAGTAAGAAATATTTAAATCTGAAATTTTAGAGACAGTACAATTCTCACTATTAGTTATACTTATAATTGCACAGTTTTCTCTTTTGAAATTATTAATTAGATTAATTACAGGTTTAGTTTCACCAGATACAGACAAAACAATAATTACACAATTTTCGTATGTTTTATAATTAGTTGGAAAATATGGATCATCAATATATGTTGCAAATTTGCCAATTGCTGAAAAATATCTAGCTGCATATTTGCAGAGTATACCGGATGTTCCTGAGCCTAAAAACACAAGATTAGCTGATGAACTTATTAAGTCACATATAGTTTCAATCTTTTCATTTAATTCATCAGTATCCAATTTTTTGAAGTAATCAATAATAATTGATTTGTCACCATTCACTTTATTGTTTTTGCTATCTTCAAGATATAATTTTAATTTTACTTTAAATTCAGAGTATCCATTACAATTAAGCTTTTTACAAAATCTTAATATAGTGGTGGTTGAAACATGAGCTTCATCGGCCAATTCCCTAATTCTCATATAAACTATTTTTTCCTTATTGCTCATTATATATCTATAAAGTATTAATTCTAAATCATTTAAGCTTTTTATTATTTCATTGCTAAACACAATAATCACCTTTCTTGTTAATAATGATTAATATATTAATTGTATCATCGATATAAGCTTATGTCTTTATTTAGATGAGAAATGTTCTATTAGATAGCATATATCATTGTCGCTAAACTCAATATTGTACTTATTTCTTATACCTATGATACTTTCTTTTATTATATTATAACGAGAAAAATTTTCTTTGATATAGTTTTCTTTATTAGGATATAAAGCCGTTTTTTCATTATTTCTAAGCCTTCCGATAAGGAAAGATAGATGAAGTGTTATACCAACAAGTTGTTCAGAAGTTAAACAAATAGAAAGTTTAGTTTGTAATTCAGATAATAATAAATTTATATCATTGGCTAAAGTAATCCCGGAAATATTGGGGATATTTTCATTTAGTACTTTAGGAATATTTGATAGTGCTATTTTAGTATTAATTAAATTCTGCATTTCATTTAATGCTTTACCACTAATAGTATCAGACATAGAAAATTGTTTGATACCTAAAGAATCTAGAGGGAATGATGATACTAAAAATAGAACATCATTGTAATATTCATAATTATGAATCATATCTATAAAATCATTTTTATCAAGGCAGCTTAAACATACTATATCAATTAAATCTTTAGGATATTGTAAATTTATACTTAAGAAATCTTTGATAGCATCAGATCCACCTTCACCAGTTAAGCATGCTGTAATAATTAAATGTTTGTTGCTTGGAACCGACTGATTATTTAAATTTTTATGGATTTGCAAATAAGAATTTATCATAATTACATCATTATATATTTCATTTAAAGATAAACCTAGCAGAGCTTTTCGTGTAGCATCTAAAACATGTAACGTTGAGGCAAGTGAAATGATTTTAAGATCAACACCTAAATCCTCACGAATTGTATCTGCAAAAGTTAAGAGTGATCCCATATCAACCAATAATAAATAACCAGAATCTGTTGGATTGTCCTTGATAATAAGCTTTAGATGTTCAAGTACTTTAGACGGTGGAACATCTAGTGGAGCATTAATTGGAATGGCATAATCTTCTCCAAGTAAGTTATTAACAACATTACACATAGAAGTAGCTGTTGATTCACCATGAGCAATTAAAATAATTTTAACTTTATCATTGGCATTACCGCTTAATGTGACATCTGGCAGTAAAAATAATGTGATATAGCCAGCTTCATCAATAGGAATTTTGTATCCGATAAATTCTTCTAAGATTTTTTTTACTCCTAATGCAATAGAAAATTCTACAGGATACAGATGACGTATTTTATCCAAATTAGGATTAGTTATTATTTTTTTGCTATGAATTCTATCAATTAAAGTATTAATGTGAAGCGCAAAGGCTGTATAAAGATTATTATCAAATTTCAAAGGAAGATTTTCAACAATATAGGATATAATATTATCAAAACATTCTAAAACATCTGGAGCAATTATTGCTAATAAATTTTTTTTATTGAAATCTTTAGATACAGCATAAAAATTATTTTGGAAGTGTTTAGCAATATCCTTTTCCAGTATATTTTCAATGTCAATGTTAGAAATATCAAGAGATTTTAATTTTTTTAATTTATTTTCAATGAAATCATAGATGGTGTTTTCATTGCTGGTAAATAGTTCATCGCTATCAGTATTATTGCCATTAAACCTAAAAAACTCGATTTCTTCACTTATTAAATTATTCCATAATACTCTATGTTCTTTTTCTTTATAAAGGCCTTCTTTAATATACGCTGGAAGGCTGCTACTATTTATTCTTACATCACTTCTAACATTAGTTAAAAATTCAGAATAGGCTTTTGCACAAAGCATTTGTACATCACTTTTCAATTGACCTATATTATTTGGACAGTCATAAGAAATCAATGATCTTATTGTATTTAGCGATACATAAATTTCTTTATTTAATCTAACACTCTCATATTTAAAGAAGTTTTTTATTAAAAATAGACGTTCTTCTAGGGTTCTATCTTTAAGTGATGGTATATTTATTACAATTGGTATCCTTCTTCTGAAAGTGTTTAAAAGTGCAGAAGAAGGTTCTTCTGTAGTGGCTGAAATAATTAAAACATCAGAAGATCTGATTTGGGAATCCCCCATTCTTCTAAAAGTACCTGTATCTAGAAAGACGAAAAGGGCTTCTTGTCCTTCAGGGGGTAATCTATGGACTTCATCTAAAAACAGTATTCCACCATCAGCTTGTTCAATAAGACCTTCTTTATCACTTTCTGCACCAGTATAAGCTCCCTTTTTTACACCGAAAAGTTGAGAAGTTAATAATTGTGGATTATTAGAGTAGTCAGCACAGTTAAATGTTATAAATTTAGATTCTTTAGGTTTTATATTCATTTCTACAGCATAATTGTGTATTAATGAAGCGAACATTGATTTACCAACACCAGTTTCACCTAATATTAAACAATTCATCCCTTTTGGAGGATAGAGAATAGCTGCTTTAGCTTGTTCGATTGCAGGTTTTAGTGAAATATTATCCTTAGATAATAAATCTAACTGAGAGGTATTATTTGATTTTTTTTGGGAAGCTAAAAAGTATAGAACAGGCCTTCCGTTAGACTTTATTAGTTTTCCTTCTTTGCATAATTCATTTAATTCATGACTAAGATTTGCTCTAGACATTTCTACTATTTGAGCTAAACTTTTTGTATCAATACCTTCTGTAAAGTTCAATTGAAGAAATTTTTGATAAATTAATTCTCTTTTTGTCATTTAGAACCTCCATTGAATTTAATATAATAGTGAAAAGTATTACACTTAATATATGAAAATAATAACATAAATAAATTTAAAAGGTCAATTAATGATTATTTAGTGTTTGGAAATAGTGTTTATACACCAAACACTATTTTCTTGGCGTAAACACTATTGATAATTTAAAAACACTATAAAATATACAGACAATTATTAAATAAGCAGAAAAAATTTAATGAATTTTTTAAAACTACATAATATGCAAGGTTCAGCTAATTTATAAGTCAATTGATGCTAAAAATTAAACACAGAATATAGTGTTTGGCACAAGCTTTGCTTTATATATAAGTGTAAACGTAATAAAGAAAAAATTGGGGGGGATAGCAATGGAACCATTAGAATTAGCAATAATGAATATTATAGTAAATGCAGGAGATTGCAAGAATCATGCATATATGGCTTTAAATAAAGTAAATGAAGGAAAGTATGAAGAAGCTGAAGAAGAAATGAAATTAGCTAATGAAGCTTTAGCAAAAGCACATGATTCTCAAACTGAAATGCTTCAAAAAGAAGCAGCAGGAGAAAAAGTAGATTTTTCTATATTATTTGTACATGCTCAAGATCATTTAATGACAGCAATTACTGAAAAAAATTTAATAGAACAAATTATGGAATTAAGAAAAGTAATAAATACACTAATTAAATAATTTCTTAAATTAAATTAGCTCATAATAAATTTAAAATAAATATATCATGAAAAGGGAGGGATTAGATATGATAAATATTAAATTATTCTGTGCATCAGGAATGTCAACAAGCGTATTAGTAGGTAAAATGAGAGAAGCAGCTAAATCAAAAGGGGTAGAGTGTGAAATAAATGCATATCCAGAATCACAAATTGATCAACATTTAGAGAGTATGGATGTAGCATTACTTGGACCACAAGTAGCATACACATTAGGTAAAGTTAAAGAAAAATGTGACCCAGCAGGAATTCCTGTTGAAGTAATTCCTATGATTGATTATGGAATGATGAATGGAGCAAAAGTTCTAGATTTAGCTTTAAGCTTAGCAAAATAGCAACTAGAACAAGTATCTTACAATATAAGCCTTTATAATTTTAAAGGGGTAATTTGAAGTTATATAAATCTTTTAAGCTAAAAGGTAATAATACAAATTTTTATTTGTAATTATTTATATTTTATTAATTATTATTTAATAAGGGAGGAAATTATTATGTCTTTTAATCAAACATTAAACGAAAAGGTAGTTCCTGCAATAATGAAATTCGTTAATCTTAAAGGCGTTATTGCTTTAAGAGACGGTATGCTTTACACATTACCTTTAAACATTATTGGATCTATTTTCTTATTAATTGCATGTTTTCCATTAACAGCATTTACTGATTTTATGGCAAACACATTTGGACCAACTTGGAATGATCCATTATTTAAATGTCAAGGTGCTACAATGAATATTATGGCTCTTGTAGCAGTATTAGGTATGGCTTATGTATATGCTAGAAATGAAGGCTTTGAGCCAATGTCTTCAGCAGTTATATCATTAAGTGCATATATTTTAATAAACAATAGTTATGTAGATTTCACTCCAGAAGGAGCTACAGAAGCTGTTCAAGTTGGAGGCGTAATTCCAATAACTTGGACTGGTGGACAAGGTATGTTTACTGCAATTATAGTTAGTTTATGTGTAGCAGCAACTTATTGCTGGTTCTTAAAGAAAGATATCAGAATCAAGATGCCAGCTGGTGTTCCAGAAGGTGTTGTAAACTCTTTCTCAGCTTTAATTCCAGCAACAGTAGTACTTGCAGCTTCAACTATAGTATATGCTGTATTTAAATTTGGTCTTCATACTTCATTCCCAGAAATGGTATATAAACTTCTTCAAGGACCATTACAAGCAGCTTCAGATTCATTAGGTGGAGCAATCTTAATTTCATTCTGTGTACCATTCTTATGGTTCTTTGGTATCCATGGTGGTAACACTGTTGGTGGTGTTGTTGGTAGTTTATTAACAGCTAATACTCAAGCTAATGCTACATTACAAGCAGCAGGTACATTAGATTTAGCTCATGGAGCTCATATAGTTTGTCAACAATTCCTTGATAATTTCATTAACTTATCAGGTTCTGGTCAAACAATTGGTATAGTATTATTCATGCTATTCTTTGCAAAATCTGCTCAATTTAAACAATTAGGTAAATTGTCAGCGCCATCAGGATTATTTAATATTAATGAACCAATATTATTTGGTACTCCAATAGTAATGAATCCAATAATGGGTGTACCATTTATATTAGTACCAGTTGTAAATGCAATATTATTATATATGGCAATTAAAACTCAAATACTTCCTCCAATGGGTGCAACAATGCCACCATGGACAACTCCACCAGTAATTTCAGGTTTCATTTTGGGTGGATGGAAATATGCTTTAGCTCAAGTAGTATTCTTGACAGTTGGTTTCTTTATCTACTTCCCATTTGTTAAGAAAGTAGATACAATGAATTATCAACAAGAACTAGATGCTGAAAATGGAGTTCAAGCATAAAATAGAATTCCTATTAAAAAGCCCTTTTATTAACAATTAAAAATATATTAGAAAAATAAGATCCTATGATAAATCATAGGATCTTATTTTTTAACTGTATTTATTTTGAAGTTTCATATACACGTACATAATCTACAAACATTTTAGCAGGGAATTCAGTTGTATCATCAGGAGACTTAGGCCAATTTCCACCAACTGCTAAATTTAATAATATGAAAAAAGGTTTATGAAATGCATCATTATTTGCGATAGTATTGCTTGATATATAGTAGCTATTTTCATTTAAATAAACAGGACCAATTATAGCTGTATTATATAAAATATCATCTACATACCATTTGATGTAAGAGCTTGTCCATTCTATTGCATAAACATGATAATCTTCTACATTTTCAATAGATAAATTTTTACCATATGTATTAGGTCCATTATTATTCCAATGAAGAGTACCCCATATATCTTTTTGCTTACTTACATTTTCCATAATATCTATTTCACCGCAGTAAGGCCAATCAGCATCACTTGAAAAATTACTGCCAAGCATCCAAAAAGCAGGCCAAATTCCTTGATCTGATGGGAGTTTTATTCTAGCTTCGATTCTACCATAAGTAAACTCTTGAAGTCCTTTAGATTTCAATCTGGCAGAAGTATAATTTTTATCTTTATAATTTTCCTTTTTTGCCTCGATTATTAGATTACCATTTTCAATTCGTACATTATCAGTTCTATTTGTATAATACTGAAGTTCATTATTACCCCATCCATTATTGCCTATACCTATATCATAGACCCAATTTTCATGATTAATAGTTTCGCCATCAAATTCATCATTCCAGATAAGTTTTGAATCAGTACTTCTGTTAGAATCAACTGTATTAATAGCATATGTGCAAGTAGTTAGGCTAAGATGAGTTGAAATAACTAGGGACGAAATTAAAATAGACTTAAAATTAAATTTTTTCATAAAATACCTCCAATGTTGTTTGAATTATATGTTAATTATAGCTTATACATGGATTGAAAAATACAAATAAAGAAAAAATTTCTATGAACTTGTTGTGTTGAACAATGAACATTGTTAATATTAACTTGTTCAAAAAATGAACTTAAAAATTATGGGGGTATATGTTATGAATAAAATATTAAAGAAATTAATTACATTAGGAATGACAACTGTTATGATAAGCAGTTTCATAGGATGTGGAAAAAGCGGTACTAGTGAGGCAGCTAATAAAACTGAAGATGGAAAAGTTGTTATAGAATATTGGTATGGTCTTGGAGGAAAACTTGGAGAAAATATGGAAAGCATAATTAGTGATTTCAATAATTCTCAAGACAAATACATAGTAAAAGGAGTAGCACAAGAAGATTATGATACTACTTTTAAAAATCTACAAGCTGCTATTGCAGGAAATAAAACTCCAGCATTAACATTGTTAGAAAGCGATAAGGTTGAAATTCTTTCAAACAAGGATTTACTTACAGATTTAAAGAAATGTACAGTAAATGATACTGAATATGATGATGCAAATTATGTAGAATCATTTATGGACATAGTAAAAAAAGGTGATAAACTAGTTGGATTTCCTGCATACGGAACTACGCAACTTTTATACTATGACAAAAAGAGTTTTGAAGATGCTGGAGTAAATCCAGAAGAAATTAAAACATGGATGGATCTTGCAAATGCAGCAGGAAAATTAACTAAAAAAGATGGAGAGGAAGTATCATTTTATGGATGGGAACCAATGTGGGGACCAGATAATTTGGTTGATGCATCACTAAGTAATGGGGCAAGTTTTTTAAGTGAAGATGGAAAAACAGTTACTATTAATTCAGATGAATGGGTTGAAGTTTGGGAAAGTTTTAGAAAGTGGATTCATGATGATAAAATAATGAGAATTCATTCTACTGGGCAAGGTTGGGAATATTGGTATGCTACAATTGATGATGTAGTTCAAGGGAAAGCAGCAGGATACACAGGTTCATCAGGGGATCAAGGTGATCTAGATTTCACAAAACTTGGAGCGATGGAACAACCAGCATTTAAAGATGGTGAAGAATCAAAACCAGTTGCAGAAGCAAGGTGCTTTGGTGTACCTTCAAATGTTAGTGAGGAACAAATTCAAGGTGCGTATGAATTTATAAAATATTTTACGACTCCAGAAGTAAGTGCAAAATGGTCAATAGCATCAGGATATATATCAGCTAATAAATTAAGTGCAGAGACAGAAATATTTAAGACACATATTTCAGAAAATCCACAAGCAGCAATTCCAACATTACAGGCTGTTCATGCAAGTTCAATGTTTATTGATCCAACAGATGGAAAGATTTATGATGCATTAAAAATTGCTGCTGATAAAGTAGAAATAGAAAATGTATCAGCTAAAGAAGCTTTAGATGAAGCTCAAAAGACAGCTCAAAAAGCACTTGATAGCGTTAATAAATAAAATGCGAAACATTTTATAATTAACAATTAACAATGGACAATTGACAATGAAGGATGAAAAACTTTCAGTTTTTCTAAATTATAGTATTGCATCTATATTTGCCTAGGCAAGTATAATCCGCTTAGGCGAATGTTATTGCTAAAGCAATAACGATGCAATAATACAATTAAAAGTCGAAGACTTTTTTCCTTCATTGTTAATTGTCCATTGTCAATTGTACATTATAAGTTACTGCGTAACTTATATAAATTAGGTTTTAATAAAGAAAAAATTATGAACCTATTGCATTGAACAATGAACATTGTTAATATTAACTTGTTCAAAAAATGAACTAAAAAATTAAGTGGGTGAAATTTTATGATTAGTAAAACTAAAATTAGTAGAAATATAAAAAGAATACTAACAATTTTATTATTTGTTTTGCCAGCGGCAGTTCCTTTAAGTGTATTTTGGATTTATCCTATGATTAAATCTATATTTATAAGTTTTACAGATTGGGATTATATGAGTTCAATTTATAGTATGGTTGGTTTTGCTAATTATGAAGCATTAATATCAGATGATATGTTTTATGAAGCATTAAAAAATACAATAGTATTTATGATAGGAACTGTAGGACCAACAATAATTCTTGGACTCACTTTAGCTATGATATTAAAAAAATCAATAAAAGGTTCTGCTTTTTATAAAGCTATAATTTTTTCACCATGGATTACACCAACAGTAGCAATTTCTATAGTATGGTGCTGGATTTTTGAGCCAGAAACAGGACTTGCCAATTACATACTTCAGTTATTAAGTTTGCCTAAATCACAGTGGCTGCAAAGTTCAAATACAGCAATGCTAGGAGTAGTTATAGTGACAGTATGGAAGCAAGTAGGATGGGCAATGGTATTTTATCTAACTGCATTAGAAAAAGTTCCTAGAAGTCTTTATGAAGCATGTGATGTTGATGGAGCTAGTAAATGGAACAAGTTTAAAAGTATTACATTGCCACTTATATCACCAACAACTTTCTTTTTGAGTATAATTTTGATGATAGATTCTCTTAAAGCATATGATCAAATCAAGGTTTTAACACAAGGCGGGCCATCAGGAAGTACAAGAACAATTTTATATCTGTACTATCAGACAGCATTTGAAAACTTCAATACAGGACAAGCTACTGCGCTAGCTACTATATTACTAGTTATTGTTGCGGTACTAGCAATATTGCAGTTTGGGGCATCAAAGAAATGGGTACATTATTAAGTGATAAAATAATTGGATACGTTATTCATAATATTATATACAGATTTATAAATTGGGATTTGAATACCAATTAACAATTGACAATTTACAATGAAGGAAAAAAAGCTTACAGCTTTTTAATTTTTAATTGTTCCTTGTCAATTGTAAATTTTAATAATAAGGTGGGATTAAAGTGGATATAACAACAAGTTCATTTAGAAATATTGAAAAAATAGTTGAAGAAAATGAAATTTTTATACAAAAGAAGAAGACTAATAAAGAAATAATATTAGAAATTCTTAGACACATGTCGTTAATTTGTATAAGTATAGTTACATTTTTTCCTTTCATATGGATGATAAGTAGTGCATTAAAGACTAAGGATGAAATATTTCAATTTCCGCCTAAATTATTTCCACAGACTTTTAATTGGAGCAATTTTGTAGAAGTCTTTAAAGATGCCCCTTTTGAAGTATATATAAGAAACAGTTTTTTTGTAGCAATAATAATTGTTGCATTTCAAATAGTAAGTAGTGCTATGATCGCATATGCACTTACACAATTTAATTTTAAAGGAAGAAAAATATTGTTTGCAGTGATAATGGGGACATATATGCTTCCATCAGCAGCAACTTATGTACCTTGTTATATGATTTTATCTAATGTAAATTTAATAGATACATTAACAGGTATTATAGTAAGTAATCTTGCAAGTGTATTTGGAATATTTTTAATGAGACAGGCATTCTTACAAATAAATAAAAGTTTAATTGAAGCTGCAAGAATGGATGGAGCTAGCCACTGGAAAATTCTATGGAGAATAGTATTTCCTTTAACTAAACCTACATTCATTACTTTTGGATTAATAAGCTTTGTAACATACTATAATGACTACATGTATCCATCACTAATAACAAAAAGTCCTGAGAAATTCTTAATTTCAGCAGGACTTAGACAATTCTTTATTCAGGGAGGAGCATATGGAATTAAGTGGCCACAAATAATGGCTGCAAGTACAATAACAGTATTACCTTTATTAATATTATTTTTAGTATCACAAAAGTGGTTTATGCAAGGAGTAGGAGACACTGGAGTTAAAGAATAAAATAAATAAAA